>NZ_JBSFKQ010000017.1:0-131323 GCF_053598615.1 Kitasatospora sp. NPDC001095 | reverse complement strand
CGTCGACGAGCTCCACCACCCCACCGCCGACACCGTCCTGGACCGCATGCGCCGCTTCGACGCCAAGGGCCGCACCAGCTGACACACCGGCAGCCGTAGCCCGCTCACCGATTCTTCCCAGGACACCCCATGTATCGCACCGCACTGCGCAACGTGCTGGCCCACAAGGGCCGACTGCTGATGACGGCGCTGGCCGTCATGCTCGGCACCGCCTTCGTGGCCGGCACCATGGTCTTCTCCGACACCTTCGGCAAGGCCATGCGGGACAGCAACTCCAAGAGCTACTCGGACGTCTCGGTCCAGGTGGTGGACCGCGCGGCGGGCTCCAACGCCTCCGCCCGGCAGAAGAGCGAGGGCGGCTCGGCCACCCTCACCGACGCCACCGTCCAGCAGCTGGCCGCCCTGCCGGGCACCGCCAACGCCCGCGGCGTGGTCAGCGGCTTCACCGGCGTCGCCGACAAGAAGGGCAACCTGATCGGCCAGGTCTGGGCCGCCAAGGGCGCCAACTTCGCCCCCGGCCAGGACGGCAAGGACCCGCGCTACCCGATGGTCGAGGGCCAGGGCCCGAAGACCGCCAAGGAGGTCGCGCTCGACCGCAGGACCGCCGACAAGGCGGGCTACAAGGTCGGCGACACCATCCGGGTCGCCGCCAACGGCCCGGTCGTCGAGGCGAAGCTCACCGGCGTCTTCACCACCGACGACCCGGTGGTGAACACCGGCGGCACGCTCACCCTCTTCGACAAGGCCACCGCCCAGCAGACCCTGCTGGAGCCGGGCCGCTACAGCAGCGTCGTGCTCACCGCCAAGCCCGGCACCAGCCAGGACGCGCTGCTCGCCGAGGCCCAGCCCAAGGTGCCGTCCGGCCACCAGTTCGACGTCGAGACCGGCGCCAAGCTCAACGCCGACGAGCAGAAGATGATCACCGAGGCCACCAGCAGCATGCGCACCATGCTCCTGGTCTTCGCCTTCATCTCGCTCTTCGTCGGCATCTTCATCATCGCCAACACCTTCACCATGCTGGTCGCCCAGCGCACCAAGGAGCTGGCCCTGCTGCGCGCCATCGGCGCCAGCCGCAAGCAGGTCACCCGGTCCGTGCTGATCGAGGCCCTGCTGATCGGCACCGCCTCCGCCGCGGCCGGCCTGCTGGCCGGCGTCGGGATCGGCGCCGGGATGCAGTCGCTGATCGGCTCGCTGAACGAGAACATGCCGAACGGCTCGCTGGTGATCAAGCCGCTCACCGTCGTGGTGACGATCGTGGTCGGCGTCCTGGTGACGGTCCTGTCGGCCCTGCTGCCCGCCATGCGCGCCTCCCGGATCGCCCCTGTGGCCGCGATGAGCAGCGGCGACCAGCCGGTCTCCCAGAAGAGCCTGGTGGTCCGCAACACGATCGGCTCGGTGCTCGCAGGCGGCGGCCTCGCCCTGATCGGCTTCGGCGCCTCCACCGGCGACGACAGCGGCCGGCTGCCGGTCGGCGCCGGCGCCTTCCTGGCCCTGATCGGCGTGTTCGTCCTGCTGCCGCTGCTCTCCCGTCCGGTGGTCGCCCTGGTCGGCCCGCTGCTGCGCGGTCTCGGCGGCACCCCGGGCAAGCTCGCCCAGCAGAACGCGGTGCGCAACCCGCGCCGCACCGCGGCCACCGCCGCCGCGCTGACCATCGGCCTGACCCTGGTCACCGGGCTCACCGTGATCGGCGCCTCGGTCAGCGACACCGTCGACCGGGCCGTCACCAGCGCGATGAAGGCCGACTACATCATCGGGGCCGCCAACAACATGAGCCTGTCCGAGCAGGTGCCCGCGCAGATCGCCAAGGCGCCCGGAGTGGCCGCCTCCTCGGCGCTGACGACCTCCTACTGGGACCTCAACGGCACCGGCACGACGATCAACGGCGTGGACGCGGCCAACCTCGACCAGCTCACCGACGTCAAGCTGACCGCCGGCTCCACCGCCAACCTCGCCAAGGGGCAGCTGCTGGTCAGCGAGGACACGGCCAAGAAGGTGAACGCCACCACCGGCTCGGTCGTGAACGTGACCTTCCCGGACGAGTCCACCGGGCAGCTCACCATCGGCGGCGTGTACGAGAACGCCGGCGTGCTCGGCCGGACGCTGCTGGCCAACAGCGAGGTCGCCAAGCACGAGCCGAAGCCGTACATCTCCGAGGTCCTGGTCAAGGGCAAGGACGGCGCCACCGGCAGCCTCAAGCAGGCCCTCAAGGACGCCACCGGCGCCAACCCGGTGATCGAGGTGAAGTCCAGGCAGGACGTCCGGGACGAGTTCAGCCAGACCATCACCTTCGCGCTGAACCTGATGTACGGCCTGCTGGGGATGGCGGTCCTGATCGCGATCCTGGGCGTGGTCAACACGCTGGCCATGTCGGTCTTCGAGCGCAAGCGCGAGATCGGGATGCTGCGGGCGATCGGCCTGGACCGCGGCGGCATCAAGCGGATGGTCCGTCTGGAGTCCGTGGTGATCTCGCTGTTCGGCGCCGGCATCGGCCTGCTGCTCGGCTGCTTCATCGCCTGGGCGGTCAACGGCACCCTGAAGTCCAGCCTCTCCGGTCTGACCACGGTCCTGCCGTACGGCCAGCTGGCGATGTTCCTGGCGCTGGCCGGGGTGGTCGGTCTGGTGGCCGCGATCTGGCCGGCCCGCCGAGCGTCCAAGCTGGACATCCTGGAGAGCATCAAGACCGACTGACCGGCCGGGGCCGGCCGACCGCTCCCGGTCGGCCGGCCCCGGAACGAGAAAGGTCCCCTGCCGGAGGGTTTCGGCAGGGGACCTTCTACTTCTGTACTCCGCCCGGTCGCACGGCCGGCTGAGCACCACGGAGGTCGTGGTCCGGCAACGCTGCCGGGCGGAGGGCCTCCGACTCATACCCCGGTGCTCCCACACCGGGGTCTCAGTCGCTTACTTGCTGGCGAGTTCCTTGTCGGCGGCCGGCTTGGCGGCCTCGACGGGCTTGGTGGGCGGAGTGACCTCCTGGATCGGCAGCTGCGGCTTCTCCATCTGGGCGAGGCCGACCATCTCGCGCTTGAGGAACATCGCGAGCGTCCAGTCGGTGAAGACGCGCACCTTGCGGTTGAAGGTCGGCACCATCGCGCCGTGGTACAGGCGGTGGAACCACCAGGCCGGACGGCCCTTCAGCTTGTACTTGCCGAAGAGGATCGCCACGCCCTTGTGCAGGCCGAGACCGGCGACCGCACCCAGGTTCTTGTGCTTGTACTCCTTCTGCGGGAAGCCACGCATGCCGGAGATCACGTTGTCGCCGAGGACGATGGCCTGGCGGCTGGCGTGCTGCGCGTTCGGCGGGCACCAGGCACCCTCGCCCGCGGCGAGGTCCGGCACCTGGGCGTTGTCGCCGGCGGACCAGACGTAGTCGAAGCCCTGGACCTGCAGGGTCGGCGCGGTGTCGACGTGGCCGCGCGGGCCCAGCGGCAGGCCGAAGTTGGCCAGCACCGGGTTCGGCTTCACGCCGGCCGTCCACACGATGGTGGAGGCGTCCATCTCCATGCCGTTCTTCAGCATGACGTGGCCGTCGACGCAGGAGTCCATCGAGGTCTCGATGTAGACCTCGATGTTGCGCTCCTCGAGCTTCTCCTTGGTCCACAGACCGAGGTCCGGGCCCATCTCGGGGAGGATGCGGTTGGCCGCCTCGACCACGACGAAGCGCATGTCTTCGCGGCTGACGGTCTTGTACAGCTTGGCCGCGTCACGGGCCATGTCCTCGACCTCGGCGACCGTCTCGATGCCGGCGAAGCCGCCACCGATCACCACGAAGGTCAGCGCCTTGCGGCGGATCTCCTCGTCCGTGGTGGACTCGGCCTTGTCGAGCTGGGCCATGACGTGGTTGCGGAGGCCGATGGCCTCCTCGACCGTCTTCATGCCGAGGCCGTTCTCCGCCAGACCCGGGATCGGGAAGGTGCGGGAGACCGAGCCGGTCGCGACGACCAGGTACTCGAACGGCAGCTCGTAGCTGTCGCCGGCCGCGGGCTGGATCGTGGCGACCTTGCGGGCGTGGTCGATGCCGGTGACGGACCCGGTCAGCACCTCCGCCTTCTTGAGGGTGCTGCGCAGCGGCGCGATGAGGTTGCGAGGCGCGACACTGCCGCCGGCCGCCTCGGGGAGGAAGGGCAGGTACGTCATGTACGACCGCGGGTCGACGACCGTGACGGTCGCTTCGCCGTAACGCATCTTCTTGAGGATGCGCATCGCGGCATACAGGCCGACGTAACCACCGCCGACAATGAGGATGCGAGGACGCTCCGTGGTGCTCATATCCGAAAGTATCCAGCACCGTCCGGAGCAGCCTTCGTGAGCCCGGTCACAAGTTGACGGACCCCCCGTGCTACACTACGCGGCCGCAAAACCGGGCCCGGCGCGGCGGCCCCCACCCCTGGACGGCCCCGCGCGAACGTTCGCCGGAGCACCACCGGCCTGAGCAGCAACGATCCGCACAACGCCCGGGTTCCCGCGCGTGATTTCGATTTTCAAACCTCAAACGAGGCCTGACCTGCGATCCCACGGGCCACCCGCACGACGGGCCTTCGGTCCCACATATCGGACGTAGCGGGCGGGCCGGTGCGACGAATGGGCCGATCGCCATGTGAAGAAATTCACGAACTTTTCCACCCGCGTGCGGGCGCGCCAGGGCCCCGGCCCCCTTTCGGGGTGCCGGGGCCGTGACGGGTAAGCCCCGCGCGGGGTCAGGGGGCGATACCGAAGGCGATCCCGTCGAGGATGTCGTGCTCGCTCACGACCACCTCGGCGGCGCCGGTGCGCTCCATGATCTCCAGCAGCTCCAGCGCCCCGGCCGCGATCACGTCCACCCGGCCCGGGTGCATCGACGGGATGGCCGCGCGCTCGGCGTGGGTGGAGGCCAGCAGCTCCCGGGCGATCGCGGCGACCCGCTCCCGGCTGATCCGGGAGTGGTGGATCGCCGCCGAGTCGTAGCCGGGCAGGCCCTGGGCGATCGCGGACACCGTGGTGACCGTCCCGGCCAGGCCCACCAGGGTGCCCGCGCCGGTCAGCGGGACGACCTCCTCGGCCCGGTCCAGCTCGGCGCGCACGTGCGCCCGGGCCGCCTCGACCTGCTCCTCGGAGGGCAGCTCGGCGTTCCCGAAGTACCGCTCGGTGAGCCGCACGCAGCCGATGTCCACCGAACGCGCGGCCTGCACGTCGTCCGTGCCGAGCACGAACTCGGTGGAGCCGCCACCGAGGTCGAAGACCAGGTACGGGCCGGGGAACTGACCGCCGGTCAGCTCCTTGGTGGCGCCCACGAAGGAGAGGTGCGCCTCCTCCTCGCCGCTCACCACCTCGGGCTCGACGCCCAGGATGTCGCGCACGCCCTTGACGTACTCGTCGCTGTTCTCGGCGTCCCGGGAGGCACTGGTGGCGACGAAGCGGACCCGCTCGGGGCCGACGCCGAAGCCGGAGATGATCTCCTGGTACTCCCGGCAGGCCGCGAAGGTGCGGGCCAGCGCGTCCGGGTGCAGCCGGCCGGTCTGGTCCACGCCCTGACCCAGCCGGTTGACGATCATCCGGCGGTCGAGGTCGGTGATCCCCCCGGTGTCCGGGTCGAGGTCGGCGACCAGCAGGCGGATCGAGTTGGTGCCGCAGTCGATCGCGGCGACGCGGGTCGTGCTCACTCGGACTCCTGCTCCGCCGCGGCGTCCCCGGCGGCGGCCTCCTCGGCGGCGCGCTTCTTCGCGGCGCGCTCGGCGGTCAGCTGCTGCTTGGCGGCGATCACCGCGTCGTGGTCCTGCTCCTTGGCGCGGTTGCGGGCGACCCGCTCACCGGCGGCCTCGACCTCGGCCGGGGAGACGCACGGGCCCTTGGCCCACCAGTCCTCCAGCATGCCGAGCGCCTCGTCGCCGAGCGGGTTGACGCCCTCGCCGGCCGCCAGCGAGTGGCCGACCAGCACGTGCAGGCACTTCACCCGGTCCGGCATGCCGCCGGCGCTCGGGAAGCCCTCCAGCACCTCGATCGCGTCACGCCGGGCGATGTAGTCCTCGTGCGCCTTCTGGTAGGCGGCGGCCAGCTCCGGGTCCTCGGCGAGCCGGGCGCTCTGGTCCTTCATCACGCCCTCCGCCTCCAGGGTGCCGATCAGCGAGGCGGCCTTGGGGCAGGTCAGGTAGTAGAGCGTCGGGAACGGCGTGCCGTCCGGCAGACGGGGGGCCGTCTCCACGACGTCGGGGTTGCCGCAGGGGCAGCGGTGCGCCACGCCGCGCAGGCCGCGCGGCACCCGGCCGAGCTGGGCGGCGATGGCCGCGACGTCGGCGTCGGAGACGGTGGGGTGGTTCTCAGTGGTCATGGGGGGAGGTGTCTCCAACGGGGGACGGTGGGAGGGGAAGGGGGGTGGCGGGGACCGCCGCGGCGGTGTCGGCGGCGTCCACCGAGTCCCAGATGCTGGCGTACCAGGGTTTGGCGGCCATCGCCTGGCCGGTGGCGCTTCCGGGGGCCGCGTTCCGGGCGGAGGCCGCACCGGCCGCGGAGGAGGAGGCCTGGACGGAGCCCTGGCCGGCCGGGTCCACCGCGATGTACGGGGTCTCCCCCGGCACCGCGTAGTGCAGCCGGGCGCGGGCCTGCGCCTTGACGTACTCCGGGTCCTGCCAGCGGGCCCGCTCCCGGCGCAGCTGCTCGACCTGCTGGCGCGCGTGGTCGGCCTTCGCCCGCTGGGCGGAGATCTCGGCGCGCTGGGAGATGAACTGCCGCGTCGGGTAGGCGAGGATCGCCACCAGGGAGCAGAGCACCAGGACGAGGACGGTCGCCCGGCTCGTGAACCGGGGCCGGGCCGCCAAGCCCGGGATCCTCCAGCCAGCCATCTCCCGTATCCCCTCCTGGTCGCGACGGTGCCCCGCCGTCCACCCTACGGGGTGAACGGCGGGGCACCGGTCAGGCGTGCGCTACCGGGAGCACTCGGCCCCCGTCTCCGGAGCGCTCAGCCCCGGACTCGCCGTACTGATCCGCTGGTCACTCGGCGGAGCGGAAGCGCGGGAAGGCGCCGCGGCCGGCGTACTCGGCGGCGTCGTCGAGGATCTCCTCGATGCGCAGCAGCTGGTTGTACTTGGCGACGCGCTCGGAGCGGGCCGGGGCACCGGTCTTGATCTGACCGCAGTTGGTGGCGACGGCCAGGTCGGCGATGGTGACGTCCTCGGTCTCGCCGGAGCGGTGCGACATCATGCAGCGGTAGCCGTTGCGCTGGGCCAGCTCGACGGCGTCCAGGGTCTCGGTCAGCGAGCCGATCTGGTTCACCTTCACCAGCAGCGCGTTGGCGGTGCCGGTCTCGATGCCGCGGGCCAGGCGGGCCGGGTTGGTGACGAACAGGTCGTCGCCGACCAGCTGGACCTTGTCGCCCAGCTTCTCGGTCATGGCCTTCCAGCCGTCCCAGTCCGACTCGTCCAGCGGGTCCTCGATGGAGACCAGCGGGTAGGCGGCGACCAGCTCGGCGTAGTACTCGATGAGCTCGGCGGCGGTGAGCTCCTTGCCCTCGAAGTGGTAGGCGCCGTCCTCGTAGAACTCGGAGGAGGCGACGTCCAGGGCCAGTGCGACGTCACGGCCGGGCACGTAGCCGGCCTTCTGGATGGCCTCGACGATGAGGTCCAGGGCCTCGCGGTTGGAGTCCAGGTTCGGGGCGAAGCCGCCCTCGTCGCCCAGACCGGTGGACAGGCCGCGCTCCTTCAGCACGCCCTTGAGCGTGTGGTAGACCTCGACGCCCCAGCGGACGGCCTCGGAGAAGGACTCCGCGCCGATCGGGGCGATCATGAACTCCTGGATGTCGACGTTGGAGTCGGCGTGCGACCCACCGTTGAGGATGTTCATCATCGGGACCGGCAGGACGTGCGCGTTCGGGCCGCCCAGGTAACGGAACAGCGGCAGGTCGCTGGCCTCGGAGGCGGCGTGCGCGACGGCCAGCGAGACGCCCAGGATGGCGTTGGCGCCGAGCGAGGACTTGTCCGGGGTGGCGTCCAGGTCCAGCATGGCCTGGTCGATCAGGCGCTGCTCGGTGGCGTCGTAGCCGACCAGCTCCGGGCCGATCTGCTCGATGACGGCCAGGACGGCCTTCTCGACGCCCTTGCCGAAGTAGCGGTTCTTGTCGCCGTCGCGCAGCTCCAGCGCCTCGAAGGCGCCGGTGGAGGCACCCGACGGGACAGCGGCACGACCCGTGCTGCCGTCGTCGAGGCCGACCTCGACCTCGACCGTGGGGTTGCCGCGCGAGTCGAGGATCTCACGGGCTACGACGACATCGATGGACGGCACGAGGCATCTCCTTGCGGAAGCAGGGTCCGGTCTGACGGTGGGTGCTGTCAGCAGGACGATTGCGGAGTCGTTACGACCAGAGCCTAACCGCCCGGGCTCCCGGGGCCACGTCCACCTCGGTCCCGTCTCAGCGTGTGGCTCCACTACCCACCGGTAGTTCACCTGCTTGTCCCAGCTTGTCCCACCGGAGCGGGCGAATGCGGACGAAGGGGACCGGTAGGAACCGGTCCCCTTCGGACGGCGGGCGGAGCGGCGTCGGGCCACGACGGGGGTGACGGCCGGGGTGACGACGGCGTCGGGTCACGACGGCGTCGGGTGACGGCCGGTGCGACGGCTCAGCCGAGGTGCAGCACCTGGCCGGGCATGATCAGGTTCGGGTCGCCGCCGACGGTGGCGTGGTTCTGCTCGTACAGCGCGTGCCAGCCGCCGGAAACGCCCTGGGCGGCGGCGATGGTCGACAGGGTGTCCCCGGCGCGGACGGTGTAGTCGTGGCCGGCGGCCTGCGGGGCCTGCTGGGCGGCGAGCGGAGCGTACTGCGGCTGGGCGGCGGCCTGGCCGGCGTACTGCTGGTAGACGCTCTGGTGGCTGGTCCAGTACCAGGCGCCGTTGTTCTGGTACCAGAACACCTTGGCGTCGGCGTCCCAGCCGGCCTTGCCGGAGAAGCCCGGGGTCTGCGGCTGCGCCTGCTGCTGCGGGGCGGCCTGCTGGACCGGCTGCGCGGCGGGCTTCTGGGCGGCGGGCTTCTGGACCGGCTTCTGGGCGGCGGGCTGCTGCGCGGCCGGCTTCTCGGCCGGCTTGGCGGCGGGCTTCGGGGTCTGCTGCTTGGGGGCGGACTGCGGCTTGGCGTCCGAGGAGGTGTCGACCACGGCCGCGGCGCCGCCCTTGGTCAGACCCGCCTTCTGGGAGCAGACCGGCCAGGCGCCCGGCCCCTGCGAGGCCAGCACCTTCTCGGCGACCGAGATCTGCTGGGCCTTGCTGGCCTGGTTGGCCTGCGACGCGTAGGCGGTGCCGCCGTACGCCTTCCAGGTGCTGGAGGTGAACTGGAGGCCGCCGTAGAAGCCGTTGCCGGTGTTGATGCTCCAGTTGCCGCCGCTCTCGCACTGGGCGACGGCGTCCCAGGTGGAGGCGGGGGCGGCGGAGGCACCGGTGGCGGTGAGGAGCGGCATCGCGAGTCCGACGCCGGCCACACCGGCGACGGCGATGGCCTTCTCGGCCTGGGTGCGACGACGGTGACGGCCAGTTCCAACGAACAGCATGAAGAGGTCCCTCTCCGCACGCCTGCGAGGTGAGCTGTCGGGTTCGGACCGGGAGGTGGCCCGGCCGCCGTACGCGGAAACGATTCCGCTCGGGCGGCTTCACCCCAAGCCGTGGGAGACGGCAACAAACCTGGTTCCCCCGCCCCTGCCCAGGGTCTGGTCGGTTTCCCGGGCGCGGCGGGCAGGATTCGGCGTTCCGCGCACGAGGTCCGCAGCTGCGAACTCCAGGGAGAGTAGACAGATCATCAGGACAATCACAAGCTCATATCGTCGATATCACACGACAATTACGGCCCGTGTTCGATCGCCTACCAACAGCGGTGTTATGTCCGGATTGATGGGTGTTCACACCTCCGGCGGCGGGCGATCGGCGACCTCCCGTCAGCGTGATCTCAGCAGGTCGGAGGCGTTCGAGAGGCCTGCGAAGGGGGCTGCGGAGGGGTGTGCGGAGAGCGGCCCTCCGGGCTGAATTCCACCGGTAGTTCGCGCAGCCCACGCATGATCAGGCCACCGCGCCAGCGCAGGGCGTCCGGGCTTTCCGCGAGCCGCAGATCGGGCAGCCGGGAAAGCAGCGAGGCCAGCGCCGCACGCCCCTCCAACCGGGCGAGCGGAGCGCCGATGCAGTAGTGGATGCCGTGCCCGAAGCCCAGGTGGGGATTGTCCGTACGGGCCAGGTCCAGGGTGTTCTCGGCGGCGAACCGGGCCGGGTCGCGGTCCGCCGCGGCCAGCACCACGAGCACCGGGTCGCCGACCGGGATGTCCACCCCGCCGATGGTCAGCGGACGGGTCGCGAACCGCCAGGTAGCCAGCTCCACCGGCCCGTCGTAGCGCAGGAGTTCCTCGATCCCGGTCTCCAGCAGCGCGCTCTCCCCGCGCGCCACCGACTCCTGCAGCAGCCGGCGCTGCTCCGGGTTGCGCAGCAGCGCGTACGTGCCGTTGCCGATCAGGTTCACGGTCGTCTCGAAACCCGCGAAGAGGAGGATGAAGGCCATCGCCGCGGCCTCGTTCTCCGTCAGGTGCTCACCGTGGTCACTGGCCCGGATCAGACCGGAGATCAGGTCGTCCCCGAGGTCGGCGCGCTTGCGGTGGATCAGCTCCAGCAGGTACGCCCGCATCCGCTTCACCGCCCGCCCCACGCCACCGCGTTGGCCGCCGCCTTGCCCCGGCTTCGTGTGTCGCAGCATCATCCCGGCCCAGTCGCGGAAGTCGTCCTGGTCCTCGGCCGGCACCCCGAGCATGTCGCAGATCGCGTAGATGGGGAGCGGGAAGGCGAACTCGTGGATCAGGTCCGCCGAGCCGCGCTGCGCGAAGCCGTCGATCAGCCGGTCGGTGAGCTGCTGCACCCTCGGCTCGAACTCGGCCACCCGGCGCGGCGTGAACGCCTTCGACACCAGGCGGCGCAGCCGGGTGTGGTCCGGCGGGTCGATGTTCAGCAGGTGGGTCATCAGGTCCGCCTGCCGCTCCCCCGGGATGCCCACCCGGCCGGTGCGGTGCGCCTGCTCGCTGTGGTGCGCCGGGTTCTTCGACAGCCGGCTGTCCGCGAGCGCCTGCCGGGCGTCGGCGTACCTGGTCACCAGCCAGGCCTCCACCCCGCTCGGCAGGGTGGTGCGGTGCACCGGGGCGTGCTCGCGCAGCCAGGCGTAGGCGGGGTACGGGTCGGAGGCGAACTCCCAGGTGAACAGCTGCGGGGCGGGGGCATCGGAGGACGCGGCGGCGGGCCGGGCGGGGTCGGGCTGAGCTGGCATGGACCGACCGTATCCGGTGCGACCGGCGCACCCGCCTTCCGGCGGGGCGCGCCCGTCGGGCGGCGCTCCGCGGCGGGGTCATGACCGGGCCACGGCCGGCTCATGGACAGGCCGTGGCCGGGCCGTTGACCGTCCGTGGACGGGTCGTGGACGGTCCGTGGACAGCTCTTGGCCGACTCTTGGCCGCGGGGCGGGCGTGAGCCTGGTCACCTGAGGGGTAATCCCTGTTGCGGAGGGTCAGGACGTGCCTACGATCCTCCGCAGTACGCGTGGGCGCCGGTGCGGTGTCGCCCACAGGGAGGAGCAGGCCATGCGGGTCAGCGGGTCAGTCGTCGTCATCGCGGTCCTCGACGGCGGGTCGGGCGCGGGCCTCGCCCGCCGGTTCTCCGCGGCCGGCGCCGCCGGAATGCTGATCGCCGACCAGTACGTCGGCGTCGCCGAGGACCTCGCCACCGAACTCGACCGGCCGGGCTGCCCCGTCGTCGGCGTCTGCGGCGACATCCGGCGCCCCAGCGACGTCGCCGCCCTCGTCGACACCGCCGAGAAGCACCTCGGGCCGATCGACCTGTTCGCCGTCGCCGGCCCGGGCGGCGAGCGGATCATCTCGCTGGCCGACCTGCCCGACCACCTCGACCTGGAGCGGCTCGCCGAACTCGTCCTCCTCGTCGGCGAGGCCATCGGCGAACTCGTCCCGCCGCAGCGGCGCCCGGAGCACACCGCCACGGCGGCCTGAGCACCTACTCCCCGTCCGGCTCGAGACCCTCGGCCGCGCGCACTCCGTCCCGGTAACCGCGCGCGGCCGACCGCAGCGCCGCGTCCACGTCCACCCCGGCGTCGTGGGCCCGCTGCACCACCGCGAGCAGCAGCCGGCCCGCCGAGTCGGCGGTCAGCTCGGCGGGCAGCTCGTACGGCTCGTCCGGCATCCCGGTGAATCCGGACCGGCGCACCCGGGACACCAGCTTCGCCGCGTACGCCAGCGCGGGCAGCCCGGCCGGCACGCCGTCCAGCACCGACTCGCGGTCCGCCTTCTCGGCCGCCTTCAGCTGCTCCCAGTTCGCCTCCGCCTCGGTGGCACCCTCGACCTCGACGTTCCCGAACACGTGCGGGTGCCGGTACATCAGCTTCTCGACGATGTCCCCTGCCACGTCATCGACGGTGAACGGGTCGGTCGGGTGCTCCTCGGCGATCCGGGAGTGGAAGACCACCTGGAACAGGACGTCGCCCAGCTCCTCGCGCAGCGTCTGCCGCTCCCCGTCCTCGATCGCCTCGACCAGTTCGTACGCCTCCTCGACCAGGTACTTCACCAGGGTCTCGTGCGTCTGCTCGGCGTCCCAGGGGCAACCGCCCGGGGAGCGCAGCCGGTCCATCACCGTCACCAGGTCCAGCAGCCGCGACCCCGGCAGGTCGTACGAGCCGGGCAGCACCTCGATCTCGGGCACCTCGCCGGCCTGCTCCACCGCGAGCCGCGCCAACGCGTCGGTCAGCCCCGGGTCCCCGTCCGGGCTGCCCAGCCACACCGTCGGCCCGCCCCCGGCCGGCTGCCCGGTCAGCAGCCGCGCCAACGCGGGCGCCGACCCGGCCGGCACGACCTCCACGCCCACCCCGGCCTGCCGCACCGCCGCCACCTGCGGATGCCCCTCGTCCCCCACCAACACCCGCCCCGCCGACCGCAACGCCTCCCACGCCGGCCACGCCAGCAGCCCGGGAGCCACCCGGTGGGTGGTGGTCAGCAGGATCAACTTCGCGCCCGGAACATTCGTCGTCACACCCCGAACCTACCTCCGCCCCCAGCCACGACCCCACCAGCGCAGAACGCCGAACCCGCCGACTTCCCGCTCCCAGACGCCGCCCTACTCCCCAGCAAGCCACCAGCACGAAAAGTCGACCCGGCCGCTTCCTGATCCGAGATGGCGACGCCGTCCGTCGGGGCGGTGGAGAGCGGCTGTGGCACAGCGTTCGGCGAACGGGCCGGCAGGTGGCGGGGCGGCGGGGCGGCGTCTCGATGTCGGGGGGGGCGGGGTGGGTCAGCGGGGTTTCGGGGGCCAGGAGGTGGAGGCCGATGCGTTCGCGGAGGTCGTGAACGCCCAGGGCCAGGCGTACGGGCCGAACCTCGAGGAGACCAAGGTCGGCCCCGCTTTCCGGACCCCCACCAACATCGCTCCCGGCGAGACGGGCAAGGGCTTCGTCACCTTCGAGGTCCCGGACGGCACCAAGCTCGACAAGGTCCAGTTCGCGCTGGACAACGGCTTCTCCAACCAGGCCGGCCAGTCGAAGCTCGGCTGACTTCCCGACGCACCCCCGTACGTACGGAACGGCGGCCCCGGGCCGAAGCCCGAGACCGCCGCGATCCAGCTGTGAACCCCGCGGGGCCCCAGCCGTGAACCAGCCGGGAACCGCCGAGCGGCGGACGCTACTTCTTCGCCCCCGCCAGGTCGTCGAACATGGCCGACAGGAACTCGCTGCACCAGCCCAGCAGTTCCCGCCCGACCAGCGGCTTGCCGCCGATCCGCCCGGTGCTCGGGCGCGGCACCAGCAGCTGCTGGGCCGCCGCCTTCACCTGGCTGCGCGGGTAGAGCCGGTTCAGCCGCAGCTGCTGGGACTCCCGCAGCTCCACCGGCCCGAAGCGGACGTTGGAGCCCTGGAGGGTGATGTCCGCGATCCCGCACCGCCGGGCGTACAACCGCAGCGCCGCGACCAGCAGCAGGTTCTCCACCGGCTCGGGCAGCTTGCCGTAGCGGTCCACCAGCTCGTCCCGGACCTGCCGGATGTCCTCCTCCGAGTTGACGGCGGCGATCGAGCGGTACGCCTGCAGCCGCAGCCGCTCGCCGGGCGCGTAGTCGTGCGGCACGTGGGCGTCGACGGGCAGCTCGATCTTCACCTCGAGCGGCTCCTCCTCCGGCTCCCCGCCGCCCGCCAGCGACTCGCGGAACTCCGCCACCGCCTCGCCGACCATCCGCATGTAGAGGTCGAAGCCGACGCCCGCGATGTGCCCGGACTGCTCGCCGCCGAGCAGGTTGCCCGCCCCGCGGATCTCCAGGTCCTTCATCGCGACGTACATGCCGGCGCCCATCTCGGTGTGCTGGGCGATGGTGGCCAGCCGCTCGTGCGCGGTCTCGGTGAGCGGCTTCTCCGGCGGGTACAGCATGTACGCGTAGCCGCGCTCGCGCCCTCGCCCGACCCGCCCGCGCAGCTGGTGCAGCTGGGAGAGGCCGAAGGTGTCGCCGCGTTCCACGATCAGGGTGTTGGCGTTGGAGATGTCGATGCCGGACTCCACGATCGTGGTCGACACCAGGACGTCGAACTCCTTCTCCCAGAAGTCGACGACCACCTTCTCCAGCTGGGTCTCCCCCATCTGCCCGTGTGCGGTGGCGATCCGCGCCTCGGGCACCAGGTCCTTCAGTCGGGCGGCCGCCTTGTCGATCGACTCGACCCGGTTGTGGATGTAGAACACCTGGCCCTCGCGCAGGAGTTCACGCCGGATCGCGGCCGAGATCTGCTTCTCGTCGTACGGGCCGACGAAGGTCAGCACCGGGTGCCGCTCCTCCGGCGGGGTGGTGATGGTGGACATCTCGCGGATGCCGGTGACGGCCATCTCCAGGGTGCGCGGGATCGGCGTCGCGGACATGGTGAGCACGTCCACGTTGGCGCGCAGCTTCTTCAGCTGCTCCTTGTGCTCGACGCCGAACCGCTGCTCCTCGTCGACGATGACCAGGCCGAGGTCCTTGAACCTGGTCTCGGAGGAGAACAGCCGGTGGGTGCCGATCACGACGTCCACCGAGCCCTCGAACAGCCCCTCCAGCACGGCCTTGGCCTCGGTGTCGGTCTGGAAGCGGGACAGCGCCTTCACCGTCACCGGGAAGTTGGCGTAGCGCTCGGCGAAGGTCGAGAAGTGCTGCTGCACCAGCAGCGTGGTCGGCACCAGGACGGCCACCTGCTTGCCGTCCTGCACGGCCTTGAAGGCGGCCCGCACCGCGATCTCGGTCTTGCCGTAGCCGACGTCGCCGCAGATCAGCCGGTCCATCGGAACGGACTTCTCCATGTCCGACTTGACCTCGGCGATGGTGGTCAGCTGGTCCGGCGTCTCCGCGTACGGGAAGGCGTCCTCCAGCTCGCGCTGCCACGGGGTGTCCGGGCCGAAGGTGTGGCCGGGGGCGGCCATCCGTGCCGAGTACAGCCTGATCAGGTCGGCGGCGATCTCCTTGACGGCCTTCTTGGCCCGCTGCTTGGTCTTCGCCCAGTCCGCGCCGCCGAGCCGGTGCAGCGTCGGGGCCTCGCCGCCGACGTACTTGGTGACCTGGTCCAGCTGGTCGGTCGGCACGAACAGCCGGTCGCCGGGGTGGCCGCGCTTGGCCGGGGCGTACTCCAGCACCAGGTACTCGCGGGTGGCGCCCTGGACGGTGCGCTGCACCATCTCGACGTACTTGCCGACGCCGTGCGCCTCGTGGACGACGTAGTCGCCGGCCACCAGCGCCAGCGGGTCGATCGCGTTGCGGCGGCGCGAGGGCATCCGGCGCATGTCCTTGGTGGAGGACTTCTGCCCGGACAGGTCGGTCTCGGTGATGACCGTGAGCCTGAGGTTCTCGTCCACGAAGCCGTGCTCGATCGAGCCGCAGGAGACGTGGACGACGTCCCGGGTGGGCGCGTCGGTGAGGTCGGCGACCAGGCGGGCCGGGATGCCCTCGTTGCCCAGCACCTCGGCGAGCCGGGAGGCCGGGCCGTGGCCCTCGGTCACCATGACGACCCGCCAGTCGGCGGCCAGCCGCTCCTTGGCGTCGGCGATCGCCCGGGCGGTGTCGCCCCGGTAGGCCTCGACGGCGTGCATGCCGAGGGTCAGCGTGTTGGCGTCGAACTCCAGGATGCCGTCGACGGAGGACTGGCTCGTCGCGAACGGGCTGACGGACCACCAGGGCAGCCCGATCTCGTCGGCGTGCTCGCGCACCTCGGCGAGCGAGCGCAGCGAGGCGGCGGAGACGTCGATGGCCTCCAGGTCGATCGGCCGGTCCCCGCCGGCCGCGGCCGCGACCCAGGAGGCGTGCAGGAACTCCTGGCTGGTCGCGACCAGGTCGGCGGCCCGGGTGCGGACCCGCTCCGGGTCGCAGACCACGGTGACGGAGCCGAGCGGCAGCACGTCCAGCAGCAGCTCCATGTCGTCGACCAGCACCGGCGCCAGCGACTCCATGCCCTCGACCGCGATGCCCTCGGCGATCTTGTCCAGGATCTCGGCCAGCCCGGGGTGCTCGGCGGACAGCTCGGCGGCCCGGGCCCGCACCTCGTCGGTGAGCAGCAGTTCGCGGCAGGGCGGCGCCCACAGGCCGTGCTCGGCGATCTCCAGCGAGCGCTGGTCGGCGACCTTGAAGTACCGGACCTCCTCGACCTCGTCGCCCCAGAACTCCACCCGCAGCGGGTGCTCCTCGGTGGGCGGGAAGACGTCCAGGATGCCGCCGCGGACGGCGAACTCGCCGCGCTTCTCGACCAGTTCGACGCGCGCGTAGGCGGCGGCGGAGAGCCGGCGGGCCACCTCCTCCAGGTCGTACGACCCACCGCGCCGGACGGCCACCGGCTCCAGCTCGGCCAGCCCCTTGACCTGCGGCTGGAGCACCGAGCGGACCGGGGCGACGACCACCTGCACCGGCCCGGCCGCCGGGTCGTCGGCCCGCGGGTGGACGATCCGGCGCAGTACGGCCAGCCGGCGCCCGACGGTGTCCGAGCGGGGCGACAGCCGCTCGTGCGGCAGCGTCTCCCAGGCCGGGAACTCGGCGACGGCGTCGCCGGGCAGCAGCGAGCGCAGCGAGGCCGCGAGGTCCTCGGCCTCGCGGCCGGTCGCGGTGACGGCGAGCACCGGGCGGCCCCGCTCCCCGGCGGACTGCCCGGCGAGCGCGCGGGCCAGCGCGGCGATGGCGAACGGCCGGGCGGCGGGCGGCCCGACCAGGTCCAGGTGGCGGCGTCCGCCGGCCGCGGCTCCGGGGGCGGTGGCCGCCTCGATCGCCTCGGCGAGCGCCGCGTCCCGCGCGACGACATCGAGCAGTCCGGTCAGGCTCATCTGGGGTCTCTTCTTCGTCCCGTGGCTGGTGCCGCCCCGGGGCGGTCGTAGGCCCGCCGGGGCAACGCGAACGGCCCGGCACGCCGAGCGGCCGGGGGTCTCCAGCCTACGCCGCGGCACGGACAGGCACGCGGTCCACGACATCGGCGGGGCCGGAACGGGATCGGCGCGGGGCCGTACCGGGGCCGCGACCGGAGTCGGAGCACCGGGCGGCACGCCCCTCCTCGCTGTTTTTGTCAGGGGCACGTCCGGGAACGAACGATTGGACGGAACACCGGACCGGCCGGTGGACGAACCAACCCGGAGTACCACCGAACCGAGCACGGCTGTCCGCCACGAACTGGACATACTCCTGTCACTGGCCGTCCATGGAGATCGCGCACCATGGTGAACGTGCCCGCCGCACCCAACCGTGGGGGATGGCTGTGGGGGCACTGTCGCACCACCGATGGGGGTCGGAGGTGCGAGGCCGGGCGGCCCTGGGTGGGGGCGCCCGCCCAAGCGCCGGGAACCGTGGCGCCCTTTCCTGGAGGGCGCCACGGGTCTCGGCCTCTTTCGCTCCCGGCGCCCACGCGAAACGCTCGGCTGGGAAACCCCAGCCGAGCGCCTGGCTGAACTCATCGCGGCCTGGACGACCGACCACGTGTGGCAACGACCACTGGAAACCGCCCCAGGGGAAGCGGCCGGGGCCCTCACGACGACGTACGGTCGGCGGCCGGTCAGCGGCGGCGGTAGCTCACCGTGTTGGGGGTCGCGTAGTCGGTGCCGTCGTCCACGATGATGATCTTCGGAACGATCCGGGTCTCGTCCTCCGCCCGCCCCTCGGCGGCCTTCCCGGCAGCAGCGGCGTCGGAGGCCACCATCTCCCCGGCGGGCGGCGAGGCCGGCTTCGGGGGCACCGGGCCGGTCGCCACGGGCCCACCGATGGCCCTGGTCGCGCTGCTGCCGACCACCGGCGTCCGCAGCACGGGCGCCGGCTTCTCCGGGGCGGAGCCCTTGGCTCCGGCCGGAGCGGCGGTGGCCAGGGCCTTGCGCAGGTTCGCCACCGGGATCTCTCCGGTGTCCGCCTCCGAGTCCACCGACGCGGTGTCGGCGGCGGCGTCCTCGACCGCGTCCCGCGGAGCGGGGGCCGTGGGGGCCTCGGCGGACTCCTCGGCGGCCTGGTCGGCCGAGCCCTCCGCGGCCCGGGCCGCCGCGACGGCCGCGGCCGCCACCTCGGGCTCGATCTGGCCGACCGCCGCCCCGGTGAGCGAGGCCAGCGTGGCCTTGATGTGGTCCAGGTGCTGCTGCACCGTCTCCAGCCGGGTGTCGAACTCGCGCTGCTCGCGCTCGCTCGCCGCGTTGATCTCCTCGGCCTCCCGGCGGGCCTGCTCGATCAGCTGGTCGGCCTTGGCCTGGGCGTCCGTCTCCAGCTGCTTGATCCGGTTCAGCACGGTCTCCCGCTGCTGTTCCGCCTCCTTGACCCGGCGCTCGGCGGTCTCCGAGACCTCGGCGTCCTCGGCGTCGGCCTTGGCCTGGGCCGCGGCGAAGGTCTCGTCGGCCTTGCGGCGCCGGGCGGCCAGCTCGGCCTCGGCCTGTTCGCTGGCCTCGGCGGCGGCCACCCGCACCTTGGCGGCGTACGCGGTGGCGGCGTCCCGGATGGCGCGGCTCTCCCGGTCGGCCTCGGACCGGATGCCCTCGGCCTCGGCCCGGGTCCGCTCCTCGGTGCGGCGGGCGGCCGCGTCGGCGGCGGCCCGGGTCGTGGCGCTGTACTCCCTGGCGGCGCGGTCGGCCGCCTGCCCGGCCTCGTAGACCTCGTCCCGGAGGTCCTCGGCGAAGCGCTCGGCCTTCTCCCGGACGGCGCGCGCCTCGTTCTCGGCCATCGCGGCGAGTCCGGCGGCCTGCTCGCTGAGCACCTGGTAGTCGGGCTCCGGGGCCTCCTCGGCGGTCCGGCGGATGTCGGCCAGCCGGGCCTCCATCTGCCGGATGCCGGCGCCCAGGACACTCAGCCGCTCCCACGCCTCGTCGCGCTGCGCGGTGAGCGCGGCCAGGGCTCGGTCGACCTGCTCGGGCGCGTAGCCCTT
This sequence comes from Kitasatospora sp. NPDC001095, assembly GCF_053598615.1. Classification (NCBI taxonomy): domain Bacteria; kingdom Bacillati; phylum Actinomycetota; class Actinomycetes; order Kitasatosporales; family Streptomycetaceae; genus Kitasatospora; species Kitasatospora sp. NPDC001095. Next base: position 111,972 of record NZ_JBSFKQ010000017.1, on the reverse strand, counting down.
GCGGGCCTGGGTGAAGCCGTACTGGGGGACGGCGTCGCTCATGGGCTCTTCCCCTCGATTCGCGGGCTGCGGAGCCCATGATCGGACGGAACGGTCGGATCCGGAACCGGTTGGGAGTCCGGGGCCGGATTCCGCCGTCCTACGGACCGGATTGCGTCGAGGACGGGACGAATAGACCCATCCTCTTGACCTATTTTGCGCAGATCCGGGCGAAACCCCAATGAGGCACGGCTGCGACGGCATGCCGGAGGGGCCGTCCCGGACACCGGAACGACCCCTCCCCACCTGCGAGGATCGGCGACGGACCGCTACAGCAGGCCGTCCCAGAACTGCTCCAGCAGCACGGCCCACCAGGTGTCGGCGTTCTGCAGGGCCGCCGGGTCGATCGCGGCGAGCTGGGCCTGGAAGTCGGTCGTCCAGCGACCGGCCTGGTCCGGCGTCAGCCCGTACCGCAGCCGCCACATCCGGCCCAGCAGGGCCAGCGAGCGGACGAACTCCGGTACACCGCTGTTGACGAACCGGGGCGGCTGGCCGGTTCCATCGATGTCCACCGCCACCACGTGCGCGGTGCCGTACTGGACGCACAGCTGGCGGCCGTAGTCGTTGCCGAGCACCAGGTAGCCGCCGAAGTCCGGGCCCGCGGCGAGGCCGCGCTCGGCAGCCAGCTCGGCGAGCGTCGGGATCGGGCGGCCCTCCTGCGCCTGCGCCCAGAAGAACGGCCCGAAGTCGCGCGGCAGCCCGGCCCACATCAGGGTCTGGGACACCGGCTCGGGTACGCCCTGGCGGGAGACGGCGCGCTGCTCGTAACGGAACAGGTTCTGCCCGAACGCGGCGCCGATCTCCTGGGCGAGCTGCTGCGGCGGGAGCGGCGGCAGCGCCTGGACCGTCCCCGGCGCGGGCGCCGGCACCCGGAACGGGCGGACCCGCTGGGCGCCGGAGGCCAGCTGGTGCAGCTCGTCCAGGTGGTCGAGCAGCTCGGACATCCCGGCCTGCCGGGAGGCGTGGTCGCGGCCGTACGGGGCGGTGTGGGTGAGCCGGACGTTCGGCCAGGACGCGGCGATCATGCGGTTGCAGTAGCCGCCCGGCAGGTCGCAGGACTCCAGCTCGGTGTACAGCTCCAGAACCTGCTCCGGCGGCACGTTGAGCCGGCGCAGGTCCTGGAGGATCTTCCACTCCGGGTGCGGGGTGCCGGGCTCGCTGCGGTGCAGCAGCTTCTGCTCCGAGCCGTCCGGGCCCCGGTAGCTGAGCGCGGCGAAGTACCCCGGGCCGACCGCGGGCACGCCCGGGGGCACCGGCGCGGGCTGCGGCGAGCCGGGCACCGCCGCCGGCGGGACGAGCCCGGCGGCGCCGCCCGCGTTCGGGTAGCCGTAGCCGGCCGCGGGCGCGACGGGGGCCGCCGGGCCGCCGGGCGGCGGCGGGACGGCGGGGCCGCCGGACGGCGGGGTGCCCGGGTCCGCCGGGCCGGCCGCCGGCGCCGGGTCGATCGCGCTCGCCAGCTGGGTCGCCTCGTACGCCGTCCCGGACGCGGCCGGGCCGGCGGTCGGCGCGGCCGCCGGGGCCTCGCCCCCGCGCAGGCCCGCCGGGGGCGGGGGCGGCGGGGCGGAGGCGGCGCCACGGCCGCCGGGGTTGGCGACGGGCGTGCCGGCACCCGGGGTGTGCTTCAGCCCGGCGGGCGGGGGCGGCGGCGGGCCCGAACCCGCGTTGCGCCCCAGCCCGGCGGGAGCGGCGCCCGCGGCGGGAGGACCGGCGGGGCCACCGCGCAGCGCGGCCGGCGGGGGCGGCGGCGGGGCGGAGCCCGCGCCCCGGCCGAGCCCGGCCTGCGGCGCGCCGCCCTCCGGGGCGCCCGGGGCCGGAACGCCGGGGGCCGGGGCGCCCGGCAGACCGGCGAGACCGGGCAGACCGCCGGGCGGGGCCAGCATCGTCGGCGCGTGCTCCACCTGCGGACCGCCGGCGGGCGGGGCGGCCGGAGCGCCCGGCAGGCCCATCAGCCCCGGCATGGCGTCCGGCGAGGCGAGCAGCGTGGGCGCCGGCTCGGCGGCCGGGGCGGGCACAGGGGCCGGCGGGGCGACGGGCGGCTGCTCCGCGGCGGCCGGGGCCGGCGCGGACGGCGGGACCGGGGGCATGCCGTAGCCGCCGCCCGTCGGCGGCATCAGCATGGTCGCGGCCTCGGCGCCCGCCGGCGCGGCGGGCTCGGGCAGATCCGAGCCGGTGGTCCGCAGCCCCTCGGGCATCAGCATGGTCGCGGCCTCGGCCCCGGCCGGCGGGCCCGGCACCACGGGTGCGACGGGCGCTGCGGGCGGGACGGGCGTCGCGGGCGCGGCGGGCACATCAGGCGCGACCGGCGCGGCAGCCTGCGGCACCGGTGCCGGCTGCGGTACGACGGCCGGCTCGTCCTGCCCCGGCGGCGGCGCGAGCATGGTCGGCGCGTCCCCGGCGGGCCGGTCGGAGACCGGCGGCTCGGTCAGCACGGCCGGCGCCGGCTGCACGGCCGGCGCGGCCGGCTCCGCCAGTGCGGGCCGCACGGCCGGCGCGGGCTGCGGCGCCGGAGCCGGCGGCTCCTCGACGGGCTCGGCAGCCGCGGCAGCGGCCGGAGCCGTCCCGAGCCGCTCCGCCTCCGCCGCGATCGCCGCGGCCCCCGCCTCCTGGAGCCACTGCGGCGGGCTGAGCAGGAAGGAGGTCGCCTCCACCGGCCCGGGCGCGGGCTTCGCCGCCCCCGCCGGGTTGGCCGCCACCGGCCGCCCGTAGACCTCCTCGTACTGCCGGACCACCTCGTTGACGGGCAGCGCGGGCCACAGCGTGCTGGCGCCCGAGTCCCGGGCGATCACCAGCCGCGCCTCCCCCGAGCCGCCGCCCGCACCGCCCGCACCCTCGGCCGGGCCCGCGGGCGCCACCGCCCAACAGACGAAGCCCAGGTCGAACTCCCGGACCCGTACCTCGCGCTGCCGCGTGCGCGGCACCCCGCCGTTGATCCACTCCTCGGCGAGCTCCTGCGCCTGCGCGTACGTCACCACGCCCGGTTCACCCCTGTCCGCATCCTCTTCGTCCCCCGTTCCACCGCGCGTTCCACCGCGAACACCGCGGCCACCGACACCACCGCGACCACGCGCCTCAGCCCATCGGGACGGCGCGGGCGAACCCGCCGTCCACCATCAGCGCCGCGACCGTCTCCAGCTCCGGCGGGCTGCCCGCCAGCCGCAGCAGGAAGGCGTCGAAGTCCTCGCCGCAGGGCAGCAGCAGCCGGGCGCAGCGGTCCTCCGGGGCCTCCGGGGCGCCGGTGTCGCGGGCGTCGTCGTACAGGTGGAACCAGACCGAGCCGGCCCGCTCGCCGCGCACCTTGAGCGCGACCAGGCCCCCCTGCGCGTAGGCGATGCCCAGGTAGTCCTTGGTGAGGTGGTCGCGCAGGCACTTGTTGGCGTACACGACGTCCTGGGTGCCGTACTCCTCGGTGAGCGTCAGGAACGGCTGGTCGAGCAGCAGTCCGAGCTCGGTGTCCAGCCCCACGCCGACCGGGGCGCGGCCGCCGCCCAGCTTGAGGAAGGTTCGGTAGGCGTCGGGCAGCCGGTAGCCGAGGCGCTCCTCGGCGCGCTGCACCAGGTCCTCGGGGACTCCGATCGGGTCCCCGCCGTCCCTGGCCAGCGAGAAGTGCACCGGCCGGCGCTCCTGCAGCGGGCGGGTGCCGCGGCGGGTGTGGTCGGCGCCGGACGTGGCCAGGCCGCCGTGGTGCCGCAGCAGCGCCTTGACCTCGACCGGGACGAGCTCCATCCGCCGCCAGCCGGGGGCGGCGCGGCCGACCGCGTGGTGCCAGGTCCAGCCGGGCGGGGTGGCGACGGCGGTCGGGAGGTCGGCCCACAGCGGGTGGCCCTGGGTGTAGAGCGCGGCGTTGGCCGAGACGTAGTCGGTCAGCCGCAGTTCGTCCACGCCGAAGCCCTCCGGCGGGTCGGCCACCTCGGCCGCCGCGGCGGCGTACGGGCCGAAGTCCGGGAAGCCGTACTCGTCCACCCTGACCCCGGCGGGGTGCCGCTCCGCGCGGACCGGGTCCGGGAACTGCACCACCTGACCTGCGTACGCCGCGTTCGGTGCGGCGGCGACGCCGGGCCGACCTGTCGTCATCTGGGAGCCCCCACTGGCTGCTGCAAAATACGGTGCCTGCTGGGCACCAGCCTAGGGCCTGCCCTCAACCCCCCGGCTGCCAGGCGGACGACGGACTCGGCGCACCTCCCGGACCCACCGCCGTCACCACCGCCCGCCCGGCGACCGGGAACGTCCCCTCGCGGTGGCCGAGGTGACGGAACGCGGGCTGCCGGTGGACCGGCGCCGGGCGGCGCGCCCCGGCCCCGTTCCCGGCGGCCCCAACGTCCGGCGCGGGCACCGGAGTCGGCCCGCCTGCGGCACCTGCCCCCGGGCGGTCGGCCGCGTCCCCTCCGGCTCGCGGCCGGAACGGTACCGGCCGCGAGCCTGGCCCGGGGCCGTTTCGGCACATCGACGGACAAGTCGTGACGGACCGGTGAGCATTCGACAGCATCGGGTACGGCGGCGGCCGGGCCGTCGCGGCACCGGCCTGCGCCGCACCCCGGATGTGCGGTTGTCGGTGTCGTTTGACAGGCTTGCCCCGGACCGGCCCGGCCACCGCGGCCGACGTCGGGATGACGAGGAGGAAGACGGATGACCACCGGTGAGCCGGCGGGCCCGCCCGTGCTGCGCCACCACCGCGACAGCCTGCTGCCCGCCGTCGCCGCCGCGCTGTCGCTCAAGGGCGGCGAGGTGCACACCCTGGCGGGCGACAAGGACCCGCGCCGCCCGGTGCTGCACCACCTGGTCGCCGAGTTCCTGGACACCCTGCCCGCCGAGGCCCGCGAGCGGTTCACCGGCCGCTGCCCGGAGGCCGTCCTGCTCTCCCAGTACCTGACCGCCGTCGACGGCAGGCGCTCCAAGCGCGCCGCCCGCAAGCCGATGACCCTGCACGAGGCCCGCAAGGCGCTCAAGGGCTCCCGGATGACGACCGTGCGCATCCGTGAGGAGGGCGACCCGGCGCACGGCAGCCACGCGCCGCCGTGCCGCTCCTGCGCCCCGATGCTGGAGCACTTCACCGTGCGCAGCGTCGCCGTCGGCCCGCCCGCGCACTGACCGGCCGAGCGGCCGGCACGTCCCCGTCCCCCAGCCCTGGAGCCCGCCCTGAACCCGCCCATCCCGCCCGCACCGGCCACCCTCTCCCCCGCCGGCACGCGGACCCGGCCCCGCTTCCCCGCCGACGTCGCCGCCGAGCTCAAGGCGGCCGGCTGGCACCCCGGCCGCTGGCAGATCCGGCAGGCCGAGGAGTGGGCCGACACCCTGGTCGGGCACGGCGCGCCCGCCGGCGTACGGCACGCGGTCTTCCCGGCGGCGGTGGAGGCCTGGGCCGAGTTCGGCGGCCTCGCCTTCGACCTGTCCGGCCCGGGCCGCCAGCTGGCCCGCACCCCGTTCCTGATCGACCCGCTGTGCGGTCTGCACCAGCCGCGCACCCTGCTCGACCTCGGCCGGGCGCTGGGGACGCAGCTGGCCCCGCTCGGCGAGGAGGCGTACGGGCAGGCGCTGCTGGCCGTCGACGAGGAGGGCCGGGTCTACAGCCTGGACCACACCGGCGAGTGGTTCCTCGGCCAGGGCATCGACCAGGCGATCTCCACGCTGGTCCTGGGCACCGCCCCGGAGCTGCTGCGCACCGCCGACGCGTACTGAGGGACCCGGACGAGTACCGAGGCCCGCCCGGCCCGCCGGCTCAGCACAGCCGCTCAGCGCAGCCGCTCGGCCCGCACCGCCAACCGGGACGGCAGCACCGCCTCGATCCGGAACCCGCCGTCCGCCTCCGGCCCGGAGGAGAAGGTGCCGCCCAGCGCGATCACCCGTTCCCGCATCCCGACCAGCCCGTTGCCCCCGCTCGGCAGCTTCGCCGCGCCCCGCTCCCCGCCCGGGCAGGCGTTCACCACGGCCACCCGCACCCCGTTCGGCGCGTACGAGAGCAGCACCGACACCTGGGCGCCGCCCGCGTGCTTGTGGGCGTTGGTCAGGCCCTCCTGGACGACCCGGTAGGCGGTCTGCTCGGCCTCGCCGGTGAACTCCTGCCGGCTGCCGCTGACCGTCAGCGTCACCGCCATCCCGGCCGCCCTGGACTGGTCGACCAGCCGCGGCAGTCCGGCCAGCGAGTCCGGCTCCGGCTGCCGCTCGTCGTCCATCCGCAGCACCCCGAGGATCTCCCGCAGCTCGTTCAGCGCCTGCCGGCCGACCTCGCCCATCAGCTTGGCGCTCTGCGCGGCCCTCTCCGGGTCCTTGACGACGATCCGCTCCAGCGCCCCGGAGTGCACCACCATCAGCGACACCCGGTGCGCCACCACGTCGTGCATCTCCCGGGCGATCCGGGTGCGCTCCTCCAGGCGGGCCCGGCGGGCGCGTTCCTGCGCCTGTTCGGCGAGCAGGTCCAGCTCGGTCTCCAGGCCGTGCGCGCGGTCCTTGAGCGACTCGATCAGCCGCCGCCGCGCGCCGACGTACAGTCCGGTCACCACCGGGGCGACGGTCAGCCCGACCGACACCAGCAGCGACAGCAGGATCTGGCCCCACAGCGGCGGCGGATCCACCGGCGCGTCGCCGGGCGTCATCAGCGACACCGCCATCACGGCGGCCGCCTCGGCGAAGGCCAGCGCGGACAGCGCCACCACCCGGCGGCGGCGCGAGGGCCACTCCCAGGTCGAGGCGAGCGTGTACAGCGCCACCACCAGCAGCACCACGCCCAGCATCCCGGGCATCACCAGCAGCGTCACCAGCACCGGGACGGCCGGCCAGCGCCGGCGCACCACCAGCGAGCCGCCGGCCAGCGTGCCGAGCACGGCTATCCCGACCGCTCCCGCGGTGCTGACGTGGATCCGGGCGGAGAGGAAGGCGATCGTGCTGACCGCGCACTCCACCGCGGCGAGCATCGCCAGCCCGATGTCCAGGAAAGCGCTGCGCGGCCGCTTCCACCACCAGAACGACCGGACCGGCACGCGCTCCCCAGGCGACTTGCTCATCCCCACAGAGTAAGCGGCAACCTCCTCCCCTCCCCACCGGGATTGCCCGTCACACTCCACCAACCCGTCAAGTGGTCCAGACCACAGGTGGTTTTCGGCAGCGCTGTCCGCCATCCGGCCACCTCGCGGACAGCATCCGCCCCGACACCTATGCTGGGTCGCGTCGGACAGCGCGGTCCGCACGCGTCACGCCGGCCACACGCGTGTGGACTGTGACGATGAGCCGTTGCCGAACCCCCACCACCACAGGGAGCCAGCCGTGACCGCTCCGGTCCCCGCCCCGGCGGACAACCCCACGCCCGTCAGCGCCGACAACGCCGCTCTGCGCGCGGACATCCGCCGCCTCGGCGACCTGCTCGGCGAGACGCTGGTCCGTCAGGAGGGCCCCCAGCTGCTGGGCCTGGTCGAACAGGTCCGCCTGCTGAGCCGCACCGACGGCGAGGCCACCGCCGAGCTCCTCTCCGACATCGACCTGGACACCGCCGCCAAGCTGGTCCGGGCGTTCTCCACCTACTTCCACCTCGCCAACGTCACCGAGCAGGTGCACCGCGGCCGCGAGTTCGCCACCCGCCGCGCCCGGCAGGGCTCGCTGCTCGCCCAGACCGCCGACCAGCTCGCCGAGGCCGACCCCAAGCACCTCCAGGACACCCTGGCCCACCTCGCGGTCCGCCCGGTCTTCACCGCCCACCCCACCGAGGCCGCCCGCCGCAGCGTCCTCAACAAGCTGCGCCGGATCGGCGAACTCCTCGACCGCATCCACCGCGACGAGGTCACCTCCGGCCTGGCCGCCGCCGATCAGGCCCGCACCAGCAGCGCCAAGCGCTCCGCCGACCGCCGCCTGGCCGAGGTCATCGACCTGCTCTGGCAGACCGACGAACTGCGCATCGCCCGCCCCGAGCCCACCGACGAGGCCCGCAACGCCGTCTACTACCTGGACGAGCTCTACCGCGAGGCCGTCCCCGAGGTCCTGGAGGAACTGCACGAGGAGCTCGCCCGGGTCGGCCTGGGCCTGCCCGAGGGCGTACGGCCGCTCACCTTCGGCACCTGGATCGGCGGTGACCGCGACGGCAACCCCAACGTCACCCCGAAGGTCACCTGGGACGTCCTCAACCTCCAGCACGAGTACGGCATCAAGGACGCGCTCGCCGCGATCGACGACCTGCGCAACACCCTCTCCACCTCCGAGCGGCTGGCCGGCGCCTCGGTCGAGCTGCTCGCCTCGCTCAACACCGACCTGCACCTGCTCCCCGAACTCAGCCCGCGCTACAAGCGGATGAACGCCGAGGAGCCGTACCGCCTCAAGGCCACCTGCATCCGGCTCAAGCTGGAGAACACCCGCGAGCGGCTGGCCGGCGGCACCCCGCACGTCCCGGGCCGCGACTACCTCGGCACCCGCGAGCTGATCGCCGACCTGCGGCTGATCCAGGACTCGCTGCGCTCCCACCGCGGCGAACTGATCGCCGACGGCCGCCTCGCCCGCGCCATCCGCACCGTCGAGGCCTTCGGCCTCCAGCTCGCCACCATGGACGTGCGCGAGCACGCCGAGGCCCACCACCACGCCCTCGGCCAGCTCTTCGACCGGCTCGGCGAGGAGGCCTGGCGCTACGCCGACATGCCCCGCGAGTACCGGCAGAAGCTGCTCGCCAAGGAACTCCGCTCGCGCCGCCCGCTCGCCCCCACCCCGGCCCCGCTGGACGAGGCCGGCACCAAGACCCTCGGCGTGTTCAACACCATCCGCGAGGGCTTCGACCGCTTCGGCGACGAGATCGTCGAGAGCTACATCATCTCCATGTGCCAGGGCGCCGACGACGTCTTCGCCGCCACCGTGCTGGCCCGCGAGGCCGGCCTGATCGACCTGCACGCCGGCCTCGCCAAGATCGGCATCGTGCCGCTGCTGGAGACCACCGACGAGCTCCAGCAGGCCGACCGCATCCTCGACGAGATGCTCTCCGACCCGTCCTACCGCCTGCTCGTCTCGCTGCGCGGCGACGTCCAGGAGGTCATGCTCGGCTACTCCGACTCCTCCAAGTTCGGCGGCATCACCACCTCCCAGTGGGAGATCCACCGCGCCCAGCGCCGGCTGCGCGACGTCGCCCACCGCTACGGCATCCGGCTGCGCCTGTTCCACGGCCGCGGCGGCACCGTCGGCCGCGGCGGCGGCCCCTCGCACGAGGCCATCCTGGCCCAGCCCTGGGGCACCCTGGAGGGCGAGATCAAGGTCACCGAGCAGGGCGAGGTCATCTCGGACAAGTACCTGCTCCCCTCGCTGGCCCGGGAGAACCTGGAGCTGACCCTCTCCGCCACCCTCGCGGCCTCCGCGCTGCACACCGCCCCGCGCCAGGCCCCCGAGGAACTGGCCCGCTGGGACGCCGCGATGGACCGGGTCTCGGACGCCGCCCACACCGCCTACCGCGCCCTGGTCGAGCAGGAGGACCTGCCGAAGTACTTCTTCGCCTCCACCCCGGTCGACCAGCTCGCCTCGCTGCACCTGGGCTCCCGCCCGTCCCGCCGCCCCGACTCCGGCGCCGGCCTGGACGGCCTGCGGGCCATCCCGTGGGTGTTCGGCTGGACCCAGTCCCGGCAGATCGTCCCCGGCTGGTACGGCGTCGGCTCCGGCCTCGCCGCCGCCCGCGCGGCCGGCCTCGGCGACGTGCTGACCGAGATGTACGGCGAGTGGCACTTCTTCCGCAACTTCCTGTCCAACGTCGCCATGACGCTGGCCAAGACCGACCTGCGGATCGCCCGCCACTACGTCGAGCAGCTGGTGCCCGGCGAGCTGCACCACGTCTTCGACCAGATCAAGGCCGAGCACGCGCTCACCCTGCGCGAGGTGCTCCGGCTCACCGGCGAGAGCGAACTGCTGGAGCACAACCCGGTGTTGAAGCAGACCTTCGCCGTCCGCGACGCCTACCTCGACCCGATCTCCTACCTCCAGGTCGCGCTGCTGCGCCGCCAGCGCGAGGAGCTCTCGGCCGGGCGCCAGGACGACCCGCTGCGCGCCCGCGCGTTGCTGCTGACCGTCAACGGCATCGCCGCCGGCCTGCGCAACACCGGCTGACGGCCGGACCGCGAACGGCCGAGGGCCGGTGTCCCGTCCGGACACCGGCCCTCGGCCGTGAGGTTCCCGCTCCGCGCGGGCTTCCGGCTCCGCGAGGCGCCGCGTGGGGTCGCGAGGCGCGTGCGGGGGCCGTGTGGGACGCCGGCTGGGGCCCTACTCCGCGCCCTCGCCCGCGCGCCTGCGCTTCAGCCACAGCGCCGCGCCGCCGGCCGCCACCACCAGGCCGCCGCCGACCGCCAGCAGCCCCGCGTCGGGGCCCATCGAATCGCCGAGCACCGGGCCGAACTGCGCCGCCGCCGGCTCCTGGGAGACCGCCGGGTCCGACTCGACGGCCGAATCCGCGTGCGCCAGCGCGCCGCCCGACAGCAGCACCCCGGCCACCCCCAGCGCACCGGCCGCACCGACCCGCCGCCCGAGCCGCTTCGGCTCGACCACCCGGCTCCGCCGCACCCGGCGGACCGGACGCAATCCCCGCATCGAGAACTCCCCAGGACTCGTTCGCGTACCGGACCGACGCTATCCGATCCCGCACAGGGTTCTCACACGGATTCAGGTTTGGACGGGCAAGCGTTGTACGACCGTTGCGTACGCGCAGGCGTTCTGACGTCACGTCAGTCCGGGTCAGGAGTTGTACGTGCCCTGGGCCCGCTCCAGCCCCTCGGACAGCAGCGCCTCCACCGCGTCCGCCGAGCGGTCCACGAACCACTCCAGCTCCTTGCGCTCGGTCGAGGAGAAGTCCTTCAGCACGAAGTCCGCGACCTCCATCCGGCCCGGCGGGCGGCCGATCCCGCACCGCACCCGGTAGTAGTCCGGGCCCAGCGACTTGGTGATCGACTTCAGGCCGTTGTGGCCGTTGTCCCCGCCGCCCAGCTTCAGCCGCAGCGCCGCGTAGTCGATGTCCAGCTCGTCGTGGACCGCGATCAGCGCCGAGGCCGGCGCCTTGTAGAAGTCGCGCAGCGCCGTCACGGGCCCGCCGGAGAGGTTCATGAAGGACATCGGCTTGGCCAGCACCACCCGCTTGCCCGCCAGCCGCCCCTCGGCCACCTGCGCCCGGCTCTTGTGCGCCTTGAACTTGGCGCCCATCCGCTGCGCCAGCAGGTCCACCACCATGAAGCCGATGTTGTGCCGGTTCCGGGCGTACTGCTCCCCGGGGTTGCCCAGCCCCACCACCAGCCAGGGGCCCTCGTACTCGTCCGCCATGCCTTCTTCCTCCTTCGCGCTAGGCCCTGCCATCATCCCGGACACACCGCTGCCCCGGCCGCTCCAGCGGGAGCGACCGGGGCAGCGGTCTCAGCTAGTGACGCGAGGCTCAGGCCTCGGCGCCCTCGGCCTCGGCGGCCTCCTCCTCGACCGGGGCGGCCTGGGCGGCGATGACCTGCAGCACGACGGCGTCGGCCTCGACGGCCAGCGAGACGTTGGCCGGCAGGACGATGTCCTTGGCGTGGATGGAGGCGCCGGCCTCCAGGCCCTCGACGGAGACGGTGACCGACTCGGGCAGGTGGGTGGCCTCGGCCTCGATCGGCAGGGCCTGCAGGACGTGCTCCACCAGGTTGCCGCCCGGGGCCAGCTCGCCCTCGACGTGGACCGGGATCTCGACGGTGACCTTCTCGCCGCGCTTGACCAGCAGCAGGTCGACGTGCTCGATGGTGCGCTTGATGGCCTCGCGCTGGACGGCCTTCGGCAGCACGTACTCGTCCTTGCCGTCGATCGGGACGACCAGCAGGGCGTTCGGGGTCTTCAGGGCCATCATCAGGTCGTGGCCGGGCAGGTTCAGGTGAACCGGGGCGTGGCCGTGGCCGTAGACGACACCGGGGACGAAGCCGGCGCGACGGGCACGACGGGCGGCACCCTTGCCGAACTCGGAACGGGTCTCAGCGGCGATACGGATCTCGGACACGACTGCACTCCTCGTGGAAACTGGCGCGGGGGTGCAGGCAACGCGAAAAACCGCCGGGACCACACCCTCAGTACGTTCGGGGGTCACTCGGCGGCAACGGCCTGCCGGGCGGACGGGAGTCCGGCACCGGCAGCGCGTCGATCACGGAGCGGGCACCCGGCGAGCGGGCACACGGCATCCCTCGCCGAGCAGTTTCACGAGTCTAACCGCACCGGCGGCCTCCCGTGAAATCGGCGGGCGGCCCCGGCCCGTCAGGACCGGAGCCGCCCGCACGGGACTTCGTCAGTGCACGCCCTCGAAGAGGCTGGTCACCGAGCCCTCCTCGAAGACCTCGCGGATCGCGGCGGCGATCGACGGGGCGATGGACAGCGTGGTGATCTTGTCCAGCTGGAGCGAGGCCGGGGTGGGCAGCGTGTTGGTGAACACGAACTCGCTCACCCGCGAGTTCTTCAGCCGGTCCGCGGCCGGGCCGGAGAGCACACCGTGGGTGGCCGCCACCACGACGTCCGCGGCGCCGTTGTCGAACAGCGCGTCAGCCGCGGCGCAGATGGTGCCGGCGGTGTCGATCATGTCGTCGACGAGCACGCAGACCCGGTCCTTGACGTCACCGACGACGTCGGCCGACAGGATGGTGTTGGCCTGGGTGATGTCGCGGCGCTTGTGGATGATCGCCAGCGGGGCGTCCAGCCGGTCGCACCACTGGTCGGCGACCTTCACGCGGCCGGCGTCCGGCGAGACGACGGTCAGCTTGGAGCGGTCGACCTTCTCGCCGATGTAGTCGGCCAGCAGCGGCAGCGCGAACAGGTGGTCCACCGGGCCGTCGAAGAAGCCCTGGATCTGCGCGGTGTGCAGGTCCACGGCCATCAGGCGGTCGGCACCGGCCTGGCGCAGCAGGTCGGCGATCAGACGGGCCGAGATGGGCTCGCGCCCGAGGTGCTTCTTGTCCTGGCGGGCGTAGCCGTAGAACGGCAGGATCGCGGTGATGCTCTTGGCGGAAGCCCGCTTCAGAGCATCGATCATGATCAGCTGCTCCATGATCCACTGGTTGATGGGAGCCGTGTGGCTCTGCATCACGAAGCAGTCCGCGCCACGCGCGGAGTCCAGGAAGCGGACGTAGATCTCGCCGTTGGCGAAGTCCAGGGCCTTGGTGGGGACCAGTTCGGTCCCGAGCGCCGCGGCCACCTCCTTCGCCAGCTCCGGGTGGGCACGGCCGGAGAAGAGCTTCAGCTTCTTCTCACCCGACGTCGTGATCCCGCTCACTGCACCGTCTCCTCGCGTTGCGGACGCTGAACCCTCGACCCGGCGGCGGGCAGGCAGGGCCCGCTCGCGGCACGGGTAGGGGAAATGTCGGTACGCCTGGACACGGGCGGTAAGCCCAGTGGCGCACGTATGTCCCCAAGGTTACGCGCCCGCGCAGAAACCGTCCGCCCCGGGACTACCGGCTGTCCCGGGGCGCCGCCCGCTCAGGCCTGCTCGGCCCCGTCCGCCGCCGCCTGCGCGGCCTGCGCGGATGCCGTCCCGGGGCGCTTGCGCTCGACCCAGCCGTCGATGTTGCGCTGGGTGGCCCGGCTCACACCGAGCGCCCCGGCCGGGACGTCGCCGGTGATCACGGAGCCGGCCGCGGTGTAGGCGCCGTCACCGATGGTGACCGGGGCGATGAACATGTTGTCCGAACCGGTCCGGCAGTGCGCGCCGATGACCGTGCGGTGCTTGTTCACGCCGTCGTAGTTCACGGTGACCGAGGCCGCGCCGACGTTGGTGCCCTCGCCGATCGTGGCATCGCCGATGTAGGAGAGGTGCGGCACCTTGGCGCCCTCGCCCAGCTCGGAGTTCTTCACCTCGACGTAGGTGCCGACCTTCGCCTTGCGGGCCAGCTTGGCGCCCGGACGCAGGTAGGCGTACGGACCGGCGGTGGCCAGCTCGCCCACCTCGGCGCGGTCGGCCGTGGTGTTGCTCACCCGGGCGCCGGCGCCGACCAGGGTGTCCTTGAGGGTGGAGTTCGGGCCCACCTCGCAGCCCTCGCCCAGGTGCGTGGCGCCCTGGAGCTGGGTGTTCGGCAGCACCACGGCGTCCGGCTCGTACGTGACCTGCACGTCGAACCAGGTGGTCGCCGGGTCCACCACGGTGACGCCCTCGCGCATCGCCCGCTCCAGCAGGCGGTCGTTCAGCAGCCGGCGGGCGTGCGCCAGCTGGACCCGGTCGTTGATGCCCAGGATGTCCCGGTGGTCCTCGGCCACCACGGCGCCGACCCGGTGGCCCGCCTTACGCAGGATCTCCAGGGTGTCGGTCAGGTACTCCTCGCCCTGCGAGTTGTCCGTGGTGAGCTCGCCCAGCGCCGTGGAGAGCAGCTTGGCGTCGAAGGCGAAGACGCCGGAGTTGATCTCGGTGATCGCGCGCTGGATGGCGCTGGCGTCCCGCTCCTCGACGATCGCGGCGACGGCGCCGTCCTCGTCCCGCAGGATGCGGCCGTAGCCGAAGGGCTCCGGGACGACGGCGGTCAGCACGGTGACGCCGTTCTGCTGGGCGGCGTGCGCGTCGGCCAGCCGGCGCAGGGTCTCCCCGGTCAGCAGCGGCGAGTCGCCGGCGGTGATGATCACCGTGCCGTCCAGCGCCACGCCGTCGGCGGACAGCGACTCCAGCGCCGTGCGCACGGCGTGCCCGGTGCCGTTCTGCTCCTCCTGCACCGCGGTGCGGGTGGCCGGGTAGTGCTCCGTCAGGTGCGCCACGACCTGCTCGCGCTGGTGCCCGACCACCACGACCAGCTGGCCCGGGGTCAGTTCGCGGGCCGCCGAGACGGCGTGACCCACCAGCGAGCGCCCGCACACCTCGTGCAGCACCTTGGGCAGCTTGTTCGACTTCATCCGGGTCCCGCCACCGGCGGCGAGCACGACAACGGCGGCAAGCGAATTGGCACCCATGCGGGGAGGCTCCTCGGTAGGTTCACAGAGAGGGCAGAGCAGGCCCGGCCCGGACCCAGGCCGGTCGCCATTCGCACAGTCCGCCGAGCAGCACCGACAATACCGGCGCGGGGGAAAACGCCCGAACCCGAAGCGCGCAGAGGCTCCGCCGCTAGGATTCGAACCCAGACAAAGGCCTCCAAAGGGCCCTGTGCTGCCATTACACCACGGCGGACAGTCGTGTCAGACCCTACCCGAGAGGGCCCTGCCGTGGGTATCGAACTGCACCGATCCACGGCCTCGATTCGGCCTCCGGCGGCCGAACCCGCCGGAGGCGCGGTTCATCCATCCAGTCGGGTGAATTCACTCAAGCGCCGCGCGGCGGAGTGTTCCGCTGGACGCGGAGCGCAACCTACGATGCCGTAGGTTACGCCAACGTAGCTCCGCTTCTCTCCCGTTCCGGAACGCCGCGAAGGGACGCCCATGACCATTCAGGCAGGCGAGGCGCGCGCGGAGAACGCCGCGTCCCGCACTCCGTCGCCGGACACCGACCCGACCGACGTCATCGAGTCCGCCGACAGCGTCGAGACCGCCGGGACCGGCACCGCGGCCACCCGGCTGTCCGCCACCCGCGGCGGGGAGAAGCAGGGCCTGGCCGAGCGGATCGCGCTCTCCCTGTTCATCCTGGTGCCGTTCGCCGCCCTGGTGGCCGCCGTCCCGGTGGCCTGGGGCTGGGGGCTGGGCTGGACGGACCTCGCGATCACCGCCGGCATGTACTACCTCACCTGCCACGGCATCACCATCGGCTACCACCGCTACTTCACCCACGGCGCTTTCAAGGCCCGCCGCCCGATGCGCCTGGCGCTGGCGATCGCCGGCAGCCTCGCCGTCGAGGGCCCGCTGGTGCGCTGGGTGGCCGACCACCGCAAGCACCACCGGTTCAGCGACAAGGACGGCGACCCCCACTCGCCGTGGCGCTACGGGGAGAGCGTCCCGGCGCTGCTGAAGGGCCTGTGGTGGGCCCACATGGGCTGGATGTTCGACGAGGAGCAGACCTCGCAGCTCAAGTACGCCCCCGACCTGGTGCGCGACCCGGCCATGAGGCGGATCTCCCGGCTGTTCTGGCTCTGGACCACCATCTCGCTGCTGCTGCCCGCGCTGGTCGGCGGCCTGGTGAGCCTGTCCTGGGAGGGGGCGCTGTCCGCCTTCTTCTGGGGTTCGCTGGTCCGGGTGGCACTGCTGCACCACGTCACCTGGTCGATCAACTCGATCTGCCACGCCGTCGGCCGGCGCCCGTTCCGCTCCCGGGACCGCTCCGGCAACGTCTGGTGGCTCGCCCTGCTCTCCTGCGGCGAGTCCTGGCACAACCTGCACCACGCCGACCCGACCTCGGCCCGGCACGGGGTGCTGCGCGGGCAGATCGACTCCTCGGCCCGGCTGATCCGCTGGTTCGAGCTGGCCGGCTGGGTGCGGGACGTCCGCTGGCCGGACGCGCAGCGGATCGCCGCCCGCCGCGCCGCATGAGGCGTTGCTTCCAGCATGATGTAGGGGTGAACGGGAGCAGCGCAGACAGCACAGGCGGTCACCACAGCACGCGGACGGACGCGGCGCCCGCCTCGGCGCCGACCCGTCCGCGGCCCGCTGCACCGGCGGCCGGCCCCGGCGAGGGCGACTCCGCCCCGGCCCCGCGCCGCCGGGGCGGCCGGGTCCGGATGACCGGCAAGCAGCGGCGCGAGCAACTGCTGGAGATCGGCCGGACGGTCTTCGCGGAGCGCGGCTACGACGGCACCTCGGTGGAGGAGATCGCCGAGCGCGCCGGGGTGTCGAAGCCCGTGGTGTACGAGCACTTCGGCGGCAAGGAGGGGCTCTACGCGGTGGTCGTCGACCGCGAGATGCAGCTGCTGCTGGACATGGTGACCGGGGCCCTGACCGGCGGGCACTCGCGCGAGCTGCTGGAGCAGGCCGCCTTCGCGCTGATGGACTACATCGACACCTCGACGGACGGCTTCCGGATCCTGGTCCGGGACTCCCCGGTGGCCCAGTCGACCGGCACCTTCGCCTCGCTGATCAGCGACATCGCCACCCAGGTCGAGGACATCCTGGGCCTGGAGTTCAAGTCCCGCGGCTTCGACGCCCGGCTGGCCCCGATGTACTCGCAGATGCTGGTCGGGATGGTCGCGCTGACCGGGCAGTGGTGGCTGGAGGTCCGCAAGCCGGACAAGGCGACGGTGGCGGCGCACCTGGTGAACCTCGCCTGGCACGGGCTGGAGGGCCTGGAGCGGCACCCGAAGCTGGTCGGCGAACGCAAGGCCTGACCGGCCGGGGCCGTCGCGGGCCACCCCGTTCGGCCCAAGCGGCCCGGCGTCCGGCCCGGCGTCCGGCTCGGCCCGCCCGGCCCATCCGGCTCAGTCCGGCCGCCTGGTCCCCACCGCGAAGATCCGCCGGAACGGGAACACCGTCCCGTGCGCCCCGGCCGGATAGGCCTCGCGCAGCAGCCGCCCGTACTCGGCGAGGAAGGCGGCGCGGTCGGCCGGGTCGGTGAGCCGGGTGAGGACCGGGCGCAGCGCGGTGCCCTTGACCCACTCCAGGACCGGGTCCGCCCCCGGCAGCAGGGTCAGGTAGGTGGTCTCCCAGACGTCCGGGAGGCAGCCGGCGGCGACCAGGGCGTCGAGGTAGCGCTCGGGCCGGTGGACGCCGGCCCGGACGGCCTCCTCGCCGAGCGCGTCCCGCCAGCGGGCGCTGCGGCGCAGGTCGGCGAGCAGGGTGTGGCTGGGGGCGTCGAAGTTGCCGGGCACCTGGAAGGCGAGCACCCCGCCGGGTTCGAGGGCGGCCGCCCAGCGCGGCAGCAGCGCCAGGTGCCCGTCCACCCACTGGAGGGTGGCGTTGGAGACGATCAGGTCCGGCCGGGCCGGGGCCGGGTCGTAGTCGCGGGCGTCGGCGAGCAGGTACTCGGCACTGGGCTCGCCGTCGGTGCGGGCGGCGGCCAGCATCGGGGCGGAGTTGTCGACGCCGGTGAGGCGGGCGCGCGGCCAGCGCTCGCGCAGGACGGCGGTTGAGTTGCCCGGGCCGCAGCCGATGTCCAGGATCGCCTCGGCACCGGGGTGCGGGAGGGCGGGGACGCGGGCGAGCAGGTCGCGCAGCGGGCGGGTGCGTTCGTCGGCGAAGCGCAGGTACTGCGCCGGGTCCCAGACGGGATCGGTCATGGTTCACCTCGCAGGTATCTCGATATCAAGATATCTCGGGTAGCCTCGCTGGCACATTTCTCGATGTCAAGAGACTTCACATCGACACATCCACCGATACACTGATCGTCATGGAGGACGAGGTCGACAGGCTGGTCGCAGCGTGGCGCCGGGAGCGCCCCGACCTCGACGTGGAGCCGCTGGAGGTGCTCAGCCGGGTCAGCCGGCTCGCCCGGCACCTGGACCGCGCCCGCCGCGCCGCCTTCGCCGAGCACGGCCTGGAGCCCTGGGAGTTCGACGTCCTGACCGCCCTGCGGCGGGCCGGCTCCCCGTACCAGCTCTCCCCCGGCCAGCTGCTCACCCAGACCCTGGTCACCTCGGGCACCATGACCAACCGGATCGACCGGCTCACCGGCAAGGGCCTGGTCAAGCGCCTGCCCGACCCGGACGACCGGCGCGGCGTGCTGGTCCGGCTCACCGACGACGGCCGCGACCGCGCCGACCAGGCGCTCGCCGGGCTGCTCGCGCACGAACGCGAACTGCTCGCCCAGCTCAGCTCCGGCCAGCAGACCGAACTCGCCGCGCTGCTGCGGGTGCTGGTCGCCCCGTTCGACAACATCCCGGGCTGACGGCGGCTCCCGGGCTCCCCTGCCGCCGCGGCTCCCGGCTCAGGGCCGTTCGACGCTGCCCACCACCGAGGGCGGCGGGGGCGCGGCCGGCTCGGCGGGACTGACCCCGGCCCGGCGGGCGACCGCGACGGCCGCCAGCGTCGAGTGCACCCCGAGCTTGCCCAGCACGTTCTGCATGTGCGTCCGGACGGTGTGCGGCGACAGGTAGAGCCGCTCCGCCACGGCCTGCCGGCCGAGGCCCGCGACCATGCAGCGCAGGATCTGCTTCTCCCGCGGGGTCAGGGTGTCCACCAGCCGCTCGCTCTCGGTGCGGTCCCGCCGGGCGGTGGTGAGCTCGCGGATCACCCCGGTGAGCAGCGCGGGCGGCAGGTGCGTCTCGTCCCGCAGCACGCCCCGGACCACCGCGAGCAGCCGGGCCAGCGAACTCTCCTTGGCCACCCAGCCGGTGGCGCCCGCGTGCAGGGCGCGGGCGGCGCGGTGCGGGTCGTCGGCGGCGGCCAGCACGACGGCGCGCAGCCCGGGGTGGGCACGGCGGAGCCGGGCCAGCAGGGTGATGCCGTCGGGCATCGGGGCCGCGGGTCTCAGCTGGTCGCCCCGCAGCGGGTCCGCCACCGGACGGGCGCCGGGCAGCGGCCCGCTCGACAGCGCGACGGGCGCCCCCGGCGGTACGGCCGGCCGGCGCGGCTGCGGTACGGGCGGGGCGGCGCGGCCGCGCCGGGCCTCGTCGCCGTGCTCCGCGCCCGGCCGCCGACGGGCGAGTGCTCCGCCGACTCCGGGTGCCCCCGGTCCGCCGGGCTGCCCGACCGCCCCGGGCCCGCCGGGTAACCCGGCCGTACCGGGCACTCCGGCCGTGCCGCCCGTGCCACCCGCCTCGACTCCGAGGTCGGCGTCGATCAGTGCCACGTCGTAGGCGCGGCCCTCGCCGGCCGCACGCTCCAAGGCCCGCTCGGCGGCGGCGGCACTGCCGGCCGCCCCCACCTCCACGTCCGGCTCGGCGGCCAGCGCCGCGGCCAGTGCCTCGGCGAAGATCCGGTGGTCGTCGACCACCAGGACGCGAATCCGCGCCATCGTCCCTCCCCCTGCTCAGACCGCCCGAGCCCGGGGCGGGACCGGCCCGGCATCCGCGCTCCGGAGCCGCCGTTCCGCCCGCCCACCGGTGGCCGGTGAGACCGAATGGGCGCCGGCCCCCACCGGTACCGCACTCAGCGTACGGGGCGGGAAACGCGCTCGTGGCGATTCGGTGAAGTTTCGTCAGAAGGTGCGCGGGCAGCCGGACTTGGAGCATCCGACCGCCCCCGCGGGGCGCCGCGCCCGGACGTCTTCCGAGTGCGGCGCCGCACCGGCGGTCGGGCCGGGATCTCCCCGACCGGCCCCTCCCCGGCGCTTGTCGCCCAGTGGCCGTTCTTCTGTCGCTCAGTGGCCGTTCTTCGCCAGGGTGAACTTCCAGGCGTCGGCGACGATCTCGTCCAGGTTCGGGCGGCGCGGGGTCCAGCCGAGCGTCTCGTGGGCGCGGGCGGCCGAGGCCACCAGCACCGCCGGGTCGCCGGCCCGCCGGCCCTCGACCCGCACCGGGATCTCCCGGCCGGTGACGCGCTTCACCGACTCGATCACCTCGCGCACCGAGAAGCCGCTGCCGTTGCCCAGGTTGCAGATCAGGTGCTCGCCCGGCTCGGCCGTGTCCAGCGCCAGCAGGTGCGCCTCGGCCAGGTCGGCGACGTGGATGTAGTCGCGGATGCAGGTGCCGTCCGGGGTCGGGTAGTCGTCGCCGTACACCGCGATGTGCGGGCGCTGCCCCAGCGCGGCCTGGAAGACCAGCGGGATCAGGTGCGACTCGGGGTCGTGCCGCTCACCGTACGCACGGTACGCGCCGGCCACGTTGAAGTAGCGCAGCGAGACGGCGGCCAGACCGTGCGCGACGGCCTCACTGGTGATCAGGTGGTCCACGGCGAGCTTGGTGGCGCCGTAGGTGTTGGTCGGCGCGGTGCGGGCGGTCTCGGCGATCGGCACGACCTCCGGCTCGCCGTAGGTGGCGGCGGTGGACGAGAACACCAGCTTGCGCACACCCGCCGCGCGCATCGAACTGATCAGCTCCAGCGAGCCGACCACGTTGTTGCGCCAGTACTTCTCCGGGTCCGCGACCGACTCGCCGACCTGCGAGGACGCGGCGAAGTGCAGCACGCCGTCGAAGGAGCCGTCCAGCACCTTGCCGGCCTCCTGGATCCGGCCCTCGACGAATTCGGCACCGTCCGGGACGCCCTCGCGGAAACCGGTGGAGAGGTCGTCCAGGACGGTCACCTGGTGCCCCGCCTCCAGCAGGTGGGCGGCGACCACGCTGCCGACGTAGCCGGCGCCACCCGTGACCAGGTACTTACTCATGTTGCGACCTCCAGCGAACGACGGTCCGCCCGTCGGGCGGAAGCCATCGACGGAATGCGTACGACTGGGGTCATTCTCCCAATCCCCCCGGGGTGCTCCGCACCACACGGACGACTGATTCCAGCCTTCTCACCGAGCCGTCGGCCACCGGTTCACGAGCCGTCAGCCACCGGCCATCCGCTCCAGCAGACCGGTGCGCGCCGCGACCGCGGCCGCCTCCAGCCGGGTCCGCGCGCCGAGCTTCATCAGCACCCGCTGGACATGGGTCCGGGCGGTACTGGCGGCGATCCGCATCCCGGCGGCGATCGCCGCGGTGTCCTCGCCGTCCGCGATCCGGGCCAGCACCTGCACCTCACGGCGGGTCAGCAGCCGCAGCAGCCGCACGGCCTCGTCGTCCGGCTCCGCCGCCGGGCGCAGCAGCTGGTCGAAGGCCCCCCGCAGGATGTCCACCGCGACCGCGGCCTCGCCCGCGCGCGCCCGCCCGATGGCCCGCTCGACCACCTCGATCCGCTCGTCGCTGGGCACGTACCCGGCCGCTCCGGCCGCGAACGCCGCCGCCACCCCGCGCAGTTCGCCCACCGGGCCGAGCACGATCACGGCCACCTCGGGGCGTTCGCGACGAATCCGGCGCAGCCCGTCGAAGGCGCCCGGCTCCCCCGGCCCGGCCACCCCCAGCAGGCACACCTCCGGCCGTCGCCCGACCACCAGATCGGCGGCGACGCCCGCCGGGGAACCGACCGCGAGCACCCGGTGACCGCGCAGTTGAAGTGCGGTGGCCAGCGCCTCCGCCAGCAACCGGTGGTCGTCCACCACCACGAGTCGAACACCCATGACGCCCTCCAGGTCGGGGTTCGGCTCGCGCCCGCACCCCTCGGGCCGGCGGCCGATGACGCACCATCACAGCGCATTCCGCACCCGCCCCGCTAGGCCGTGGCGTGTCGACCGTGCGGAACCGGCCGGGAAACGCGAAAGACCCCCGCCGTGAGGCGAGGGTCTTTCAGTGGAGCCCCCATGCGGAATCGAACCGCAGACCTTCTCCTTACCATGGAGACGCTCTACCGACTGAGCTATAGGGGCTTGCTCGCTTGCCGGTGTTTCTCCCGGCCGCTCGAACAAGGAAGACATTACACGGCTCCGGGCCCGGAAGGGAAATCGGCCTCCGCTCCGCCCGCACCGGGCGGCCGGAGGCGACTCAGCCCTCGCCGTGCGCCGCGTCGAACTCCTCGCGGGCCGCCAGCATCCGCCCGGCGCGACGCTCCGTCCACCGGCCGACCGGCTCCAGCAGCTCGGCCAGCTCGCGGCCGAGCGGCAGCAGGTCGTAGACCACCCGCGGCGGCGTCTCCGGGAAGACCGTACGGAGCACCAGCCCGTTGCGCTCCAGATTGCGCAGGGACTGGGTGAGCATCTTGCGGCTGACCCCGCCGATCCCGCGCTGGAGCTCGGAGAAGCGCTGCGAACCGGAGAGGTGCAGGCTCGTCAGGATCAGCATCGACCACTTGTCGGCCAGCTCGGCGAACACCTCGCGACTGGGGCACAGCCGCGCGAACCGGTCGTACTCCTGCCCGCCCCGGGCGTCGGACCCATCCCGGGCGTCGGGCCCACCCTGGACGTCGGGCCCGTCCTGCGCGCCTTGCCCGCCCGCTTCCGCGGGCCGTCCGCTCCGGGCCCGCGCCGCTCGCTCCGTCGTCATGCGTCCAGGGTAGCCCGGCCGGTCTCCATTCCACCCTTGGTAACCAATAGAGACTTGGTCTACATTGGAGACCGAACGAGTCGGGGTCGCTGCCACCGCGTCGCGCCCCTTCCCGTCTCCACGCCCGCCCGCGCCCGTCCCCTTCCCTGGAGTGCCGCATGACCGCCGTCCGTCCGACCGTCGCCCTCGCCTACCACTCCGGCTACGGCCACACCGCCGTGATCGCCGAGGCCGTCGCCCGTGGCGCCGCCGCCGCGGGTGCCGAGGTCGTCACGATCGCCGTCGACACCATCACCGAGGAGCAGTGGGCCCAGCTGGACGGCGCCGACGCGATCGTCTTCGGCTCCCCCACCTACATGGGCACCGCCTCCGGCGCCTTCCACACCTTCGCCGAGGCCACCAGCAAGCGCTGGTTCACCGACGCCTGGAAGGACAAGGTCGCGGCCGGCTTCACCAACTCCGGCTCCAAGAGCGGCGACAAGGCCGGCACCCTCGGCTTCTTCCAGACCCTCGCCGCCCAGCACGGCATGAACTGGGTCAACCTCGGCCTCAAGCCCGGCTGGAACTCCACCGCCGGCTCCGAGAACGACCTCAACCGGCTCGGCTTCTTCAACGGCGCCGCCGCCTCGTCCGCGGTCGACGCCGGCCCGGAGGGCGTCCACAAGGCCGACATCGCCACCGCCGAGCACCTGGGCGAGCGCGTCGCCCGGCACACCGCCGTCGTGCTGGCCGGCCGCGCCGCCCTGGCCGGCTGAGCCCCCGCTCCGCTACGCCGCCGGGTCCGCCCCCCACCGGGGCGCCCGGCGGCGTCCGCCGTCCACCGGACCGTCGACCGGCCCGTCCGCCGAGCCGTCCGCCGAGCCGAGCTCCGCGCCGGTGTTCTCCGGCAGCATCCGCAGACACCCCAGCGCCAGCACCCCCAGCACCGCCAGGTACCAGCCCACCGGCTGCGCCGTTCCGTACACCCCGGTCAACCGGGTGGCCACCAGCGGCGTCGTCGCCCCGCCGACCACCCCGCCCAGGTTGTACGTCAGCGCCGCGCCCGTGTAGCGCACCCGGGTCGGGAACAGCTCCGGCAGGAACGCCGCCAACGGCCCGAACACGCCGCCCAGCACCACCATCGACCCCGCCAACGCGACGAACATCAACGGCCGGCTCACCGTCTCCAGCAGCGGGAACAGCACCAGCGCCCAGACCGCGGCCAGACCCGTCGCCCAGAACAGCGTCCGCCGACGGCCCCACCGGTCACTGCGCGAGGCGCTCAGCCACACCGTCGCCGCCATGCCCGCCGCGCCGACCAGCAGCATCGACAGCACCAGCGTGCTCGCCACCCCGAGCCCGCCGGTCGCGTACGCCAGCGCGTACGTCGTGGTCAGGTAGAACAGCGCGTACCCCACGGTGATCGCCCCGCTGCCCGCCAACACCGGACGCCAGTGCCCCCGCAGCACCTCCAGCACCGGCAGCCGCTCCCGGCGGCCCTCCGTCCGGAACAGCGGCGACTCCTCGACCCGCAGTCGGACGAACAGCCCCACCGCGACCATGACGAACGAGGCCAGGAACGGCACCCGCCAACCCCACGCACGGAACGCCCCTTCGTCCAAGCCGAGTTGCAGCGCCAGGAACACCCCGTTCGCCAGCACGAACCCGATCGTCGGCCCCAGCTGCAGGAACCCCCCGTACCGCCCCCGCCGCCCGGCCGGGGCGCTCTCCGCGATCAGCAGCGCCGCCCCGCCCCACTCTCCACCCAACCCGACGCCCTGACACACCCGCAGCACCACCAGCACCGCCGGCGCCCACCACCCCCACACCCCGAACCCCGGCAGCAGCCCCACCCCGGCCGTCGCCAGCCCCATCAGCAGCAGCGACACCACCAGCGTCGCCCTCCGCCCCACCCGGTCCCCGAAGTGCCCGAACACCACCGCCCCCACCGGCCGGGCCAGGAACGCCACCGCGTACACCGAGAACGCCGCCAACAGCGCCCCCACCGCGCCCAGCCCGGGAAAGAACACCGGCCCGAACACCAACGCGGCCGCCGTCCCGTAAATGAAGAAGTCGTAGAACTCGATCGCCGTCCCGATCAGCGCCGCAGCCGCCGCCCGACGCACCTGCCCGACCCGCCAAGCACCCTCCGCATCCATACCGCCAACCCTCGCCACCCCCACCCCACCCCCACCAGCCTCCACCCGAGTGACCCCGGCGCACACCCCCAACCCTCACGCCCCACGAACGCGCGCGAGGGCGCCAGGATGAACCCGACGCCCTCGCGCACGTGTCCGACCCCCGAACGCGGCTACCTCGCATACGGGTTGTCCTCCGGCGGCACCGGCGGCCGGTACGACGGCGGAGGCGGCGGCACCGCCCCCATCGGCTGCTGCAACGGCACCTGGACGGCCTCGGGCTCCCCGGCCGGCTTCCGCCTGCGCCGCACCACCACGAACACCACCCCGGCCACCACCAACAGGCCGGCAACCACACCGGCCACGATCGGCACCGTGCCGCTCGAACCCGAAGACTCCACCGCCTTCGGCTGCGCCGACGGCGCACCGACAGCAACATCCGTCGGCGTGTCAGCCGGGCTCGGCGCCGCCGACGCGGGAGCGGACGCACTCACCGTAGGCGCCGGGGCCGCCGACGGCGTAACCGCATCAGCGGGCAGCGGCGACACGTTCGCGGGGCCCGGGTCGCCCGGATCCGTCACCGCGATACGCGGGCGCACCGCACCGTAACCGACGATGTCATTGCGACTGGACCCGTCATTTGGCTTTCCCGCCGTATTGATGAGGACCTGCAGGACCTGATTCGCCGTCCAGTCCGGGTGCAACGACCACACCAAAGCCGCCGATGCGGAAACCACGGCGGCCGCATCCGAAGTGCCATGGCCCTTGCAGTACCCGGTCGCGCTTGAGCAAGCCGCGATCATGTCCATACCAGGGGCGATGAAGACGACCTGCGGCCCGCGCTCGGACTCGGCGGTGACCGTGCCGTTCCGGTCCGAAGCCCCTACACCGACCACGTTGGGCAGGGCTCCCGGGTACTCGACAACGTTCCCCTGATTCCCGGAGTTTCCGACGCTGGAGACCACGAGCGATCCCTTGGTGCGAGCCCACGCCAAGATCTTGTTCAACTTCTCCACATCGGCCGGGGAAGTCGTGACAGCGGCCGTTCCCTGCGAGATGTTGATGACCTTGGCACCCTGCTCGACCGCATACGTCACCGCCTGGCCGATCTGGTCCAAAAAGTCAGCCGAAACCACCGCGTGCTCGGATCCGTTGGCAATCTTCAACGGAAGAATCCTGGCGCCGGGGGCGAGGCCGTAGGCTCCATTGCCGCCATTCGATTTACCGGTTCCAGCGATGAGGCCGGCCATCTGCGTGCCATGGCTCTCCGCATAGGAGCCGACCCCGCCCGGACTTCCACTGAAGTCCTTACCGGGCAGGAACTGCCCGGCCAGATCCGGGTGGTCCAGCTTGAAGCCGCCGTCGATCACGGCAACGGTGACGTTCTCCCCTTTGGAGACCTTCCACATCTCCGGGGCGTGCATGGCATCCAGGTGCCACTGATCGGCACGAATCGAGCCGTCCGCAACCGCGGGTGCTGCGACCGGGCCGACCACGATCCCCGCCGCCAGAAGTGCCGCAGCAGCAGCCCGCCAACGCGCTCGCACGTTCGTCCGCCCCATCACAACTCCTCGTCAATCTCTCCGTCGACCGGGAAGCGCGCCCCGAACAAACCTGCCCGGCCACTGGGGAAGCCCAGTGGCCGGGCAGTCGTTGCCGTCCGCTGACGATCAATCATCGCGCGTACGGGTTGTCCTCCGGCGGCACCGGCGGCTGGTACGACGGCGGCGGAGGTACCGCCCCCATCGGCTGCTGCTGCGGCGGCACCGGCGGCACCTGGACCACCTCGGGCTCCCCGGCCGGCTTCCGCCTGCGCCGCACCACCGCGAACACCACCCCGGCCACCACCAACAGGCCGGCAATCACACCGGCCACGATCGGCACCGTGCCGCTCGAACCCGACGACCCCTCCGCCTTCGGCTGCGCCGACGGCGCACCGACAGCAACATCCGTCGGCGTGTCAGCCGGGCTCGGCGCCGCCGACGCGGGAGCGGACGCACTCACCGTAGGCGCCGGGGCCGCCGACGGCGTAACCGCATCAGCCGGCAGCGGCGACACGTTCGCGGGGCCCGGGTCGCCCGGATCAGTCAGCGCTATACGCGGGCGCACGGCGCCATAGCCAATGAGATCGTTGCGAACAGAGCCGTCCTGGGGCTTCCCCGCCGTATTGATGAGGACCCGCAAAACCTGATTCGCGGTCCAGTCTTGATGCACCGACCAAACCAGCGCGGCGGAGGCCGATACCAGGGCGGCGGCATCCGACGTCCCGTGACTCTGGCAATACCCGGTATCAGCAGTACAGGCCGCAACGATATCCATGCCAGGAGCAGCAAGAACCACCTGCGGCCCCTTCTCGGACTCCGCGGTCACCGTAGCTCCGTGATCGACGGCTCCGACACCGACAACGTTGGGCAACCCGCCTGGGTACGACACTGGATTTCCCGACTGCGCCTCGTTCCCGACACTCGCGACCACAAGAACCCCCTTGGACCTTGCGCCCTCGAGGATTCGAGTCAAGCTTCCCACATCCCCTGACGAGAACCTGGCGGCGTCCATACCCTGCGAGATATTGATGACCTTGGCGCCCTGGTCCACCGCATAATTTACCGCCTGGCCGACCTGAGAAATGAAGTCAGACGGAAGTGCCGCCGAGACGGATCCGTTATTGATCTTGAGCGGAAGAATCTTTACGCCCGGGGCCAGGCCGTAAGCTCCTGTTCCACCGACGCTTTTACCGGTTCCGGCGATCAAGCTGGACATCTCGGTTCCGTGGCCATCGGCATAGGTCCCGACTCCGCCGGACCCACCACTGAAGTCCTTACCCGGCAGGAATTGCCCCACGAGATCGGGGTGATCCAGCTTGAACCCACCGTCAATGACGGCAACCGTGATCCCCTGCCCCTTGGTGACCTTCCACATCTCCGGTGCCCGCATGGAATCCAGATGCCACTGCTTTTCGCGAATCGAGCCGCCCGCAACCGCGGGTGCTGCGACCGGGCCGACCACGATCCCCGCCGCCAGAAGTGCCGCAGCAGCAGCCCGCCAACGCGCTCGCGCGTTCGTCCGCCCCATCACAACTCCTCGTCAATCTCTCCGTCGACCGGGAAGCGCGCCCCGAACAAGCCTGCCCGGCCACTGGGGAAGCCCAGTGGCCGGGCAGTCGTTGCCGTCCTACTCAACCACGTCCGGGTTGCTGTGCGGGGTACCGCTCGTCCAGGTTTCCTCGTCCTCGTGCAGGTAGTCGGCCCGCTTGCGGCGGTCGCGCTCGTTCCGGCCTCCGTGGCCCGCCGTTCCGGGCGCCATCATGCCGTTCTGCCTGGACAGGGACCCGCCTTCGGCAGCGCCCGCCGCGCGGTTGCGCAGGCCGGTACCGCCCGGAGTGAACTCCCCTCCGGCCGTCGGCCCCTTGCGGCCGCCGACCGTGCCACCGGTGGTCGAGGACAGGCCCCGGGCGCGTGAGCCGCCGCCAGCGCCGACAGCGCCACCGTGGGCGCCGCCCATGCCGGGATGCATGCCGCCGCCCATGCCAGTCGCCCCACCGACCCGGCCGCCGCCGGCCCCCGCCTCACGGGCGCCGAAGACCGTTCCGCTGGGCAGCCCCGGGTTGCCGCCCTTCGCCTGCCCCGCGCCGCCGCCGAACTGGGTCGTACGCGCCGGGATCTGGCCGCCGCCCTTGTTGGGGACGAAGCCGCTGCCGCCACCCTTGGCCGGGACGGAACCGCCACCCGTTCCGGTGGGGAAGCCCGGGACCGGGCCGCCGCCGGGGATACCGGGCCCGTTGTTCGAACCTCCCGGCCCGTTCGGGTAGCCGGGAAGGGTGGTCGGTCCGTCCGTGGGCAGGTGGCCGCCGCCGGGGCCGTACGGGCCGGTCTGGGTGGGCAGCGTCGGCGAGGGGGGCAGGCTGTTGAGGTCGGTGCCCGGACGGTTCACCGGGTCCGACGGGTGGTACGGCGGGATCGAGGTCCCCGGGTCCTGCGGCGCGGGCGGCACCTGGCCGCCGCCACCGTGCGGCGGAGGCGGGGTGTTGCCCGGGTTCGACGGGCCGGGGCCTCCGGAGCCGGGGTCCCGGGGCAGGACCTTTCCGCCGCCATAGATTTCGCCGCCGCCCGGGTTGGACCCGCCGACACTGCCGCCGCCCGCCCGCGGGTTTCGGACGTAGCCGCCGGAGCCGGCACCGCCACCGCTCCCGCCGTCTGGGGAGATCGCCGTGGAGTCGTTCTGATTCGACGGTGCGGGCGTCCCCGGCAGAGCCAGGTCGGCGCCGAGCCCGTTCAGCGTCGTCGCCGCGGCGGCGTACGCCTGCCCCAGCTTCTCCATCTGGTGGATGGCTTCCTGGTGCGCCTTGTAGACACGCTGCGCCGCGGCATCAGCCTCGGCCGCGGTGACCCACGTGCCGGGATTGCGCTTCTTCATGATCGAGTCGAGATTCGCGGGAGTCGGCCCCTCCAGCGTGAAGTTGGCCAACGTCTGGGCCGCAGCGTCGGGCGCGCCCTGGTGCTTCCGGGTGTTCACCGTGGCGATGTCACCGGTCGGCACGTCCGGCACGGCGGACTTGGCCAGGCTGAGTGCCTCGCCGGCCTGGTGCATGGCCCCGCCCGCGCCCGCCGAGTAGTTGCCCAGCAGCTCGGCCGACTGCTGGAGGTTGCCTGCCCAGGTCTTGAAGCTCTCGGCGGCCGGCCCTTCCCAAGTGATGTTGCCGATGTGCGACTTGAGCGCCTGGCTGAGCTCCTTCAGAACGCGTCCGGCGTCCTGGAGCTTGTTGCCACGGTCCAGCACCAACGACGGCTCGGCGCCGGTGACCATGCCCTTGAGCCCAGAGTGGTCGATCGCTTCGAAGTTCGTTCCGTCTGACACTGCCT
Source organism: Kitasatospora sp. NPDC001095 (assembly GCF_053598615.1). Taxonomy (NCBI): domain Bacteria; kingdom Bacillati; phylum Actinomycetota; class Actinomycetes; order Kitasatosporales; family Streptomycetaceae; genus Kitasatospora; species Kitasatospora sp. NPDC001095. The sequence continues at coordinate 82,233 of NZ_JBSFKQ010000017.1, read as the reverse complement.
ACTCCCCGTTTCCCCGTGAACCGCCTCCACCGACTGCCATCAGAAGTTCCCGGTGCCAGCGCTTGATCCGGTCGCCGGCGCGGTGACGCCCACACCCTTCGCGACCGCGTTCTGGGCTGCCGTCGTGTGGTCTTCGTTGGTCGAGTAGGCGCTCGCCGACTTCATGACCGCGTTCTTCATCGCCTCGATCTGCGACACGAAGTCCTTGTGCAGCTGGACGAGCTGGGCGTGCACCTTCTCGTAGGCGCTGGTCAGGGCCGTCGCCTCGGCGAACTCCGCGCTCGCGAAGCTCTTGCCCGTCAGCTTCTGCTCCTGGAGCTTGTACGGCGCCGCGGCCGAACCGTCCATCGCGGCGAGCAGTGCCTCGACCTTCCCCGCGAACGTCGTGAGCGTGTCGAGCTCGACCTTGACGTCCTGCTTGCCGAAGGCCGCCACCAGGTCGCCGGCGCTGACGTTGGTCTGCACCGTGCTGACGATGGGCGCGAGGTTGATCCCACCGCCCCAAGGCAACGTGATCTTCTGGTCCAGCATGAACGGCGTCGCGTCCCCCGAAGGGTTCGCCGGTGCAGGCGTCCCCGACCCGTCCCCGTTAGCTCCTGCCACAGCAGTTCACCTCTCCCCCATACGGCCGGCCGCGCCCGGGCGTCCCGGGCGGCCGCGTGCCGCAACACACCGTCAACTTCTGGTTCGCGCCGTCCTGGTCGGCACGCCGACCGCCCTGTGGACGGGCTACTCCTCCGTCATCGTAGTCACCCCCCCTGTCGGACCGGCAGGGCCCTTGGCCCGCCCGTACGCGATCGGTACGAACTTGACACGTACGAGGCGCCGCGGCAGCCCTGGGTAGACTGACCCGGTACGCCCCATCTGCCGCGCAATGTCGCACAGCAGCGACCCAAGGCCGCAGAACGGACGTGACCGCGTGAGCTCCTCCGACGCCTCCCCTTCCCCCTGGTGGGCCCGTGCCGCGCGGCCCGCGCGGCCGCCGCTGCCGGTGGCGCTGATGGTGCGGGCGGCGGTGGGGATGGCGCTGCCGTTGGCGGTGGGGCTGGTGGCGCACCGGCTGGATCTGGGGGTGTTCGCCGGGCTCGGGGCGATGCACGCGACGATGAACGACCGGGTCGAGCCGGGCGGGTTGCGGGCCACCCGGATCGGGACGGCGGTGCTCGCCTCCGCGCTCGGCATGCTGATCGGCACCGCCCTCCAGCACACCGGCGCGGACGGCGTGGGCCTGGGGGTCACGCTGACGCTGACCGCCTTCGCCTCCGGCGCGTTGAGCGCGACGGGTCCGCGCGGTTCGGCGGCCGGGATGCTGCTGCTGGTGTCGGCCGCGCTGGGCAGTGGGATGCCGCTGCCGCGGCCGTGGTGGGCGGCGCCGCCGATGATGCTGGTCGGGGCCGCGTTCGTGGTGCTGCTCGGGCTGCTGCCCTCGGCGGCGCCGAACCGGCCTGCCGGGGATCCGTGCAACCGGGCGCTGGCCGCCGCGTACGAGGCGCTCGGCCGTACCCTCGCCGACCTGGGCGGCCCACGGGCGGCGGCCTCGCGCCAGGTGCTGACGGCCCGCCTGAACCAGCTCCAGGACCTGCTCGGCACGAGTCGCACGAACCGCACCAGTCGCACGATCCGCACCAGTCGCACGAGCAACACCGGCCGCCGGAGCGGCCGGGACCACCGGGACCGCCAGGAGCGCCGCCGCCGGATGTACGAGGCCGCCCTCGCCGCCACCGAGGCCGCGACCGGTCTGCTGTGGGCGCGCCGCCCCGTCCCGCCGGAGGTGGCCGAGGTGCCGGCCCGGCTGGCCGCCGCGGTGCGGCAGGGCGGCGGCGAGGTCGCCGTGCCCGACTGGCGGCCCGACACCCCCTCCCGGCAGGCCCTGGACGTGGCCCTGCGTGCCGCCGCCGACACCGTGGCCGGTCGCGACACCCGGATCGGCACCGCCCCCGCGCCTCCGCCGGACCCCTGGCGGCTGCGGGCGCGGCTGCTGTCCCGGGGCTCGGTCCGGTACGGCCTGCGGGTCGCGCTGTGCATCGCGGTCGGCTCGGCGGTCACCGCCAACTTCCCGCTCAGCAAGAGCTACTGGGTGCCGATGACGATCGCCTTCGTGCTCAAGCCGGACCTCGGCTCGGTGTTCCTGCGCGCGGTGAGTCGCTCGGTGGGCACGGTGCTCGGGGTGGCCGTGACCGCGGCGCTGCTGATGGTCACCACCGACGAGTGGGCGTTGACGGCGATGGCGGCCGGCTGCGTGGCCCTGCTCCCGTACGCCACGGCGGCGCACTACGGGCTGAACACCGTGGTGATGACGCCGATGGCGCTGGTCCTGCTCCAGCTCGGCGGGCAGAGCAGCGCCGCCGAGTTCTGGCCCCGGGTCCTGGACACCGTGCTGGCGAGCGCGATCGTCCTGCTCTTCGGCTACCTGCTGTGGCCGGAGCGGCCGCGCCACCGGATCGAGCCCCGGCTGGTCGAGGCCACGACCGCGCTGCGGGCCTACCTCGACGCCGTCGTCCTCGACGCGGCCGTCCTCGACACCACTCTCCGGAACGGCAGCACCCACGCCGGCAACGCCCAGGTGTGGCTGCGCCGCACGGCCTACCGGTCACTGGCGGACGCCCGCCGCGAGGTGCGGCAGGGCCTGGCCGAGCCGCCGCCCACCGGCCGGCTGGCCGAGCGGTGGCTGCCGGCGACGGCGGCGCTGGAGCGGCTGGGCGGCGCGGTGGCGGCCTTCGCCGCGCAGATCCGGTACGGCGGCCGGGTGCCGGACCCGTCCGAGGTCGACCGGGTGCGGACCGCGCTGGACGAACTGACCGCCGCCGCCCGGGCGCACCGCCCACCGACGGCCCCGCCGGCCCCGACGGACCGTCCGGCCGCCCCGCACGACCCGACGCGCAGCGCACTGGGCCGTGCGGCCCAGGAGCTGGAGACGCTCCTGGGCAACCGGCCCGCCGGGTGACTCCGATCGGAGCGGGGTGACCCCGACAGAGCCAGGCGACCCCGATCAGAGCGGGGCGACCTCGATCGGACCCAGGCGACCCCGATCAGAGCCGGGTGACCGCGATCAGACCTGCTCGGCCAGCTCCAGCCAGCTCATCTCCAGCTCCTCCTTCTCCTCCCGCACCGCGCGCAGCTGCGTGTCCAGCTCCGCGACCTTGGAGAAGTCGGCGGCGTGCTCGGCGAGTTGGGCGTGCAGCTTGGACTCCTTCTCGTCCAGCTTGGCGATCTGCCGCTCCAGCTTCTGCATCTCCTTCTTCGCCGCCCGCAGGTCCCCGCCGGAGAGCCCGGCCGCGGCGGCGGTGGTGTCGGCCGGCGCGGCCGCGGCGGCGGAGGGAGCCGCGGCCTGAGCCGCGGCGGCCATCCGGGCCCGGCGCTCCAGGTACTCGTCGACGCCGTTCGGCAGCATCCGCATCTTCTTGTCGCCGAGCAGCGCGTGGACGGTGTCCGTGGTGCGCTCGATGAAGAAGCGGTCGTGGCTGATGACGATCATCGAGCCAGGCCAGCCGTCGAGCAGGTCCTCCAGCTGGTTGAGCGTCTCGATGTCCAGGTCGTTGGTGGGCTCGTCCAGGAAGAGCACGTTGGGCTCGTCCATCAGCAGCCGCAGCAGCTGGAGCCGGCGCCGCTCGCCACCGGACAGGTCGCCGACCGGCGTCCACTGCTTGTCCTTGCCGAAGCCGAACTGCTCGCACAGCTGGCCGGCGCTCATCTCCCGGCCCTTGCCGAGGTCGACCCGCGAGCGGATCTGCTCGACGGCCTGGAGCACCCGGGTCGCCGGGTCCAGCTCGGCGACCTCCTGCGACAGGTACGCCAGTCGGACCGTCTTGCCGACCTTGATGACGCCGGACGCCGGCTGGACGTCGCCCTCGCTCGCGTACGCGTCGCGCAGCGCGCGCAGCAGCGAGGTCTTGCCGGCGCCGTTGACGCCGAGCAGGCCGATCCGGTCGCCGGGGCCGAGCTGCCAGGTGATGTTCTCCAGCAGCAGCTTCGGGCCGGCCTTGACGGTCACGCCCTCCAGGTCGAAGACCGTCTTCCCGAGCCGCGCGTTGGCGAACTTCATCAGCTCGGACTTGTCGCGCGGCTCCGGCACGTCCGCGATCAGGGCGTTGGCGGCCTCGATCCGGTAGCGCGGCTTGGAGGTACGGGCGGGGGCGCCGCGGCGCAGCCAGGCCAGCTCCTTGCGGGCCATGTTCTGGCGCTTCTGCTCCTCGACGGCCTCGATCCGGGAGCGCTCGGCGCGGGCGAAGACGTAGTCGGAGTAGCCGCCTTCGTACTCGTGCACCTCGCCGTGCTGGACGTCCCACATCCGGGTGCAGACCTGGTCGAGGAACCAGCGGTCGTGGGTGACGCAGACCAGCGCGGAGCGGCGCTTCTGGAGGTGCTCGGCGAGCCAGTTGATGCCCTCGACGTCGAGGTGGTTGGTGGGCTCGTCGAGGACGATCAGGTCGGGCGAGCCGAGCAGCAGCTTGGCGAGGGCGATCCGGCGGCGCTCGCCGCCGGAGAGCGGGCCGATGACGGTGTCCAGGCCGTCGGCGAAGCCGGGCAGGTCGAGGCCGCCGAAGAGGCCCTCGATGATGTCGCGGATCCGGGCGTCGCCGAGCCACTCGTGGTCGGCCCGGTCGGCGATCACCTCGTGCCGGATGGTGGCCTGGGGGTCCAGCGAGTCGTGCTGGGTGAGGACGGCCATCTGGAGTCCGCCGGAGTGGGTGATCCGGCCGCCGTCGGGCTCCTCCAGCTTGGCGAGCATCCGGATCAGGGTGGTCTTGCCGTCGCCGTTGCGGCCGACGACGCCGATCCGGTCGCCCTCGCTGACGCCCAGGCTGACCGCGTCCAGCAGGGTGCGGGTGCCGTAGACCTTCGTGACGGACTCGATGGTGGCGAGGTTGACGGCCACGTGTGCTGCGCTCCTGGGTTCGGCGGTCGCGGGGCGGCCCGCCGCTCGGCGGTCGCGCTCCCCTTGTCGGGGACACCCCGATCTCCCCAGCCTAATGGGCCCGCCGGAGCGCCTTCACCGCGTCATCCCGCCACGAGCCGACCCCGCCCCCGCCACGACCCCGTCCACCGACCCGGCCACCAGGCGCCGCCCGCCACGAACCGTCCTCAGCCCACCAGGGACGCGCCCGGCACCGGCCCGTGCGTGGCGTGCGCCGCCCGGCAGGTGCCGGAGGCCCGCAGCGCCGAGGCCACCGCGGCGGCGGCCTCGGCGTCCTTGGCCAGGAACGCGCAGGTCGGCCCGGAGCCGGAGACGATCGCCCCGAGCGCGCCCGCCTCGGTGCCGGCCCGCAGGGTGGCGGCGAGCGCGGGGCGCAGCGAGAGCGCGGCGGGCTGGAGATCGTTGGCGAGCGCGGCGGCCAGGGCGACGGTGTCGCCCTCGGCGAGCGCGGCGAGCAGTGCCGGGTCGGCGTCCGGGGTGGGGACGTCGGTGTCGCTGGAGCCGGTGCCGGCCTCCTCGCGCAGCCGGTCGCACTCGCGGAACACGGCGGGGGTGGACAGGCCGCCCTCGGCGACCGCGAAGACCCAGTGGAAGGTGCCCTCGACGGCCAGCGGCTCCAGGATCTCGCCCCGGCCGCGGCCGAGTGCGACGCCGCCGAGCAGGGCGAAGGGCACGTCGGAGCCGAGTTCGGCGGCCAGCTCCAGCAGCACCGGCAGCGGGGTGTCCAGCTGCCAGAGCGCGTCGCAGGCGACCAGTGCCGCCGCGCCGTCGGCGCTGCCGCCGGCCATGCCGCCGGCGACCGGGATGGCCTTGGCGATGTGCAGGTGCACGCCGGGGTCGGCGATGCCGTGGTGGGCGGCGAGCAGCCGGGCGGCGCGGGCGGCGAGGTTGCTGTCGTCCAGCGGGACGACGGCGGCGTCCGGGCCGGAGCAGCTCAGCGTCACGCCCTCCCCCGGAGCGGCCGTGACCTCGTCCCCGAGGGCGACGGCGAAGAAGACGTTGGCCAGGTCGTGGAAGCCGTCGGCGCGCAGCCCGCCGACCCCCAGCTGGACGTTGACCTTGGCCGGTACCCGTACGGTGATCACGCGGCGTCCTCGGCGGGCTTGTGTTCGGCGATCGCGGCGAACTGCTCCACCGTCAGCATCTCGCCGCGCAGCTTGTGGTCGATCCCGGCGGCCGCGAGCGCCTGCTCGGCCCGGGCGGCGGAGCCGGCCCAGCCGGCCAGTGCGGCGCGCAGGGTCTTGCGTCGCTGGGCGAACGCGGCGTCGACCACCGCGAACACCTCCTCGCGGCTGGCGCTGGTCTTCGGCGGCTCGCGGCGGATCAGTGAGACCAGCCCGGAGTCGACGTTGGGGGCGGGCCAGAAGACGTTCCGCCCGATGGCGCCGGCCCGCTTCACGTCGGCGTACCAGTTGGCCTTGACCGACGGGACGCCGTACACCTTGTTGCCCGGCTTGGCGGCGAGCCGGTCGGCGACCTCGCTCTGCACCATCACCAGGGTCCGCTCGATGCTGGGGAAGGTCGCCAGCATGTGCAGCAGGACGGGCACCGCGACGTTGTACGGGAGGTTGGCGACCAGCGCGGTGGGCGCCGGCCCGGGCAGTTCGGTGACCTCCATGGCGTCGCTGAACACCAGGTCGAAGGCGTCCGCCTTGCCGGGCATCCGGGCCGCGACGGTGTCCGGCAGGTGCTGCGCCAGCACCGGGTCGATCTCGACCGCGGTGACGTGCCGCGCCACCTCGAGCAGCGCCAGCGTGAGCGAGCCGAGCCCGGGCCCGACCTCCACGACCGCGTCCTGCTCCGTCACCTCGGCGGCCCGGACGATCCGCCGCACGGTGTTGCCGTCGATGACGAAGTTCTGCCCGCGCTGCTTGGTCGGCTTCACGCCGAACGCGGCCGCCAGCTCCCGGATGTCGGCGCTGCCCAGCAGGGGGGTCCCCCCGGCCGGAGGCTGGGGGCGGCTGTCAGGGGTGGGGTCGGTGCTGCTCACGCGCCAAGGATACGGGCGCCGGGGCCCTCGGAGGTCGACGGCCTCGGCGAGGTCGATCTCGGCCGGGAACGGCACCGAGGCGCGGCGCCCGTTCCCCCCGGCTCAGTACCCGAAGGCCCGCGCCGTGTTCTCCGCGATGGCCGCGGACAGCTCGTCCTCGGCCAGGCCCAGGGTGGCGGCCATCGAGCGCACCGTGACCGGGATCAGGTACGGGGCGTTCGGGCGGCCGCGGTAGGGGTGCGGGGTGAGGAACGGGGCGTCGGTCTCGACCAGGATCCGGTCCAGCGGGGTGGCGAGCAGGGCGTCGCGCAGCGGCTGGTTGGCCTTGAAGGTGACGGGGCCGGCGAAGGAGAGGTACCAGCCGTGCTCGGCGCAGGTCTTCGCCATCTCGGCGTCGCCGGAGTAGCAGTGGAAGACGGTCCGCTCCGGGGCGCCCTCCTCCAGCAGGACGGCGATGACGTCCTCGTGGGCGTCCCGGTCGTGGATGACCAGGGCCTTGCCGTGCCGCTTGGCCATCTCGATGTGGCGGCGGAACGACTCCTTCTGGATCTCGACGCCCTCCGGCCCGGTGCGGAAGTAGTCCAGGCCGGTCTCGCCGACCGCCAGCACCTGCGGCAGCGCGGCGAGCCGGTCGATCTCGGCGAGCGCCTCGTCGAGCGCCGCCCGACCGCCCGCGAGCCGCTGCTGCCCGGACCATCCGTCCGCGTCGCCGAGGAAGATCCTCGGCGCCTCGTTCGGGTGCAGGGCGACGGCCGCGTGCACCTGCTCGTACTGCGCCGCCAGTTCGGCGGCCCAGCGCGAGCCGGGCACGTCGCAGCCCACCTGGACCACCGTGGTGACCCCGACCGAGGCGGCCTTCGCGAGGCCCTCGGCCGGGGTGCCGGACTGCATGTCGAGGTGGGTGTGCGAGTCGGCCACCGCCACGGCCAGGGGTTCCGGCAGTGGCGGCGGGGTCGACCGGGCGTCGTCCTTGGCGGCCATGTCAGGCGGTCGGCTTCTCTTCGAGGCGCGGGAAGAGGATCTCGCCCTTGGTGACGGTGGCACCGGCGGGCAGTCGGCCCCAGTCGGCCACGGTGGCGACGGTCTGGGCGGAGAGCGCGCCGAGCCCGGCGGCCTCGGCGCCCAGCGAGACCCACAGCTTCTCTGCGGTGGACGGCATCACCGGGTTGAGCAGCACGGCGGTGGCGCGCAGCGACTCGGCGGCGGTGTAGAGGATGGTGGCCAGGCGGGCCCGGCCCTCGGCCGAGTCGTCCTTGGCGACCTTCCAGGGCTCCTGCTCGGTGAGGTAGCCGTTGACCTGCTTGACGAACTCGAAGATCGCCGCGATGCCGCCGGCGAAGTCCAGCTCCTCGCCGATCTTCCGGTCGGCCGTCTCGGCGGCCCTGGTCAGCCCGTCCGCGACGGCCTGCTCGGCGTCGCCGGCCGCGGTGGCCTCCGGCAGCACCCCGTCGAAGTACTTGCCGACCATCGCGGCGACCCGGGAGGCCAGGTTGCCGAAGTCGTTGGCCAGCTCGGAGGTGTACCGGGCGGTGAAGTCCTCCCAGGAGAACGAGCCGTCGGTGCCGAACGGGATCGCCCGGAGGAAGTAGTACCGGTACGCGTCCACGCCGAAGTGCGAGGTCAGGTCGGTGGGCGCGATGCCGGTCAGGTTGGACTTGGACATCTTCTCGCCGCCGACCATCAGCCAGCCGTTGGCCACGACCCGCTTGGGCAGCGGCAGCCCGGCGGCCATCAGCATGGCGGGCCAGATGACGGCGTGGAAGCGGAGGATGTCCTTGCCGACCAGGTGGACCGAGGCGGGCCACAGTTCGGCGAAGCGCTCCGGGTCGCTGCCGTAGCCGGCCGCGGTGATGTAGTTCTGCAGCGCGTCCACCCACACGTAGAGGACGTGCTTCTCGTCCCAGGGCAGCGGCACGCCCCAGTCGAAGGTGGAGCGGGAGATCGAGAGGTCCTTGAGGTCCTGCTCGACGAAGCGCAGCACCTCGTTGCGGGCCGAGGCGGGCTGGATGAAGTCCGGGTTCGCCGCGTAGAACTCCAGCAGCTGCGGGCCGTAGGCGGAGAGGCGGAAGAAGTAGTTCTCCTCCTCCAGCCACTCGACCGGCCGCTTGTGCACGGAGCAGAGCTTCTCGTCCGCGGTCGCGCCGTCGAGCAGCTCGGACGGGAGCTTGAACTCCTCGCAGCCGACGCAGTACGGGCCGGAGTAGCCGCCCTTGTAGATCTCGCCCTTGTCGTACAGGTCCTGGACGAACTCCTGCACCCGGGCGGTGTGCCGCTCCTCGGTGGTGCGGATGAAGTCGTCGTTGGCGATCTCCAGGTGCTCCCAGAGCGGCTTCCAGGCCTCTTCGACCAGCTTGTCGCACCACTCCTGCGGGCTGACGCCGTTCGCCTCGGCGGTCCGCATGATCTTCTGACCGTGCTCGTCGGTCCCGGTCAGGTACCACACCTTCTCGCCGCGCTGGCGGTGCCAGCGGGTGAGGACGTCGCCCGCCACGGTGGTGTACGCGTGGCCCAGGTGGGGGCGATCGTTGACGTAGTAGATGGGGGTGGAAACGTAGTACGCCGGGGCGTTCGCCCCGGTGGTGCTGTGGTCTGCAGTGGCCGCCATGGTCGGAAAGCTTAGTCGGGCGCGCGGACCGCCCTCGACCGAGTTGTTCCCCGGCCGGGGGCGGACCGTCCCGTCACCCCGGTGTCAGCCCAGGAGCCGCGACCAGAACCGGGCCCAGCGTCCGCGCGGCCGGACGGGCTCGGCCACCGGGGGCGTCCCGGCCGGCTCGGCGTGCGCCGGGTAGCCGGGGGCGTGCTGCCAGGGCTGGTCGGCGGAGGCGACCCGGCCCTCGCGCATGATCCGCACGGTGTGGCCGCCGCACCCCGGGCAGGTCGGCTTGAGCAGCGGGGACGGCACCCGGACGCCGTTGGCGTGGTACTCGAACACGACGTGGCCGTCCCTGGCCACGTGGTGCTCGATGTCGTACGCCTGCTCCCAGCCGTACCCGCAGCGCAGGCACGCGAAGGAGTAGGCCTCCCGTACGGTCTCGACGGGAGTGTGCGGCCGGCCGGCCAGACCGGCCGTGCTCAGTGCGCTGCCACTGCGGGGGCTACCGACAACATCGCTCATGGCCGTCTCCCAGCGCCCGCCGGACGCTCGTCCGGCTGGGTCTTTCCTTTCCAGGGAATGCCCGGACCGCCTCGGCCGACGCCCCACTTGTGAAGACTTGGATGCGGGTTGGGGAGCCCTATACGAAGGGCCTCCCCGAGACCGGGAACCGCGACCGAAGCTTCAGCTCAGCGGGTGTTTACCGGGGCCTTCTCTCCACGGTACGACTCCCCGTGAGCAACGCAACCCCCGGTGTTCACTCCTTTCCCGGAGCCCCTCCCGGGGACTTTCCCGGGGACTTTCCCGGCGCCTTTCCGGGGGCGTTCTCCAGACCCTCCTTCTTCGCCGCCACGACCGCGTCGAAGACCTCCCGCTTGGGCAGCGAGAGCTCCACCGCGACGGCCGCGATGGCCTCCTTGCGGCGCTCCCCGGCCTCCTCGCGGACGGCCACCAGCCGGGCCAGCTCGGCCGGGGTCAGCTCCTGCGGCGCGGCCGGCGGGGCGCCGGCGACCACGACGGTGATCTCGCCCTTGACGCCGTCGGCGGCCCAGGCGGCCAGCTCGCCGATCGGCCCGCGCTTGACCTCCTCGTAGGTCTTGGTGAGCTCGCGGCAGACGGCGGCCGGCCGCTGCGGCCCGAACGCCTCGGCCATCGCCGTCAGCGCCTCGGCGATCCGGTGCGGCGCCTCGAAGAAGACCATGGTGCGCGGCTCGGCGGCGATCGAGGCGAGCTGCCGGGCCCGGTCGCCGCTCTTGCGCGGCAGGAAGCCCTCGAAGGTGAAGCGGTCCACCGGCAGGCCGGACAGCGCGAGCGCGGTGAGCACCGCCGAGGGCCCGGGCACCGCGGTGACCTTGACGTCGGCGGCCACCGCGGCGGCGACCAGCCGGTAGCCGGGGTCGGAGACGGAGGGCATGCCGGCGTCGGTGACCAGCAGCACCCGGGCGCCGCCGAGCAGTGCCTCGACCAGTTCGGGGGTGCGGCCGACCTCGTTGCCCTCGAAGTAGGAGACCACCCGCCCGGCCGGGGTCACCCCGAGTGCCTGGGTGAGCCGGCGCAGCCGGCGGGTGTCCTCGGCCGCGATCACGTCCGCCGTGGCCAGTTCGTCGACCAGTCGGGGCGGGGCGTCCGAGACGTCGCCGATGGGGGTGCCTGCGAGAACGAGTACTCCTGTCACGGTCCCCATCCTCGCAGCTGCCGCGCGCCCGGGGCTTTTGGTGACGATTCGGTCAGCTTCCGAGGGAGCGGACACGCGTGCGAAGAGCGCCCCTACGATGTGGCGGATGAACGGCGACACGGCGGCGCAGACGCCCACTGGTACGGACCACTCCGCGTACGGCGGCGTCGGCCTGCCGTCCCCCCGTCCACCGCAGGACGGACCCGCCGGCTGGCGCGAGCGCCTGGCCCGGTACGGCTACACCGCCCGCCCCGCCGCGCCGCTCGCCGAGCGCCTGGTGCCGCCGATGCCGGACGGCCCGCGGGTGACGCCCGGGGACGTGCCCCAGTCGCCGCTGCTGCTGCGGATGGGCGTCTCGCTGCCGCAGGGCCTGTGGGTCTTCCTCTGCCGCTGGGCGGGCTGGCTCGGGCCGATCGCGGTGGCGGTGTTCGCCGGCCTGCTGCGGTTCACGAACCTCGGGCAGCCGCACGCGATCATCTTCGACGAGACGTACTACGCGAAGGACGCCTACGCGCTCTGGCACGGCGGCTACGAGATCAGCTGGCCGGAGGACGCCAACACCACGATCATGACACCCGGCGCTGCCGTCCCGTACCGGGCGACGCCCTCGTACGTGGTGCACCCGCCGGTGGGCAAGTGGATCATCGGCGTGGGTGAGCAGCTGTTCGGCATGAACCCCTTCGGGTGGCGGTTCGCGGTGGCCCTGCTCGGCACCCTCTCGGTGCTGATGGTGGCCCGGATCGCCCGCCGGATGTTCCGCTCCACGCTGCTGGGCTGCGTGGCGGGCCTGCTGCTCTCGGTGGACGGCCTGCACCTGGTGCTCAGCCGGGCCGCCCTGCTCGACCTGGTGGTGATGTTCTGGACCCTCGCCGCCTTCGGCTTCCTGCTGCTGGACCGCGACCGCACCCGGGCGCTGCTGGCCGCGAGGCTGGGCGGGGTCGAGAACGCCGAGCTCGCCCAGCGGCTGAACCTGGGCTGGCGCCCGTACCGGATCGCGGCCGGCGTCTGCGTCGGCCTGACCTGCGCCACCAAGTGGAGCGGCCTGTACGTCGCGGCCGCCTTCGGCCTGCTGACCGTGCTCTGGGACGTCGGCGCCCGCCGCCTGGCCGGCGCCCCGCGCCCCTTCGTGGCGGTGCTCGCCCGGGACGTGGTGCCGGCCTTCGTGTCGGTCGTCGTGGTCTCGGTCGCCGTCTACATCGCCTCCTGGTGGGGCTGGTTCGCCAGCAGCACCGCCCCCGGCCAGGGCGGCTGGGGCCGTGACTGGGCGGTCGGCCGCTCCACCGACTTCCCGTGGATACCCGAGGCCCTGCGCGCACTGTGGCACTACCACTCGACGGTCTACGACTTCCACGTCGGCCTGAGCGACCCGCACACCTACCAGTCCAACCCCTGGTCCTGGCTGGTGCTGGGCCGACCGGTGTCCTTCTTCTACGAGTCCCCCAAGTACGGCCAGGCCGGCTGCACCGCCGCCGACTGCGCCCGCGAGGTGCTGGGCATCGGCACCCCGCTGCTGTGGTGGACGGGCGTCGTGGCGCTGGCCTACTGCCTGTGGCGCTGGGCGGCCCGGCGGGACTGGCGGGCCGGCGCGCTGCTCTGCGGCCTGGCCGCCGGCTACCTGCCCTGGTTCGCCTACCAGCAGCGGACGATCTTCCTCTTCTACGCGGTGGTCTTCGTCCCGTTCCTGGTGCTCGCGGTGACGATGCTGATCGGCGCCCTGATCGGCCCCGCCGGCGCCTCCCGGGACCGCCGGATCTTCGGTTCCACCGCGGCCGGCCTGCTGATCCTGCTGATCGTCTGGAACTTCCTCTTCTTCTTCCCGCTGTTCACCGGGCAGACCATCCCGCTGGAGGACTGGCGCCGCCGGATGTGGTTCAACAGCTGGATCTGACCGCTGGCCCGGCGCGCACCGGGTTCCCACGAATCGTCCGTATGCGGTGTACGGCACGTACCAGATCCGTCACAAGTGCCGGGCGATTCGCCGGCGCACCGATCCGCGCTGCCTAGGGTGGGGGGGTACCGCGTTTCCGGCCCCGGCCGGTTGCGCCCGGCCGCGAGACCCCTGGGGGACCTGCACCATGCGCAGTGGCGCGAAGATCGGCATCATCACCGGCGTGTCCATCGCCGTCCTCGCGGGCGGCGGCTACGGCGCGTACAGCCTGATGAGCGGCTCCGACGGCTCCGGCGGCAAGAAGCCGCGCACCGTGCTCGCCGAGCCGCCGTCGGCCGAGCAGGCGGCTGCCGGGATGAAGGACTTCCTGACGGCCTGGGCGGCCGGCGACATCGCCAAGGCGGCCTCGCTCACCGACGACCCGGCCGCGGCCACCACCGCCCTCACCGCCTTCAAGGACCAGGTCAAGCCGAGCGCGCTGACCCTCACCCCGTTCGGCCCGACCACCCAGCAGGTCTTCTCCGCCGCCACCGGCACCCCCGCCCCGGCCGCCAAGCCGTCCGCCTCGGCCTCCGCGACGCCGGGTGCCGGCACGCCGGGCGCCGGCGACTCGCCGTCGGCCACGCCCGGGCCCACCGGCACGCTGATGTCGTACAAGGCGCGCGCCGAGTTCGCGGGCACCAACCGGGCCTGGGACTACCAGGGCTTCCTCAGCGTCGTGAAGATGAGCGACAACACCCCGGCCGTGCACTGGGCGCCGTCGGTGATCCACCCGCACCTGTCCGGCAACGAGACCATCTCCGTCCAGCCGGTCTTCGCCCCGCCGTCCACCGTGGTGGACCGCAACGGCAAGCCGATCCAGGGCGCCTCGCTCACCACGACGCTGATGACCACCCTCCAGGACAACGCCAACAAGCTGCTGCCGCCGGACCCGGCCAAGGACCAGGACGCGGGCACCGCGGTGGTGATCACCGACCCGGCCGGCAAGGGCGCCGTGGACAAGCTGTTCACCATCGTCGAGCCGAAGCCCGGCAAGCCGTTCAAGGTGACCATCGACAACACGCTCCAGGCCGCCGCCGAGAAGGCGATGACGGACCTGGCCGGCAAGCCCGGCTCCGTCGTGGCGATCGAGCCGAGCACCGGCCAGGTGCTGGCCTTCGCCAACTCGCCGGCCACCGGCCAGAACCGGGCCTTCCTCGGGCTGCTCGCGCCGGGCTCCACGATGAAGATCGTCACCTCGGCGGCGCTGCTGGAGGCCGGGGTCAACCCGGACACCGTGGTCGCCTGCCCGGAGAAGAGCAGCAACCCGCACGCGATCCCGAACTCGTTCCCGGGCGCCTTCCCGACCAACACCCTCCAGCAGGACTTCATGATGTCCTGCAACACCGCCTTCATCGACCAGGGCCTGACCAGTCTCAAGCCCGAGACGCTGTCCGGCACGGCCAAGGACGTGTTCGGCATCGGCCTGGAGTGGAAGACCGGCCTGCCGAACACCGACGGCAAGGTGCCGCCGACTCCGGGCAGCAAGGACGAGCAGGCCATGAACTACATCGGCCAGGGCAAGGTCCAGATGAACCCGCTGGCCATCGCCTCGGTCACCGCCACCGTGCAGAGCGGCGAGTTCAAGCAGCCGATCCTGGTCGCCGAGCTGCCTCAGCAGAAGGCCGCCCGCCCGCTCTCCCCGGACGTGGACGCCAAGCTGAAGGCGATGATGGCGGCCACCGCCACCGGCGGCACCGCCAGGGACGTGATGGCCGGCATCACCGACAACGCGGGCGCCAAGACCGGCTCCGCCGAGGTCGCCGGGGTCGACGTCACCAACAGCTGGTTCACCGCCTACCGCGGCAACCTCGCGGTGGCCGCCGAGGTGCAGGGCGGCGGCCACGGCGTGGACGCGGCCGGGCCGGCCGTCGCCTCCATCCTGAAGGCCGCCGGCGGCCGCTGAGGCCCCCGACGAGCGACGAGCCCGCCCGGCCCGGAGGCCCGGCGGGCTCGTCGCCTTCCCGTGCGCTAGCGACGCGGCAGGACCGGCTGCCGCCTCCCGCGCATCCGGGCGGCCGGCGGCACCGGGCGCCGGCCGCTCCAGCGCCCGGCCGCCAGCCGGGGCCAGATCACCAGCACCGCCGGCAGCGCCAGGTACCCGAACCGCCCGGCCGGGGCCAGCATGAAGGCGATGGCGAGCCCGGCGGCCAGCAGGTCGGCCGCCGCGATCGCGGAGACCGGCGGCCGGGCCAGCAGCCAGATCGCCACGCCGACCAGGGCCACGGTCATCAGCGCCAGCGAGATCGCGTGTCCGGTGGGCCCGAAGCCGGCCAGCACCTTGCCGGGCAGCGGGCTGCCCGCCGGGGTGCGGATCGCCGTCATCCCGAGCGGGAAGCGCACCACCTGTTCGCGCAGCGCGTCCGCCTGGGTCAGCGCGGAGGGCAGGATCACCAGCGCGCTCACCCCGACCCCGATCAGCGCGGTCCTGGCCGCGGGCCGCCGGCCGTACAGCCGCCAGAGCAGCAGGACGGCGACGGGCAGCGCGGGCCAGGCCGTCCACTTGAGGGTGCAGGCGAGGGCGAGCACCAGCCCGGCGCCGACCGTGCGGTCCCGCTCGGCGAGCGCCATGGCCAGGCAGCAGACCCCGATCAGCGGCAGGTCCACCCCGCCGACCACCAGGGCGAGCGCGATCAGCGGCGAGGCGGTGAGGACCACCAGCGGCAGCAGCGGCGCGCGGGGGTGGCCGCCGCCGGGCCGGGTGGGCCGCAGCAGCCGCCAGGCGGCCAGCAGACAGGCGAAGAAGGTCAGCGCGAACCAGATCCGGGCGTCCCCGGCGACCCTCGCGAAGGCGGTGGAGTCGCCGAGCAGCTGGCGCGGCATCCCGAACAGGGACATCGCCGGCAGGTACGGGTCGTAGTCGGTGACCACCACCGGGTGCGGCAGGTACGCGGTGCCGGTAGTGAGCAGCAGGTGGGCCGAGCGTTCGACCACCATCACCTCGGACTGGTGGCGGCCGTGCAGGGCGAGCAGCCCGAGCGGGACGAGGACGGCCCCGACGAGGGCCACCGAGGCGGCGGCACGGGCCGCGAAACGGCGCGGCAGGGTCAGGCAGAGCAGTCCGGCCAGGAGGTAGGCGGGGGCCGCGATCAGGCCCCACAGCCGCTGGTTGTCCAGGTCGGAGACGAGCGGGAAGGCGGCGGCCCAGCCGGCCGCGACCAGGCAGCCGAGCAGTTGGGCGGTCCGTGTCGAGACGAGCCCGGCGAGCCCGGCGGTGTTCGGCCCGTCGGGCGTGGGCGGAAAGGTGCTCTCGCCGCGCTGTCGGGGGAAGGGGCGGACGGAGAAGCCGCGCGGCGGTCGTCCGGGTCTGGACGACGTCTCGATCGCGCAGGTCTGGGCCGGCGTTCTGCCGCGGCCGGTGAAGCGGCCGCGCGGGCGGGAGTGGCCGGGCGTGCGGGTGCTCACCATGGTGGAAGGTTATGGGTGCGAGCCGGGCCGTGTCGCCATGGCGTCGGACACCGGACGGGGATGGCGTGAAAAGGGCCGCCGGACGCCTCGGCGGTCGACGGCCCTTCACACGGGGTTCGCCTGCGGATCAGCCGACGCTGCTGTCCGAGGACACGGACACCCGCTCGGCCTGCTCCAGCCGGGAGTGCTTGATGCTGTACCCGAAGTAGACGACCACGGCGACGGTGAGGGCGATCGCGCCGGCCCGGAAGGTGTCGGCGTGCAGGCCGGTGATCAGGTAGATGCAGAAGCCGACGCTGAGCAGCGGGACGACCGGGTAGCCGGGGACCTTGAAGCCGCGCGGCAGGTCGGGCTGGGTGCGGCGCAGCACGATCACGCCGATGGACACCACCGAGAAGGCGATGAGCGTCCCGAGGCTGGTGATGTCGGCCAGGATGTTCAGCGGGACGAACGCGGCCAGCGCGCCCACGCCGAGGCCCACCACGACGGTGTTCCACACCGGGGTGCCGCTGCGCGGGGAGAGCTCGGCGAAGCGCTTGGGCAGCATGCCGTCGCGGCCCATCGAGTACAGGATGCGGGTCTGGCCGTAGATCACCACGAGGGTGATGCTGAAGATCGAGACGATCGCGCCGACCGCGAAGAGCATCGCGGGCCAGCTCTGGCCGGTGATGTCCTGGAGGATCTGGGCGAGGCCGGCCTCCTGGCCGTCGAACTTCTGCCAGGGCTGGGCGCCGATGCCGCCCAGGGCGACCAGGATGTAGAGCAGGGTCACCACGACGAGCGAGATGATGATCGCCATCGGCAGGGTGCGGCGCGGGTTCTTGACCTCCTCACCGGCGGTGGACACGGCGTCCAGGCCGATGAAGGAGAAGAAGATGCTGGACGCGGCCACCTGCACGCCGCCGATGCCGAGCGGCATGAACGGGGTGAGGTTGCCGGAGTGGAAGCCGGTGAGCGCCACGCCGATGAACAGCAGCAGGATCAGGATCTTGATCCCGACCATCACCGCGTTGACCTTCACCGACTCGCTGACGCCGCGGATCAGCAGGACGCAGACCATGGCGACCAGCAGCAGCGCCGGCAGGTTGAACCAGTGGCCCCCGCCCGGCGCGCCGGACAGCTGCTCGGGGATGGTGAACCCGAAGGCGAGGTCGAAGAACTTGTTCAGGTACTCGGCCCAGCTGACCGCGATGGCGGAGGCGGAGACGCCGTACTCCATCAGCAGGCAGATGCCCACGCCGAAGGCGACGCCCTCGCCGAGGGTGGCGTAGGCGTAGGAGTACGAGGAGCCGGAGACCGGGATCGCGGAGGCCATCTCGGCGTAGCAGAGCGCGGTGAGCCCGGCGGTGATCGCGGCGATCACGAAGGACAGGATGACGGCCGGGCCGGCCGAGGGCACGGCGGTGTTCAGCACGAAGAAGATGCCGGTGCCGATGGTGGCGCCGATGCCGATCGAGGACAGCTGCCACAGTCCGATCGAGCGGCGCAGGTGGATGCCGGAGCGCCCGCCCTCCTCGGGCGCGCCGGCCGGGAGGGCGTCCTTGCCTTCGGTCTCAGCGATCAGTGTCGAGACGGGCTTGCGTCGCAGCAGACGCGCACCGAGGGTGTTACTGGCCAAAACTGCGGTCCTTCTGGGCGGGGGAGGGTGACCTGGCGTCTGGTCACCCGACATGCCACGGGGTGTCATCACGAGGACCAACCGAACAAAGATGGGACAGTCCCCGGCGAAAGCACCAGTGTCGCAAACGAACAGTACCAACCGGCGCATTGTCCGAATCGGCACATATCGATGCACAAACCGGACACTTCGTAAACGGCACACCCTCCACCGGACCGTTAAAGCAGCAGCTCAGCACCCCTGCCGGGGTCATCGGCCGAGCACCGCGCGCATCACCGACCGGGCGATCGGCGCGGCAAGCGCACCACCCGTCACGTCGGTGGCGTCACTGTCCGCGACCACCACCGCCACCGCCACCGGTGACACCGCGTCCGAACCGGCCGGAGCGGCCCAGGCGATGAACCAGGCGTACGGTGTCCCGCTGTTGCCCACCCCGTGCTGGGCCGTCCCGGTCTTGCCGCCGACCACCGCCCCGGCGATCCGGGCGTTGCCGCCGGTGCCCTTCTCCACCACGTCGGTCATCAGCCCGCGCACCTGCGCGGCCACCGCCGGCGTGATCGCCCGCTTGTAGACGGACGGCCGCATCAGCTGCACCGTGGTGCCGTCGCTCCTGGTCAGCCTGTCCACGAGCTGCGGACGCATCACCGTCCCGTCGTTGGCGATCCCGGCGGCGACCATCGCCATCGTCAGCGGGGTGGCCGCCGTGTCGAACTGCCCGATCGAGGAGAGCGCCAGCTGCGCGTCGTCCATCCGGGTGTCGAAGTTCGACCGGGCCGCGCGCACCGGGACGTCCAGCTTCGCGTCGTTGAAGCCGAAGTCCCCGGCGATCGCGGCCATCCGGTCCAGCCCGACCCGCACCCCCAGGTGGCCCAGCACGCTGTTGCAGCTGGCGGTCATCGCCTCGGCCAGCGACAGGCCCGCCCGGTCGCACACCGGGGTGTCGTTGACCAGCGGCGTGGTCGTACCGGGCAACACGTACGGGTACGGCGCGTCAGTCGGCGCGTCCGGGTCGGTGACCACCCCGTCGGCCAGCGCGGCCGCGGCGGTGACCACCTTGAAGGTCGAGCCCGGCGGGTAGGTCTGGCGCAGCGCCCGGTTGAGCATCGGCTCGTCGGCGTCGGCCTGCAGCCGGTTCCAGGCCGCCTGGTCGTCGGCGCCGTACCCGGCGAAGGAGCCCGGGTCGTAGGAGGGCGTGCTGGCCAGCGCCAGGATCCGCCCGGTGGCCGGCTCGATCGCGGCGACGGCGCCCTTCCGGTCGCCGAGCCCGCGCATCGCGGCCTGCTGGGCGGCCCGGTTCAGCGTGGTGTACACGTCCCCGCCGGGGTTCTGCCGGCGGGAGACGGCGTCCCAGACCGGCCGGCCCGCCAGCCGGCCGTCGGTGCCGGTCAGCAGGTCGTCCTCGGTCGCCTCCAGCTGGGTGGTGCCGTACGCCTGCGAGGCGAAGCCGGTGACCGCCGCGTAGGTCGGGCCGTCGGTGTAGGCGCGCTTGTACGCGTACCGGCCTCCGGTCGGCTCGGAGCCGGTGACCGGCTCCGAGCCGACCATGATGTCGCCGCGCGGCTGGGCGTAGCGCTCGATGGTGCGCCGCTGGTTGGCGCTGTTGTGGTTGAGCTCCTTCGCCTGGAACACCTGCACCCGGGTGGCCTGCGCGCACAGCGCCGCGATCAGCAGCAGGCAGAAGGTGGCCGCCCGGCGCCCGGTGACGGAGATGCCGGGCAGCCCCTGCGGGCCGTTTCCCCCGGGCCGCACGCGCGTCATCGGACCTCCTCCGGAGCGGGCCGCCTCGCCGTGTCGCTCATCCGCACCAGCAGCGCGACGATGATCCAGTTGGTGACCACCGAGGAGCCGCCCTGGGCGATGAACGGCATGGTCATCCCGGTCAGCGGGATCAGCGCGAGCACCCCGCCCGCCACCACGAACACCTGGAGGCCGACGATCGCGGCCAGCCCGATCGCCAGCAGCCGCCCGAACGGGTCGCGCAGCGCGATGCCGGTCCTGAAGCCCCGCGAGACCAGCACCGCGTACAGCAGGAACACCGCGATCAGCCCGGTCAGCCCGAGCTCCTCGCCGATGGTGGCGAGGATGAAGTCCGACTTGGCGGCGAAGCCGATCAGCACCGAGTGCCCGTTGCCGAGCCCGGTGCCCAGTTCGCCGCCCCAGGCGAAGGCGAACAGCGACTGGGCGATCTGGTTGGCGCCCCGGCCCGCCGCGATCGAGCCCAGCGGGTCCAGCCAGTCCGTGACCCGGCTGTGCACGTGCGGCGAGAGCCAGCCCACGGCCACCGCCCCGACGGCGGCCAGGCCCAGGCCGATGGCGATCCAGCCGGTGCGCGCGGTGGCCACGTAGAGCATCACCACGAACAGGCCGAAGAACAGGAGCGAGGTGCCGAGGTCGGTCTCCAGCACCAGGACGCCGACGAACGCCGCCCAGATCAGCAGCACCGGCCCGAGCACCCGCCCGGGCGGCAGCTGCAGGCGCCACACCCGGCGTCCGGTGAGCGCCAGCGCGTCCCGGTGCACCGCCAGGTAGGCGGCGAAGAAGACGGCCAGCAGGATCTTGGCGAACTCGCCCGGCTGGAAGGAGAGCGGCCCGATCACGATCCAGATCCGGGAGCCGTACACCGGCGGGAAGAAGATCGGCAGCACCAGCAGGACCAGCGCCAGCAGCGCCCCGATGTACGCGTACCGCTGCAGCCGGCGGTGGTCGCGCAGCAGCAGCACCACCGCGATGAACAGCGCCACCCCCAGGGCCGACCAGAGCAGCTGGGTGGAGGCGGCACCGGCGCGCCCCGGCGTGGCGCGGTCCAGCCGGTAGATCACCACCAGCCCGATCCCGTTCAGCAGCACCGCGATCGGCAGCAGCAGCGGGTCCGCGTACCGGGCCCGCCACCGGACCACGCCGTGCGCCACCAGGGCGAGCACACCGAGCGCGGCACCGTACTCGGCCGCGTCGGCCGGCACGTGGCCGTCCAGGTTGACGCCGACCTCGACGTAGCCGTAGACGGCGATCAGGACGGCGCCGACCACCAGGACGAGCTCGGTGGTGCGCCTGGTCGGCACCGGCCGGCTCGGCCCGGCGGCGGATCTCGGCACGGCGGAGGGTGTCGCCACGGACCGTCCTGGGATGGGGAAGGACCCGGTGCCGCCGGCCGGGGGACGCCGACCGGGGCGGACCGGCGGCGGGGCGGGTCCGCCCCGGGGGAGCGGCGGTCAGACGGGGAGGGTCAGAAGGAGGCCTGGGAGCGGGAGGCCTCGACGGTCGCCTTCAGCTCGGCCTCGGCCTCTGCCGACAGCGAGGTCTGGATGATCCGCCCGCCGAAACGGGCCAGCGCCGGGACCACCTTGTCGGCGGTCGCCTTGCGCACCAGCAGGAAGACGGCGGCGGTGCCGGGCTGGAGGTGCTCGCCGACCTGGCGCATGAAGTCGTCGTCCACCCCGATGTCGGTGGAGGCGCCGACCGCGGCCCCGGTCGCACCGCCGACCGCCGCGCCCACCAGGGGCATGAAGAACAGCAGGCCGATGACCCCGCCCCAGAGCGCGCCGCCGGCGGCGCCCGCCCCGGTCGTGCTGACCTGCTGGTGCAGCTTGATCCGGCCGTCCGCGCGACGCTCGACGACGACCGCGTCCTCCAGCTCGATCAGCTTCTGCTTCTGGAGCCCGATCGCCTCGCTGCGCACCGCCTGGGCGGTGGCGAGGTCCGGGTAGGCGATCGCGAAGAGGTTGCTCACTGCGGGGTCCTTCCAGGGTGTCGGACAGGCCGGGGAGGGGCGTCCGCATGGTGGCGCCGTGTCCCGATTCCGCACCCTAACGAGTGTTATCCATATTTTCGGCTCTTCGCTGCGGTGTGTCCGCCATTGCCGGAATCACCCGGCACGCCCGCTCACTCCGCCCGCCGCCCGGCCAGCACCGCCACCCCCCCGCCGACCACGGCCAGCAGGACGACGACGGCCGCCAGGCTCGGCCACGGCACGGCGACCCGTCCGGTCCGGGCCGCCGACACCAGCCCGCGCACCGCCGCGTTGGCGGGCGAGTACGGCACCACCAGGAGCAGCGTGGCCAGCGCCAG
Source organism: Kitasatospora sp. NPDC001095 (assembly GCF_053598615.1). Lineage (NCBI taxonomy): Bacteria > Bacillati > Actinomycetota > Actinomycetes > Kitasatosporales > Streptomycetaceae > Kitasatospora > Kitasatospora sp. NPDC001095. The sequence continues at coordinate 60,042 of NZ_JBSFKQ010000017.1, read as the reverse complement.
CGCCGTCGGGATGCCGTACTGCGCCCGGCCCAGCACCGGACGGTTCGCCAGCGCCCCGGCCAGCACCCCCAGCAGCGCGCAGACCGCCGAGGCCGCCAGCCCGGCCGGCACCGCCGCCCCGGCCCCCGGATCCCGCTCCGCCCCCGCGTTGGCCACCGACCCGCTGGTCCACCACACCGCCGCCACCTGACCGACCGCCAGCACCAGCGACACCGTCAGCGCCGCCAGCAGCGCCCCCAGGTGGACCCGGACCGGGCCGGCCGCCGCCACCAGGCAGGCCCGCGAGGCCGGCGGCTCGGCGCTCAGCACGCTGCGCACGTACCAGGCGCTCACCGGCAGCAGCACCCCCGCGCCGAAGCCGAGCCCGCCGAGCAGCGGGTCGCCCACCGCCACCCCCACCACCAGCAGCAGCGCGTACGCCAGGAACGGCGGCAGCCAGGCGTGCGAGCGCAGCAGCAGTTCCAGGTGGTACCGGGTCAGCGAACCGATCCGCGCCATCACCGCTCCCCCGTCCCGGGCTCCTCGCGCCGCCGCACCGCCAGCACCCGGACGGCCGGGCGGCCCAGCAGCAGCCGGCGCAGCAGCGCGTCCGAGTGTGCGGCCGGGACAGCCAGCCGCACCGCCGTCCCGGCCAGCGCGGTGACCTCCGGCGCCCCCGGCAGCAGCGGCGGCAGCGGGGCGCCGTCCTCGACGTCCACCTCGACCTCCATCACCGGGCCCTCCCGCCCCTGCTCCCCCGCCCCGTCCTCGACGGGCCGCAGCGCGCCGTCCGTGCCGACCCGGTACGCGGCGCTGGTCAGCCCGGCCAGCCGGGCCGGGTCGTGGTCGACGAACAGCACCGTGCCGCCCGCCGCCGCCCGCTCGGCGGCGGCCTCGTCCAGCACCGCCCTGGCCTGAGGGTCCAGCCCGGTCCAGGCCTCGTCCAGCAGCAGCACCCGCGCCTCGGGCAGCAGCGCCTGGGCGACCGCGACCTTCTGGCAGGTGCCCTTCGACAGCCGGCTCAGCGGCGTGCCCGCCCGGTCCGCGACACCGAAGCGGTCCAGCCACTCCTGCGCCCGCCGCCGCGCCCGCTCCGCCGACAGCCCGTGCACCCGGCCGACCCGCAGCAGGTAGGAGACGGCGTCGAAGGGCAGCGCCGGCGGGAAGCGCTCGGGCACGTAGGCCGTCGGCCCCGGCCGCACCACCCGCCCCGTGCTCGGCCGCTCGATCCCGGCGACCAGCCGCAGCAGCGTCGACTTGCCGCTCCCGTTCCGCCCGGCGATCCGCACCAACTCGCCCGGCCCGACCGCCAGATCGACCCCGCGCAGGATCCACCGCTCCCGCCGCCCGTACCGCTTGCCAACCGCCGTCAGCTCCATCACGCCCCCGTCCCGGCCCGTTGTGTACGGAAGGCTATCCATCGGCGGTAAAGCCGGCGTGAGCTAATTCCCCATCCGTGCGCCGGAGTTCACGCTGCGGCTGGTCGGGGCACGATCGGGACTCGTTTCGCCATGACGAACTGATGATCCCTAGTATCGGCCGGGTGACTACCGGACGACGACCACAGACCAGGCTCGGCAGCCTGCTGGCGGCCCTGGCGATAACGGGCGCCTCGCTGCTCCTCGGCCTGCCCGCCCACGCCGACGAACCATCAGCCGGGGCCGCTCCCAAGACCAAGGAGGCCCCCCGGGTCGACCTCGTCCTGGACGTCAGCGGCTCCATGCGGGAAGCGGACATCCAGGGCAAGAGCCGCATCGCGGTGGCCCAGCAGTCGCTGAACGAGGTGATCGACGCGCTGCCCGCGGAGACCGAGTTCGGCATCCGCACGCTGGGCGCGACCTACCCCGGCAACGACAAGGCCCTGGGCTGCCAGGACACCAAGCAGCTCTACCCGGTCGGCAAGACCGACAAGGTCGAGGCCAAGACCGCCGTCGCCACCCTGCGGCCCACCGGGTTCACCCCGATCGGGCTGGCCCTGCGCGGCGCCGCCCAGGACCTCGGCAAGGGCGAGACCACCCGCCGCGTGGTGCTGATCACCGACGGCGAGGACACCTGCACCCCGCCCGACCCCTGTGACGTCGCCCGCGAGCTCGCCTCCCAGGGCATCCACCTGGTGGTCGACACCCTGGGCCTCGCCCACGACGACAAGACCCGCCAGCAGCTGCTCTGCATCGCCAACGCGACCGGCGGCACCTACACCGACGTCCGCACCCAGGAGCAGCTCACCGACAAGGTGAAGCAGCTGGTCGACCGCTCCAACGACACCTACACCGTGACCCCGGTCAAGACCACCGGCACCGACAAGTGCGAGAACGCCCCGGTCCTCGCCCCGGGCGTCTACACCGACCGCGAGAAGTTCTCCGAGCACCGCGTCTACAAGGTCCCGGTCAAGTCCGGCCAGGAGCTGCGCGCCTCGGTCAGCGTCGCCTTGGACCGCCCGGTGGCCCGCGACTACGGGGTGCTGCTCCAGGCCACCAGCGCGACCGGCCAGGAGCTGGTCCGCGGCACCGACGCCGGCAGCTCCCGCACCGACGTGGTCTCCACCGGCCTGCGCTGGTCCACCGCCGACTCCAAGGGGTACGTCACCGCGAGCCCCACCGCCTCCAAGGACGCCAAGGACAAGCCGGAGACCACGGTCTGCCTGGTCGTGAGCAACTCGCTGGCCCCGCAGGCCGGCGTCCAGGCCGACCCGGGCATGCCGCTGGAGCTGACCGTCGACCTGGCCTCCGCCTCGCCCGCTCCCGAGGGCGCCGCGATGGGCCTCGGCCGCGGCTGGATCCTGCTGCTCACCCTCACCCTGGCCGGCCTGGCCTTCGGCCTGGTCTTCGGCTGGATCGCGCGCTGGCGGATCTCCGTCTGGAGGGAGAACTGACCATGCGTACGACGATCCGCGGCGCCCTCGCCGCCCTCGCCCTGCTGCCCGCCCTGGCCCTGAGCGCCCTGGGTGCACCGACCGCCTCGGCCGCCTCGCCGTCCCCCTCGGCCAGTGCGAGCGGCACCCCGGCCCCGGCCACCAAGGCCGGCACCTCCTTCCTGACCGCGGTCAACCTCTCCCCCGGCCAGGACGCCAACGTCGCCGTCTCCACCGGTGACTACCTGTACTGGGCGTTCGGCGCCTCCGAGGGCCAGACCCCGACGATCAGCCTGGCCGTCACCCTGGCCCCCACGGCCGACCGGCACGGCCCGCAGACCTGGTCCGTCGAGGTCTTCGACGGGCTGCGCCGCCGCCAGGCGTGCACCGCCGGCACCCAGAACGCCACCGCCGAGCAGGGCGCCGCCTCCCTGGCGCTGGACTGCACCCTGCGCGAGGTCCGCACCTGGGCCGAGCCGTGGTCCGGCGACCCGCTGCCCGGCACCTACTACGTGCGGCTGTCGGTCAGCGACGTCCCGCAGCCCGACCTCGGCCTGGCCTCCGCGGTCAAGCTGCACGTCGCGGCCGAGGGCGACGCCGACAACGCCCAGCCGGAGGGCGGCGAGCTGAAGGCCCCGCTGGTCCCGCCGGCGGGCGGCGGCGCCAGTACGGCCAAGGCGGCCGCCCCGGTGGCACAGGAGGAGCACTGGTACACCGGCTGGTTCTCCGGCTGGAACAGCCGCTGGTACTGGACGATCGGCGGCGGCTTCCTGGCCGCGCTGGCCGGCGTCCTCGGCTACAACCTGACCCGGCACCCGCACGGCCACCGGCCCGGCCGCTACGGCTCCGTCCCGGCCCAGGGCTCCCACCCGAGCGGCAGCTACACCGGCTCCGACCGCCCCTGAGGGGCACCCCGAGAGCCCGCGGAGGGCCGGCCGGACGTCGTTCCGGCCGGCCCTCCGGCGCGTTCGCGGGCATCGGTCAGCCGCGGAACAGGTTGTGCCCCACGTCGGACGGGACCTCGTCCTGGACCGGCTTGCTGTCCGGCCCCGGCACGTGCTCGCCGGGGATCGGCTCGTCGCCCTCCCGGTGCAGAAGCACGACCCCGTCCTCGGCCCACACCTGCCGGTAGCCGTGCGCCAGCAGCAGCCGGATCCGCTCGGCCTGCTCCTTGTCCGTCTTGAACGGGAAGGACCGCTTGTCGCCCCGGGTGAGCACGTACTCGCGCCCGCGCGGTGTGCCGTCGACCAGCACCACGTCCGTCCGGGCGGTCAGCCGCGGCGCGATCTGGTTGTCCGCCTCGACGAACGCCCCGTCCGGGATCAGCGCCGCCGCCCGCACCAGCGCCGCCTCGCTCGTCTTGGGCTCCCAGGAGGACGGTAGGGCCAGCGGCAGCAGCCCCATCGGCACCGCGGCCAGCAGGGCGATGCCGGCCGCGCCGAGGCCCAGCCGGCGGGCCCGCCGCACGCTCCGCTCCGGCCGCCCGACGGCGCTCAGCCGGCCCAGCACCTCGATCGCGGCGGTGAGCAGGACCGGCCACAGCAGCGAGTCGTAGTGCCGGGCGATCGACCAGTGGTTGGGGTTGCTGGACAGGATCCGCTCGGCCAGCAGCGGCAGCGCGCACAGCACGGTGGCCGAGCGCAGCGGCAGCAGCAGCGTGGTGCCGAACAGCCAGAGCAGCAGCAGCGGCTTGAGCGGCTGGTCGAAGGCGGCCTGCACCAGCAGGAACGGGTCGTGCAGCAGGTTGCGCAGCGCGTCGCCGCCATCCGTGCCGAGCGAGCCGTAGTTCCAGTAGTAGCCCGGCTCCCCGCCCATCGCCGGGATCAGCCAGGTGATGGCGACCACCGAGGCGACCGGCCCGCCCAGCAGCAGCCCGAGACCGGTGAGGCGGCCCGCCCGGTCGCCGGTGCGGCGGGTGCGCAGCAGCAGCACCAGGCCGTACGCCCCGGCCATCAGGCCGAGGTCCTCCTTGGTGCAGCACAGCAGCAGGGCGGCGAGCACCACGGTGCCGTACCGGCGGGCCAGGCCGCGCTCCAGCATCAGCAGGGTCAGCGGCACCGCGAAGGCGACCTCGTGGAAGCCCACCCGGGCAGCCACCAGCAGCGGCCAGCCGAGCGCGTAGACCAGGCCGGCCAGGTCGGCGGCCCGACGGGCGGTGCGCGGCTCGGCGGCGGCGAAGGCGTGCCCGGCGATCCGCCGGACCAGCGGCACCCCGGCCGCGAACAGCAGCGACTGCCCGATGATCAGCGAGCGCGGGTCGTCCCAGATCCAGTACAGCGGCGCGAGCAGCGCCAGCACCGGCGAGAAGTGGTCGCCCAGCAGCGAGAAGCCCGGCGGGAACTCGTGGTGGAAGCTCTTCAGCGTCGAGACGGGCAGCCCGAAGTGGGCGTAGCCGCGCACGCCCTGGTCGAAGATGCCGAGGTCGAAGCCGCCGAGCGACACGGACGTCCAGCCCTGCAGGCCGATGGCGCAGGTCACCGCGAAGCAGAGCGCGGTGAGCAGCGCGGTGCGCCGGGCCGGGCCGAGCAGGACGGCCTCGGCCAGTCGGCGGGCGGCCGGTCCGGCGGCGGCCGGCGGCGGGGGTGCGGTCTGGGTGGTCACGTCGGGTCCGATCCGTCCGGTCTGGGTCCGTGGGTCCGGTCCGTCAGGTCCGGTTCGTCAGGGCGGCTTCGCGGTCCGGCCTGGTGGCGAGTGGGGTCCCGGCGCCGTCCGCGGCCTGCCGCCGGGCGCGGTACAGCCGCACGCCCAGGGTGACCAGGACGGCGATCGCGATCGGCGGGTAGATCGCCCCGGGCAGCTGCCAGTACCAGGCGACGCCGCGGCCCCACCGATGCGGCACCGTCCACATCACGTGGGAGAGGAACACCAGCAGGGTCAGGCCGAACAGCACCTGCCGGCCCCTGGTCCTGGCCTCCACCGCCAGCAGGGCTAGCAGCGGGACGCACCAGACCCAGTGGTGGGTCCAGCTGATCGGCGAGACCAGCAGCGCGGTGAGCGCGGCACAGACCGCGCCCCAGGCGTCGGCCCGGCGCAGCATCCGCGTCGAGCGTCCGGCCAGCACCGCCACCCCGAGCCCGAGGGCGGCGACCAGCGCCGAGGCGACGAGCCCGACCGGGCCCGGGTCGTTGACGTCGAGCAGCCGGCAGACGGCGCCGCGCAGCGACTGGTTGTCCACCAGGACGGTCACGCCGACCCGGCTCGGGTCCCAGAGGTAGGTGGTCCAGAACCCCCGCGAGGCGTCCGGCAGCGCTGCCCAGCCGATCAGGCCCGCCGCCAGGAAGGTGCCGGCCGAGACCAGGGCGGCCCGGACCCTGCCGGTCAGGAACAGGTAGACGGCGAACAGGCCCGGGGTGATCTTGATGGCGGTGGCCAGGCCGATGCCCACGCCCTTGAGGCGGTGGCCGTCCGGGCGGGTCAGGTCCCACAGGACCAGGCAGAGGATGCCGAGGTTGACCTGGCCGTACTGGAAGGTCGTGAAGACCGGCTCCAGCCAGATGCCGAGGCCGGTCGCCAGGATCACCACGGCCGCGCGGTGCTGCTTCGGCCAGCCGGCCAGCTTGAGCGACAGGTGGACGGCCGCGGCGAGCAGCGCGTAGTTGAGGAGCATCACCAGGATGCGCAGGGTGCTCACGTCGAACCAGGTGCTCGGCACGAACAGCATCGCCGCGAACGGGGGGTAGGTGGCCGGCAGGTCCCAGCCGGGCAGCCGCATCGCGTACAGGTCCTCGCCGCGGACGACGGCCTCGCCCTCGGCCCGGTAGACCAGCATGTCGACCATGGTGGCCCCGTGGGTGTGCCGGAACCAGGCGAACACCGCCAGTGACACCGCCGCCACGCAGGCCGCCGGGAGGGTCCAGGAATTCGATCTTCCGGTTTCCGCTGCGCCGCCGGCCCGTTCCGGGCCCGTCTGCCGCCCCCACCGTTTCAGACCGAACTCGCGCACCGCGATGGCACCCCGTCGAGATAGACCAGATCGTTCCCTCGTCAGCGTCTGGGCCCACCCACCATAACCGACCCCTCCGAGCCCCAAACCGCGTCAGAAACGGGCCCGGAAGGGTGATGTGATCTCGCCCACAGCCACCCCGGAACCAGCCCCGGCCGCGGGCCCGAAGCCCAAAACGCGAAATCCCGCCGGGAGTTGCCTCCCGGCGGGATTTCGTCGACCGACCGGAGTCGATCTGCTGGGTGGGCCGTTCACGGGTGGCGCTGACCAGGGACAATTACGGCCTGGTGAAGATCGCTTCCCAGGCCGCTTAAGGTCGTTTCCGCATCTCTCCAGCCAGCTCCGTTCCCATGCTGGGGCGGACGTGTCACACCGGCAGCACCTCGCAGGGCGACCGTGTTTTCCGCCACATGCCGGCAAGGACTCCGCAGCCCGCTTCCCGGGGTGCGTCCCCAATGTGCCGGGATCAACGGGGAGCCGTGCTACGACGTCGACGGCGTAGCCGGTGCCGGGGATCTGGAGCTGCTCCCAGTGCGAGGTGGCTCCCCCTCGATCAGGTGAGGCCTTCTGATCGGTCGCAGATCAGGTACGGCAGACGCCGAGTTACCGGTACCTGGACACGGTGGGCTTTTAGTACGACCAGAATGGGTCGTCGCACCGGGGGATGATGTCAAGGTTGCCGTTGGCCAGGGTCGGCTCGGGTATGTAGGTGCCGAAGGGGTCACGGTCGCGGATGACCGGGATGGGGCCGACGGCCGCCTGGAAGGTGATGTTGCCGGCAGCACCGAAGAGCACGCATACGCCGTGCCCGTCGCCGGTGGTGGCGAACATGGCCGGTTGCCTGGGGTTGACGGAGGTGATCGTGTACCCGCGGGCCTGCCAGCCGCGTTCGGTGATGCCTAGCAGTGCGCCGTGTTTGGTTGGGGCGATCTTGGTCATGATGTAGCGGTCGCGGGTCGCAATGGCGTAGCCCAGGGATCGGTCGTCGGGGCCTGCGGTCTGCTCGACGGAGCGCGGCCAGCCATCCCAGTAACGCAGGCGGGGGCGGATCGCGGCCATCGTCTCGTCGAGGAGCGCGTCGAGTACCTGGACAGCCTGTTCGGGGGTCATGCGGAGCCTTTGGAGAAAGGTGGGGAGCAGGGCTTCGAAGGGGACAACCGATGGTCCGGCAGGCCGGGGCAGGCCCGCCGTGCGGCGGGCCTGCCCGGGGGCGGGTTGGCGGAGCTGCTGGGTGATCAGTTCGACCAGAACGGGTCGTCGTATTTGGGAATGATGTCGAGGTTGCCGTTGGCCATCACGGGGTCGGGCGTGGGGGTGCCGAACGGATCACGGTCGCGGATGACGGGAATATGGGAGACGGCCGCGCTGATGTCGATGTTGCCGAACTCGTAGATGGTGATGGTGACGCTGTTGCCGTCCGGGGTTCGGGCGGTCAGGGAAGGCAGGGTGGAGCCGGCGGGGGTGGCGACCGTGTAACCCTTGGCCTTCCAGCCCTGCTCGACCATGCCTAGCAGGGTGGGGTACTTGGCCGGGGCGATCTTGGTCATGACGTAGCGGTCTCGGGTGGCGGTGGCGTAGCCCAGGGAGTGGTCGTCGATCCCGCCGCTCTGTTCGGTGGAGTGAGGCCAGGCGTCCCAGTACTGCGGGCGGGGCCGGACCTGGGCGAGCGAGTCGTCGAGGAGGGCGTTGAGGCGGAGCAGGGCCTGCTCGGGGGGCACCAACGAGGTGGACGGCGAGGAACTGACAACGTCGCGGACGGCGCTGCAGGCCGTCAGGGCGAACGCGAGCGCCACAGGCGCGGTGACTGCGGCCAGGCGCCGTGGCAGCGGGTTGCTCGGAAATGCGATCATCGCTGGTCCTGCCTGGTGACGTGGTTGTACCTGCCGGCCACGATCTGGCCGATGTTGTTGGACGAGATCGCGTTGTCGTTCGGGCCAGCCTTCAGGTCGGGTTTTTCCATGTAGTTGGAGTGGGACTCCTGGGGCAGTCCGAACGGGACGGCGAAGCGGTTGGCGCCGAACTCCTTGCTGGCCGGGTCCTGGCCGAACCAGAGCTGGTTGGGCTGGCCACCGGCGGCCGTGTACAGGTCGCTGCCGAGACCTCCAAGGACGGGGTCCAGGGCGCCCATCGCGGCACGGGGCGCGGACGGCAGATGGCTGACGGGGTCGCTCTCCGCGTCGCCGACCCACACGTGACTGGGGTCGATGTTCAGTTGCGAGGCCTTCTGTGCGCCGGTGCCAGGGGAACCGACGAGGACAATGTCGTCGGCACCGGTGCCGCCGGGCATCTGGGCGCCCATGCCCACCGTGGTGGAGCCGTAGCTGTGGGCCAGGGCGACCAGGTGTGCGGGCGGCCCGTCGTGGGTGGCGCGCAGGCCCGCCATGAACTTGTCGTAGGCGGCGCCGCCCTTGACGGCGCGGTCGGTGTCCATCACGTCCAGCGTCCGGGTGTCACCGTCGGCGAGCTTGTCCAGACCCGGCGGTGGATCGTAGCCGAGCCAGACCATGGAAGCGGCCGAGGCAGTGGGGTCGGCGTTCTGCGTTGCCTGCCACACGTTCCGGGCACGGTCGCCGTCCTTGTTGGCGACGTCGGAAAGCTTGGTGCCCAGCCCGGGCACGTACGCGCTGACGTTCTTCGCGGTGTCCGGGTTGCCGTAGGACAGGATGCCGCGGCCCTGCCCCTCCTCGCTGACGCCGAGCAGGAAGATCGGCGGCTTCTGGTCCCCGTACCCCTTCAGCTTGGCATCGATCGCGCGGAAGCCGTCCAGCTTCTGCTTCTCGTCGTCCGTCAAGTTGGGCTTGTGCTCGTAGACGTCGAGCAGGTGGGTCAGCTGGAGGCGGTTGGCCTGGTTCCGGGCTTCCGCCGGAATGCCGTCGCGCATTCCGAGCAGGTCCGGAAATGTCTGGATGAAGCGCTGCTGCTCGTCCGGGGGCAGGCTCTTCCACCAGGAGTTGACCTCGGTGGCCGGCGTACCGGCGGGCGGAAACCCGGCTGACATCAGGTCGACACCCTGCTGGGTAACGGCCTTCAGATCGGCAGCGGCCTTGTCGGTCTCCAGCCCGGAGCCGTTGCGCGCGCGTTCGGTCAGGGCGTCCAGGAGCGCTGCGACCTTCTGGTCGGCGTTGTCGGCCTCGGTGACGGCGCCGGATATCCGGTTCGCAAGCGCCTTCGCCTGTTCGGGGATGTTGTAACCCGGGTCGTTCTGCTCAGCCTTGGATGGCGCGGGCCAGGTCACCGTCCCGCTGTCGGCGACGGTCAGTCCCCGGTTCTGAGCGTCCTGCAGTGCTTCCTTCAGCTTGAGCTGGGCCAGCAGCAAGCTGTCGTAAGCCTCGCGCAGCAGCCCGGAAACCGCCGACATCTCAGTGTGCGCCGCGTCCAGGCGCTCGCTGGTGCGTTGCAGGGAAGCATTGGCGGCACCGGCGGCGTTACCGACCCAGCTCGCGCTGTAAATGTGCCGGACGACCTCGTGATGCATCGTCTGGACGTGCTTGTTGAAGTTGGCTGAGAGGGTGTCGTACGCGGTGGCCGCCGGCACGAGGCCGGACAGGTCGGTGTCGCGTAGCTGAGCGAGAGTGACCATCAGCTCCCCGCCTGCGAAGAGCCGCCTGCGCCGTAGGGGGCGAGGCTCACGGCGCTGTTCTTGTCGGCGTTTCGATAGTCGGCCGCCGTCTGACTCAGCTTGATGCTGACATTGTCGATCTCCGTGGCCAGGCTCTTCAGGCACTCCTCCCACGCGGCCGTGCAACTCTTCAGCGACGCTCCGACCCGCCAGCCCGACATGGCGCCGACCACCGTGTCCGAGGGCTCGTGAATGACCTTGAGCTCATTCGGCATCGCCTCGCCGGTGTCCTTCGCCGCCTTGGCAGCCGTGTCCAAGTCTGCCGAGTCGACCCCAAAGGACGGCCCGGCCGATGACGTGGACGGCGGGATGGCATAAGGCCCGCCCGAGCCTGCGTACGCGTTCATGGATGTCCGTCCCCCCTGCCAGCCGACGTACGCCACGCTCACGAACCGCTTCGGCCGCGAGGGGCGCTACGTGCGTATGACTCGCACACGTGACCGTTTATTCGCGCACGGTGAACGTAGCAGACTTGGCCCGTCCCTGGGGCCGCTTGGCTGCTACGGCCCGCGAACACGCTGCCCGACTGTGTGATCTCCGGAGTCTCAGAGCGAAAGCAGCTGTCCTGCAGCACATATGCGATCACAGGCGGCGCACTGCGGCAGCGGCTGGCGGCCCGGGAGCCCTACTTTCTCAAGCGCAACCAGGGTCCCGACCGGCACGGGACGGTCCGTCTCCAGTGCCCGGCCGCCGGGCCCTCCCCCTCCGTGACCTGCCCCCGCTTCAACCGCGCGCACCGTCCCCAGGCCGGACCGCCCACCGTGGTCGACCTCACCAGCACCCGTTCCACCGCGGCCCACCTCGCCGCGAAGCCCAGCGTCCAGATCGCCCCTGCAGAACGCCTGCGGCCTCCCCCGGTCAAAGACCTGCCGCGGATCTGCCGCAAGCCGACGATCACGGTCCGCCCCGGCGACCTCGGCAAGATCGACAAGCTCCGCCAGGACCGCCCCTACCTCAGCCCGGCTTGGCACGACGCCTACAAACTTATGCGGGCCCACAACGAGTCCGTCAACGGCCGCGCCAAGGGCCACCACATCAACATCGCCGACCCGAAGAAGCGCCTCGCACACGGACGCGTCGCCCAGGCGATCCTGCTCGCCCTGATGATCCTCATGATCAACCTGCTGACCATCCAGGACTGGTTCTGCACCACCAGCCCGGAGCTCACAACGACGCACACCGTCGAGGACTACGACGACCTCACGCCGCCCCCGCGGAGTTCAACGGCCTTCCCCCACCGCCCGGCTGACGAACAGCTCACAGAAGCCCTGAAGAGACTCGCATCACACAGCCGTTGGCCTGCCGCTCGACGGCGGCTTCCGCATGCCCACCCCAGCCCGACCGCTCCCAGAGCAGCCGAGCGATCCCATGATCTACGTCACGAAGCACCATCGCCATCGCACGCCGCCTCGAACAGGCCCACCAAAAGCAGAAGTCCCGCTCAGCCGAACCGGCCGAGCGGGACTTCGTGACCACCTACGAGTCAGACTCGTAAATAGTCGTTGGGTGGAGCTGAGGGGATTCGAACCCCTGACCCCCTCGATGCGAACGAGGTGCGCTACCGGACTGCGCCACAGCCCCAACGAGAAGAAACTCTAGCACCTTTCGGAGGGGGTCCGTGACCACCCCCCGGTTCGCGGTGCCGACGGGGGGTGGCCCTGGTCATTCGTTGGCCGCGCGCGGGCGCGACTCGGGGGCCTGCGGCTCGGCGTACTGGTCGAACAGCGGGGTCTTGCGGGGCTCCGCGGGGCGGCCCGCCGTCCAGGTGCCGGGGGACGACAGGTCGAGGCCGCGGGAGACCCTGGGGGCGACCGGGGCGGTCACGTAGGTCGGCAGCGGGACGGGCACCGGCTCCCAGGAGTCCGGGCCGGCCGCACCGCGCTCGCGCATGCCGTCGACCCACTCCTCGTGCTCCGTCGCCTCGGCCACCGCGGAGGCGGAGGACACCGAGACGGTGGGCTGCTCCGGGTCCGCCGCCAGCCGCAGGTGCGCACGGCGCGCGGCCCGCTCCCCGACGGGCGGGGCCGGGGCCGGCTCCGCGGCGACGGGGGCCTCGGCCGGGGCGTCGCCGGGCGCCGGGGCCGCGGCGCGCTGCTGCTCGCGCTTGCGCAGCCGCTCGGCCGCCTGGGCGGCCCGGACCCGGTCGAGCTTCACCTCGTACCGCTGGCGCTCCAGCTTGCGCAGGTGGCCGATGTACAGGGTGAGGAGGACCGCCGGGACGGCCGGGACCCAGAGGAAGGCCAGTCCGGCCACCGCGGCGACCACCGCGCCGAGCGCGAAGGAGAGGAAGAGGGCGGTGACCATCCGCCGCCGGCGGGCCAGCAGCCGCGCCCGGCGCTCGGTCCCGGCCATCGGCCCGGGCGCCGGCCGTTCGGCCGGGCGCTGCGCCGGGGGTTCCGGCTCCCGCGCGGGGTCGCCGGAGGCGGTCGCGTCCCGTTCGGGAGGACCGTCGTTGCTCTGCTCGTCGTCACGCGGTTCGTCGCCCAGGGCCCGGGCTGCCCGCCGCTCCAGCGCCGAACGCCCGGCCAGCAGGCGGATGGCGGTGCTGAAGCGTTCCGTCGGGCGCGCCTCGTTGAGTTCGTCCTGCCTGCGGAGCCACATCGGCACCAGATAGGCGGCCCAGGCCCCTACGATGACGGCGTAGATAAGGCCGCTACTGCTCACGATTCACACCGTACGGGCGCCGGGAAGGCCTGGCAGCAATTTGGCACGGCGTGTCGTGTGATCAAGCTGATTCTCCGACTATTTTGCCGCTATTTGTGGGGGTCCGGTGCCCCTCCGATGCCATATCGATATTTGTTTCGAACATATATTCAATTACCTGAGTCGCGCCCTGAACTGAGCGCCCGCCAGCGCTCCAGCATCCCCTCCGGGACCTCCTCGTCGGTCAACGCGTAGACGAGGTGGTCGCGCCAGTCGCCGTCGATGTGGAGATAGCGCGGACGGATTCCCTCCGAGCGGAAGCCGAGCTTTTCCACCACCCGTCGGCTCGGGGTGTTCTCCGGACGGATGCAGACCTCGATCCGGTGCAGCCCGAGCGTGCGGAAGCAGTGGTCCACCGAAAGCGCCACGGCGGTCGGGATGATGCCGCGGCCGGCCACCGCCTCGTCCACCCAGTACCCGATGTTGGCCGAGCACATCGACCCCCAGGTGATCCCGCCGACGGTCAACTGGCCGACCAGCTGGCCCTTGTAGACCACGACGAAGGGCAGCATCCGGCCGGCCGAGGCCTCGCCGCGCAGGAAGCGGACCATCTGCCGGTACGTCGGCCGGGGGCCGGCCGCCCGACCCGCCGGGCCTGGCGGCACGGTGGCCTCCCAGCGGCGCAGCCAGTCCCGGTTGCGGCGGCTGACCTCCTGCCACTCGCGCTGGTCGCGGGCCCGGATCGGGCGCAGCACGACCTCCCCCTCCCGGAGTTCTACCGGCCAACCGCCGTTCAGTGCGCTCTCCCGGGTGCTGGGGCGTCGGTCCGGGGGTGGTCCCCGCCGCCGAGCTGGTCGACGGCGTGGGCGAGCAGCGGCTCCAGGACGGCCAGGCCGTCCCTGACGCCGCCGGTCGAGCCCGGCAGGTTGACGATCAGGGTACGTCCGGCGAGCCCGGCGAGCCCGCGGGAGAGCGCCGAGGTCGGCACCTTCTCCCGGCCGTACGCGCGGACCGCCTCGGCGATGCCGGGGACCTGACGGTCGATCACCCGGGCGGTCATCTCGGGGGTGAGGTCCATCGGCGAGATGCCGGTGCCGCCGGTGGTCAGCACCACGTCGTAGCCGGCCGCGACGGCCTCGCGCAGCACGGCCTCCACCGGCTCGCCGTCCGGGACGACCCGGGGGCCGTCGGCGGTGAAGCCCATCGCGGTCAGGCCGGCCACCAGCAGCGGGCCGCCCCGGTCCTCGTAGACCCCGGCAGCGGCCCGGTTCGAAACGGTGACGGCCAGCGCCCTCCCGGCCGGGGCCGTCATGCGTCCACCTCCGGGGCGAACCAGTCGCCGCTCTTGCCGCCGGTCTTGCTCAGCACCCGGACGGACTCGATCGTGGCCGCCTTGTCCACCGCCTTGACCATGTCGACGACGGTCAGCCCGGCCACCGCGACGGCGGTCAGCGCCTCCATCTCGACGCCGGTGCGGTCGGCGGTCTTCACGGTGGCGGTGATCTCGACGGCGTCGTCCGCGACGGCGAGGTCGACCTTGACGCCGGAGACCGCGATCGGGTGGCAGAGCGGGATCAGGTCAGGGGTCTTCTTGGCGCCCATGATCCCGGCGATCCTGGCCACCGCGAGGGCGTCGCCCTTGGGCACGCCCTCGCCGCGCAGCAGCTCGACCACCTGCGGGGAGACCCGCACCCGGCCGGCCGCCACGGCGGTGCGCGCGGTGGTGGCCTTCTCGGAGACGTCGACCATCCGGGCCGCGCCCTGGTCGTCGACGTGGGTGAGGCGGTCGCCGGGGGGAGGTGTCGTCACGGGGAACTCCAGGGGCGCGCAGGTCGAATACCGCGCTACCGTACCGTTCACGGGTCCTGGTGGCCGATCAGGAGTCCAGCAACACCACGTCGACCTCGCTGCCGGCGGGCAGTTCGGTGGTCTCCTCGGGGACGGTGATCAGGCAGTTCGCCCGGGCCAGCGCGCCGACCAGGTGCGATCCGGCGCCGCCCACCGACTCGACCGTGCCGTCCGCCGCCGAGTGACGGCCGCGCAGGAACTGCCGGCGGCCGGCCGGGGAGCGCAGCGCCGTCGGACACACCGCGCGGACGACCGGGCGGTGCACGTCGGCGGCGCCGAGCATGGTGCGGATGACCGGGCGGACGAAGAGCTCGAAGGAGATGTAGGCGCTCACCGGGTTGCCGGGCAGGGCGAGCAGCGGCACCCCGGCCGCGCCGCCGATCCGGCCGAAGCCCTGCGGCTTGCCCGGCTGCATCCGCAGCCGCCGGAAGTCGACGCCGCCGTAGGACTCGAAGACCTCCTTGACCACGTCGTACGCGCCGACGCTGACCCCGCCGCTGGTGACGATCAGGTCGGCCCGGCCGAGCTGGTCCTCCAGGACGGCGCGCAGCCGGTCGGCGTCGTCCGGGACGGCGCCGACCCGGTAGGCGATGGCGCCGGCCTCCTGGGCGGCCGCGGTGAGCGTGAAGCTGTTGGAGTCGGCGATCTGCCCGGGGCCGACCGGCTCGCCGGGCTGGACCAGCTCGCTGCCGGTGGACAGCACCACGACCCGGGGACGCGGGCGGACCTTCACGGTGGGCCGGCCGATCGCGGCGAGCAGGCCGAGCTGGGCGGGGCCGAGCCTGGTGCCGCCCTCCAGCACCCGGGTGCCGGCCGCGACGTCGCCGCCGCGGCGGCGGATGTGCGCGCCCGCGGCGACCGGGCGCAGCACCCGGACCTCCTCGTCGGGGACGGGCGCGGTCATCGCGGCGGCGGCGACCCCGGTGCCGGTGCCGCCGTCGGTCCACTCGACCGGGGCGACGGCCTGGGCGCCGGGCGGCAGCGGGGCGCCGGTCATGATCCGGGCGGCCTGACCGGGGCCGACCTTCGGCAGCTCGGCGGCGCCGGCGGCGATGTCGCCGACCACCGAGAGCACCGACGGGTAGGCGTCGGTGGCGCCCTCGGTGTCGGCGGTGCGGACCGCGTAGCCGTCCATCGAGCTGTTGTCGAAGGGCGGCAGGTCGCCGTCGGCGACCACGTCCTCGTCGAGCCGGCAGCCCTGGGCGTCGAGCAGTCGGAGCTCGATCGCGGGCAGCGGGCCGACCGCGGCCAGCACGTCGGCGAGGTGCTCGTCCACCGTCCAGAGCCGCGGGGCCGCCGGGGCCGGGTCCGTTCCGGTGTCGCAGCAGGCGCTGGGCATGGTGCTGTGCTCGGTGGACCCGGTCATCGGCGGCTCGCTCTCGGTCGTGGTCGTTCCTGCGTCAGTCCTGCATCTCGGTGTCGACGAACTCCCGCAGCCAGGAGCGGAACTCCGGGCCCAGGTCCTCGCGTTCGGCGGCCAGACGGACGATAGCGCGCAGGTAGTCGGCGCGGTCGCCGGTGTCGTAGCGGCGGCCCTTGAAGAGCACGCCGTGCACCTGGCCGCCGTCCGCGGCCTCGCGGTTGGTCAGCTCGCGCAGGGCGTCGGTCAGCTGGATCTCGCCGCCGCGGCCGGGCGGGGTCTCCCGCAGCACCTCGAAGACCAGCGGGTCGAGGACGTAGCGGCCGATCACGGCGTAGGCCGACGGGGCCTCGCCGGGCTCGGGCTTCTCGACCAGGTCGGTCACCTGGAAGACGTCCTCGCCGAAGCCGTTCGCCTTGACGGCGGCGCAGCCGTAGAGGTGGATCTGGGAGGGGTCGACCTCCATCAGCGCGACGACGGAGCCGCCGAGCTGCTGCTGGACCTCGATCATCCGGGAGAGCAGCGGGTCGCGCGGGTCGATCAGGTCGTCGCCGAGCAGGACGGCGAAGGGCTGGCCGGCGACGTGCTGCTCGGCGACGGAGACGGCGTGGCCCAGGCCCTTCGGGTCGCCCTGGCGGACGTAGTGCATGTTGGCCAGCTCGACGGACTCCCGGACCCTGGCCAGGCGCTGCTCGTCGCCCTTGCGGACCAGCAGCTCCTCCAGCTCGTAGGCGCGGTCGAAGTGGTCCTCCAGCGCGCGCTTGTTGCGGCCGGTGACCATCAGTATGTCGGACAGGCCTGCGGCGGAGGCCTCCTCGACGACGTACTGGATCGCCGGCTTGTCGACGACCGGGAGCATCTCCTTCGGGGTGGCCTTGGTCGCCGGGAGGAAGCGGGTGCCCAGTCCGGCCGCGGGAACCACGGCCTTGGTTACCGGCACTCGGGAGTTGGTCGTCGTCATGCGTTTACCTTACTCAGGCACGTTTTCGCCCGGCCGAGCGCAGTCGGACGGCTGGGACAGCGCGTCGCGGGGCCCGGCCACGGTGGTTGGTGTATGGGTCACGACCGGCTGGGAGAGCAGGTCCCCGCCGACACAGGCCGACAGACTACCCGCCTTTTCCGAACGGTCACCTTCGCCCTCCGCTCCGTGACCGGGCGGGCAAGTGGCCTGCTCGGGGCGGTCGCCGCCGGGCCGGTCGGGTTCCTCTGGCGGCCGGGTCGACAGCCGCCAGCAGTCGCCGCCGGCCGCCTTGGCCGCGGCGAGCGCCGCGTCGGCGGCGCGCAGCAGGACGGCCGCGTGGGTGCCGTCCTCGGGCAGTACGGCGATGCCGGCGGCGGCGGTCAGGCCGTTGCCGGCGGCGGGGCGGGCATCGCGCGGGCCGGAGGACCAGTCCAGCAGCAGGTGCCGGCGCACCGACCAGACCAGCCGCTCGGCGACCTGCGCGGCGCCCTCGGCGCCGGTGTCCGGCAGCACCACCAGGAACTCCTCGCCGCCGTAGCGGCCGAGGGTGTCGGCCCGGCGGATCTCCATCGCGAGCCGCTGGGCGAGGTCGCGCAGCACCGCGCCCGCCCGGCCCCGGCCGTGCTCGGCGACGACCGCGTCGAAGCCGGTGATGGCCAGCATCAGCACGGCGAGCGGGCGCGGCCCTTCGGCCTGCTCGGTGTGCTCGGCCCGGCGGGCCCGTTCGATCTCGCGGTCCAGGGTGAGCTGGAGGTGGCGGTAGTTCCACACACCGGTGAGCGGGTCGCAGGAGGCGGTGCGCTCCAGTTCGGCGCAGCGCTCCTCCAGTTCGGCGATCCGCGCGCGCAGCCGCTGCGCCCCGGCGGCGGCCCCGGCCCGTTCCCGCCGCCCGCGCAGTCCGAGGGCGGTGGCGCCGGCCAGTGCGGGGACGCTCAGTGCGGCCAGGGCCTGGACCAGCAGCGGGGTGGTCAATGGGGGCGCCCCTTCGCGTGTCAGGCTCTGCGCGTCGACGGTGCGCAGGCCAGGAGGATCGGATGAACGAGGATCGGATGCCCAACGAGAAGAGCGGCCTGAGGACACGGCTGTTGGCGCGGCGGCGCGAACTGGCCGCCCGGGAACGCTCGGCGGCGGCCGACGCGCTGGCCCGGCACGCCGGTGAGCTGGCCGCCGCGGGCGACACGGTGGCCGCCTACGTCTCGGTGGGCTCCGAACCCGGGACGGGGCCGCTGCTGGACGCGCTGCGGGCGCGCGGGGTGCGGGTGCTGCTGCCGGTGCTACTGGCCGACAACGACCTGGACTGGGCCGAGTACGCGGGCCCCGACGCGCTGGCCCCGGCCGGGCGCGGGCTGCTGGAGCCGGTCGGCCCGCGGCTCGGCCCGCAGGCGGTGACGGAGGCCGCGGTGGTGCTACTGCCGGGCCTGGCGGTGGACCGCTCCGGGCTGCGGCTGGGCCGGGGCGGCGGCAGTTACGACCGGGTGCTGGCCCGGCTGGAGCGGGCCGGGGCGCGGCCGGTGCTGGCGGTGCTGCTGTACGAGCACGAGCTGCTGGAGCGGGTGCCGGCCGAGCCGCACGACCGGCCGGTGGACCTGGCGGTGCTGCCCTCGGGGGTGCGCGGGCTCGGCTGAGGCCGGCGGCCGCGGGCGGGAACGGCGGCGGCCCCGCTCCCTCGGGGGGAGCGGGGCCGCCGGTGGCCGGGCCGTACGGGCTGTACCGGCCGTACGGGCTCCACGGCCGTCAGCCGGTGGTCAGCACCAGCTTGTGCTTGGTGGCCTTCTCGACCGCGTCCGGCGAGGAGGCCCAGGTCAGCAGCTTGCCCTTGAGCCAGAGGTCGGTCTGGTCGTTGTAGTTGTCGTGGAAGGCGTGGCCGGAGGCGCCGCCGACGTTGATCCAGCGCGAGGCGTCCAGGTCGTTCAAGTCGACCACCATGCGCATCGACGGGATCCAGTCCACCTGGTAGCCGGCCGCCGCGTTCCAGCCGGCCGCGTCGACCGCCGCCGAGCCGCCGGAGAGCCGGTACGGGCCGCGGTTGAGCAGCTTGTGCACCGCGCCGGAGGCGATCGAGGAGTCGTCGGTGCCGAGGGTCTGCTCGCGCAGCTCCAGCTTGTGCAGGCGGCCCCAGCTCCAGGTGGAGACGTCCTTGCTGAGCAGCGAGGTCAGCTCCTGGCGGGCGTTCTTCATCGCCTCCTGGAGCAGGTTGTCCAGGCCCTTCTGCTCCTTGTGCTGGTCGTCGATGTACGTCCACCACGAGCTGTCGGGCTTCTCCAGCTGCTGGCGCACGACCTCGGTCCAGCGGTCGCCGCCGTCCGGCTGGGCCTTGCCCGGCTCGCGGGTGCCGCACTCGGTGACGATCTTGGTGGAGCTGTCCGGCTTGGTGGGGTCGTCCTGCTGGCGGACCAGCAGGCAGTTGTCCTTGGCACGCAGGTCGGCCGGGAACTTCTGCCCGAAGGCCAGGATCAGCAGCTGGCGCCAGACGCCGTTGTAGTAGGCGGCGGCCGCCGAGTCGGCGTCCTGGTGGAAGTTCCAGTCCTTCAGCAGGTCCTGGGCCTCGCGCACGTACGGGTCGCTGACCGGCTGCTTGAGCAGCAGCGGGACCAGCGTCTTGGCCATCACGCTGGTGTTGTCCAGCTGGAGGGTCTGCATGTCGTCCGGCGAGATCTTGCCGTTGTTCTTGAGCAGGCCCTCGATCTGGTCGGTGATCTCCTTGGCGCGGGTGCCGTACTCCCAGTCCTTGGTCAGGTTGTACTTGTAGCTCGGGTCCACCACGGCCTGGTTGGCGGTGACGATGTAGCCGGCCGAGGGGTTGAGGCTCCAGGGCAGCGCGGTGAAGGGGATCGGGTCCTTCCACTGGTACGTGGAGTCCCAGCCCGGCGCGGGGTAGGTGCCGTCACCCTTGCCGCGGACCGGGATGGTGCCCGGGGCCTGGTAGCCGATGTTCTTGGCGTCGGCGTAGATCAGGTTCTGCGCGGGGACGGTGAAGTCCTTGGCGGCGGCGCGGAACTCGTCCCAGTTCTTCGCCTTGTCCAGCTCGAAGACGGCGTCCATGGTCTTGCCGGGGCTGAGCGCCGTCCACTGCAGGGCGACGCCGTAGCCGCCGGTGCCGCGGTCGGGGGCGGACGGGCCGTTGGGGGCGTACTTGCCGACGTTCTGCTGCTCGCTGCTCTGGTCGGAGATCAGCGGGGCGCCGGTCTGGGTGGTGCGGACGGTGATGGTGCGGTCCTCCCCGCCGGCGACCTTGATGGTCTCCTTGCGGAGGTCGAACTTCACGTCCTTGCCGTCCACCTGGTACGTCTCCGGACCGGTGACCTTCTCCAGGTAGAGGTCGGTGACGTCGGCGCCGAGGTTGGTGAAGCCCCAGGCGATGTCCTTGTTGTGGCCGATCACCACGCCGGGCATGCCCGCGAAGGTGAAGCCGGAGACGTCGAACTGGCAGGCCGGGGAACTGGTCCGGCAGTGCAGGCCCATCTGGTACCAGACCGAGGGCAGGCCGGGGCCGAGGTGCGGGTCGTTGGCCAGCAGCGGCTTGCCGGTGGTGGTGTGCGAGCCGGCGACCACCCAGGAGTTGGAGCCGATGCCCTGGCCGGGGCGGCCGAGCAGCTGCGGCATCGCGTCGATCCGGTCGGTCAGGCCCTGCAGCAGCGCCTTGGTGGTGGCCGCGCCCTGGGCGGTGGCGGTGCCGGGGGCCGCGCCGGACTGCGGGGAGCCGTCGGCGGGGCGGTAGTTGTCGCCGGTCACCGTGCCGGTCTTCACGATCGTGCCGTTGCGGGCGTACGGGTAGTCCGGGTACAGCTCGGCGATCTTGTCCGGGCCGAAGTCCTGGGCCAGCAGCGAGCGGTCGATCTCCTCCTGGAGGTTCCCGGAGAGGTTCCAGGCCATCGCCTTGAGCCAGGCCACCGAGTCGACCGGGGTCCACTGCTCGGGCTGGTAGCCGCTGTTGACGACGCCGAGCAGGCTGTACTCCAGCGAGGCCTTCGCGCCGCCGGGGTGCTCCGCGAGCCAGGCGTTCACGCCGTCCGAGTAGGCCTGGAGGTACTTCTTGGTCTCCGGCGACAGCTTGGTGTCGAACTCCTTCTGCGCCACCTGCCGCCAGCCCATGGTGCGGATGAAGGCGTCGGTGTCGACCTGGCCGTCCCCGAACATCTCGGAGAGCCGGCCGGCCGTGACGTGCCGACGGACGTCCATCTCCCAGAAACGGTCCTGCGCCTGGACGTAGCCCTGGGCGCGGAACAGGTCCTCGTTGGTGTCGGCGTACAGCTGCGGGATGCCGTTGGCGTCCCGCTTGACGTCGACGGGCGCGCTCAGGCCGGCCACCTTGACGCTGCCGTCGACCTCCGGGAAGGAGGCGCGGACCGCGGAGACCCCGCGGTAGCCGCCGTAGCCGGCGCCGGCCACCAGCAGCACGACCAGCACGATCACGATCAGACGGGCGCGCCGGAACTTCTTCGAGCGGGGCATCTGGGTCCTTGCGGTCCTGACTTCGGGGCGGGCGGGCGTGTCCAGGGCCTGCGGCCGTGACAGGGCACCACATTAGGCCGAGAGGGCCGGGCACCGTGAACGGGGGACCAAGCTAAAGATATGGCAAAATGTTAGACTGCGTAACGATCCACAAGGGGAGTATTGACGACTTCTTAACGCGTCGACCCCACAGCACCGCCAGACACCCCGTCCGCCCCTGCCTGCCCGAGGTGCCCCTGCGTGAACGTCTCCCACCTGAACCAGCTCCTGCTTGAGTCCTCCGTGATCCTGCTGTTCGCGGTGGGCGCCGTACGCCTCTCGACCCGATCAGGGCTGCCCAGCCTGCTGATCTACCTGGGGATCGGTGTGGCGCTGGGCCAGAACGGGATCGGTGTCACCTTCAACAACGCCGAGCTCACCCAGGTGCTCGGCTACGCGGCACTCGTGGTGATCCTCGCCGAGGGCGGCCTCAAGACCAGCTGGCGCGAGATCAAGCCGGTGATGCCGGCCGCGACCGTGCTCGCCACCGTCGGCGTCGGCGTCAGCGTCTTCGCCACCGCGGCCGGCGCCCACTGGCTGGTCGGCCTGGACTGGCGGACCTCGCTGCTGCTGGGCGCCATCGTCTCCTCGACCGACGCGGCCGCCGTCTTCTCGGTGCTGCGGATGGTCCCGCTGCCGCACCGGCTCACCGGCCTGCTGGAGGCCGAGTCCGGCTTCAACGACGCGCCCGTGGTCATCCTGGTCGTCGCCTTCGCCACCACCGGGGAGCTGGACCCCTGGTACGTCCTGATCGGCACGATCATCGCCGAGCTGGCGATCGGCGCCGCGATAGGCCTCGCCGTCGGCAAGTTGGGCGCCTACGGGCTCAAGCACGTCGCGCTGCCCTCCTCGGGCCTCTACCCGATCGCCGTGATGGCGCTCACCGTGCTGGCGTACGCCGGCGGCGCGCTGCTGCACGGCTCCGGCTTCCTCGCCGTCTACGTCAGCGCGGTGATCCTCGGGAACTCCAAGCTGCCGCACGGCCCGGCCGTCCGGGGCTTCGCCGACGGACTGGCCTGGATCGGGCAGATCGGCATGTTCGTGCTGCTCGGCCTGCTCGTCACGCCCGAGTCCATGGGCGACGCGGTGGTGCCCGCGCTGGTGATCGGCGCCGTGCTGGTCTTCCTGGCCCGGCCGCTGTCGGTGATGCTCTCGCTGACCCCCTTCAAGGTGCCGGCCCGCGAGCAGGCGCTGCTGAGCTGGGCCGGACTGCGCGGGGCGGTGCCCATCGTGCTCGCCACCATCCCGGTGGTGTCCGGCGCGCACCAGGCCGAGGACGTCTTCAACATCGTCTTCATCCTGGTCGTCGTCTTCACCCTGCTCCAGGGGCCGACCCTGCCGTGGGTGGCCAAGCGGCTGCGGATCGGCGAGGGCGCCATGGGCCAGGACCTGGGCATCGAATCCGCGCCGCTGGAGAAGCTGCACGGGCACCTGCTGTCGGTCGCGCTCTCCCCCGCCTCGAAGATGTCGGGCGTGGAGATCAGCGAGCTGCGGCTGCCCAAGGGGGCGGCGGTCACCCTGGTCGTGCGGGAGGGGAACTCCTTCGTGCCGGACAAGGCGACGGTGCTGCGCGGTGGGGACGAGCTGCTGGTGGTCACCACGGACGAGGTCGGCGAGGCGGCGGAGCGGCGACTGCGGGCCGTGGACAAGGGCGGCAAGCTCGCGGGGTGGCTGAGCGGGCGGTGAGCCCGGGCCGCCCCCGGCTCCCGGGCCCCGCCCCCGGCTCCCGGCCTTACGTCCAGGAGCCGGGGGCGGGGGCGGGGTGGGTGGCGGTGTCTACGCGCGTAACTGTATGCTGGCCCGACCAGCCGTATAACCATCGTTAGACCACCCCCAGCATCTGCCTGACGCAGAGTTGGCGCGACCGCTCGGCGGCCGCGGTCCGGTCCCCGGCCACCAGGCCGGCCCGACCCGGTATCTACCCCGGTCGACGCGCGAGAGGACGACTCTCGGCGCCGTCGGGGCTCCACCATGCCCTGCCGCGCTACCAGGCAGCAGGAAGGACCGACCGTGACGGCGCGCCGAACGGTCGACACCGCCGCGGACCACGCGGCCACCACCCCCGCAGCTCCGGCCCCCGCCCGTGTCGGGTACGGCGAGCTGCTGCGCACCCCCGGGGCCTGGACGTTCCTGTTCCCCGCCCTCGTCGCGCGGCTGCCGTACGCGATGCTCAGCATGGGCATCCTGCTGCTCGTCACCCGGACCCACGGTTCGTACGGCACCGCCGGTACGGTCACCGCGGTCGCCGCCGTCGCCCAGGCCCTGATCGGGCCGCAGACCGGGCGGCTCGCGGACCGCTACGGCCAGGCCGCGGTGCTCGTGCCGACCGTCCTGGTGCACGCGGTCTCGGTCGGCGTGCTGATCGCGCTGGCGCTCGGCCACGCGCCCGCCTGGAGCCTGTTCCTGGCCGCCGTCCCGGCCGGTGCGAGCGTGCCGCAGGTCGGCGCGATGGTCCGGGCCCGCTGGGTCGCCAGGTTCACCGCGGACGGCGCCTCCGAGTCCTCCGCGGCCCGGGTGAGCACCGCGTTCGCGTTCGAGTCCGTGACGGACGAGTTCACCTTCGTGATCGGCCCGATCCTGGCCTCCGGCATCGCCGCCCTCGCCAACCCGGCCACCGCCCTGGTCGCCGAAGCCGGGCTGACCCTCGTCGGCGGCCTGGCCTTCGCCGCCCAGCGGCGTACCGCCCCGGCCCGGATCGTGCCCCAGCCCGGCACCAAGCACGCCTCGGCGCTCGCCTCCCCCGGCGTCCGGCTGCTGGCCGGGTCGATCCTCGGGGTCGGCGCGGTGTTCGGCGGCATGCAGGTGTCGGTGAACGCCTTCGCCGACTCGGTCGGACAGCACGACGCCGGCGGCACCGTGTACGGGATCTTCGCCGGCGGCTCGATGCTGGCCGGTGTGCTGTACGGCGTCGTCGCCTGGCGGCGACCGGTGCAGCAGCGGATGCTGATCAGCTACGCGCTGCTGGTGCTGGGCTGCTCGGTGCTGTGGGCGATGCCGAACCTGGTCGCGCTGACCGTCGCCGGGCTGGTCTGCGGGCTGGCCATCGCGCCGACCCTGATCAGCGGCTACACCCTGGTCGAGACGCTGGTCGCGGACGGGGCCAAGACGGAGGCCTTCACCTGGCTGACCGGCGCCATCGGGCTCGGCCTGGCCGTCGGCTCGATGGCGGCGGGCCGGCTGATCGACGGGCACGGGCCCTCGACCGGGTTCCTGGTGCCGGTGATCGGGGCGGGGCTGGGGCTGGTCGCGCTGTTCTCGCTGCGGCACCTGCTGGTGGCGCCGGGGGGCGTTCCGGCCGACGGTTCTGGCTCCGACTCGGACCCCCGATCGGGCTCCGGCTCGGGCTCCGGCTCGGGCTCCGGCTCGGGCTCCGGCTCGACGGAGCGCGGTGGTGCCGGGCGGCTGGTGGGCGCGGCCAAGGGCTGAGCGGGCGGCGGTCCGGCGGCCGGACCCGGCCCATCTCACACCGGAGTCGCTGGACTGATCCCGCGGAATACCGCATCATTGACCATCGTTAGCACTCATCAGGCGAGAGTGCCAGGAGGAAGACAAGTGCCCACGTACCAGTACCAGTGCACCGAGTGCGGCAGCGGCCTGGAGGCGGTGCAGAAGTTCACCGACGAGGCGCTGACCACGTGCCCCGACTGCCAGGGACGGCTCCGCAAGGTCTTCTCGGCCGTGGGCGTCGTGTTCAAGGGCTCCGGCTTCTACCGGACCGACAGCCGCTCCTCCTCCAGCAGCTCGGTGGGCGCCGGGTCGTCGTCGACCTCTTCGACGTCGTCCAGCACGTCCACGACCTCCGCTTCGTCGTCGTCGAGCTCCGGCTCCTCGACCTCGTCCAGCCCGGCTCCGGCCGCGAGCTGACCTCGGCGCCGGGCACCGGCCCGGACGGCCCGCAGTCCTCGGAAAGGCCCGCCACCCCGCTTCCGCGCGGGGTGGCGGGCCTTTCCGCATGCCTCCGCACGGGCAACCGGTCAAGCCGGACCGGCCCGCATCACTCTCGTGAGTGGACGAACTCGTCCACAGGGCCGGGTTGTCCACAGGGCTGGGGAAAGGACTTCCGGAGTTCGACGGAAACGCCCATCGTGTGGCTCGTCCGGTCCGCGAGGGGCCGGCCCGCCGACACCCGGAGGTGCGTCGATGACGACCGTGAGCTTCTCCCTTCCGCTGCCCGCCCCCGCCGTACCGCCCCGCCAGGAGCTGCCGAGCTTCCCGCCGATCCGGCGCGGGTGCGGCGGGTGGCACCGCTGGCGCAGCGCGGTGCGACGCCGGGCCGGGGTGCCCGCGCTGGCGCTGCTCGCGACGGCGGCGGCGCTGGCGCTGGGGCCCGGGCGGGCCGGTCTGCCGCCGCCGCACGGGGGCCCGCTGGGCCGGACGGGTTGTCAATCCGAGACTCTGGAAGATCACCCGTAACCGGAATGCGACTTCGTCGTTCGAGGCGGCATGAAGGGCTTCAAGGAATTCCTGCTGCGTGGAAATGTCGTCGAACTCGCCGTGGCCGTGGTCATCGGCGCGGCCTTCACCGCCATCATCAGCGCCTTCGTCAAAGGCGTGATCAATCCGATCGTCGGCGTCTTCGGAACGAAGGACCTCGCGTCCTACAGTTCCTGCCTCAAGGGGCCCTGCGAGGTGAGCCCGACCGGCGAGGTCACGTCCGGGGTCCTCATCCTGTGGGGATCCGTGCTCAGCGCCGCGCTCCAGTTCCTGATCACCGCGACGGTCGTCTACTTCGTTCTGATCCTGCCCATGAACAAGCTGGCGGCCCACCGCAAGTCCGCCGCCGAGAAGGCGGAGGAGGCCGAACTCAAGGAGGTCCAGCTACTGACCGAGATCCGCGACGCGCTGGTCACGCCGCTGCGCTGACCGGTGGGCGCGCGTCGCCCACGGTCCCGCTCCCCCGTCCCCCGATCCTCAGTCCCGCTCCTCAGTCCCCGTGGTGCGGCGGGCGCTGGCTCAGGTACCAGTCCAGCCCCCGCCCACCACTCTCCCCGGCCCCGGGGCGGTCGCCCCAGCCCGTGTCGGTGTCGTCCCCGGACTGCTGGTCGAACGGGTCCCGGAAGACCAGCCTGGCCTTGGCGGCCGAGGCCTTCCGAGCCTCCAGCGCCTGGTCCTGGCGCCCGCCCGTTTCCTGTCCCTGTCCCTGCTCGCTCACGCCGTCCACTCCATCCGCTCGTCCCTCCCCTCCAGACTAAGAGCCCCGTGGCACGCCTCGGGCCCCGGTGCGGAGCGCTCCGCGCCAGGGCCCGGGTGAGGGGCTCGGCCCGTGGGGCCGGCTGGACCGTCAGGCGGCTTCGAAGCCCGCGTGGTCCGCGATCTTCTTCAGCTCGGCCAGGGCGTGCTTCTCGATCTGGCGGATCCGCTCACGGGTGAGGCCGTGCTGCTTGCCCACCTCGGTCAGGGTGCGCTCGCGGCCGTCCTCCATCCCGTAGCGGGAGCGGATGATCGAGGCGGTGCGGTCGTCCAACCGCCCGATCAGGTCGTCCAGTTCCTCGCGGCGGAGCATGACCATCACGGCGTCCTCGGGGGACGTCGCCCCGGTGTCCTCGACGAGGTCGCCGAACTGGGTCTCGCCCTCGTCGTCGACGGACATGTTGAGGCTGACCGGGTCGCGCGCCCAGTCCAGCACGTCCTTGATCCGGGCCTCGGTGGTGTCCAGCTCGGCCGCGATCTCGGCCGGCTCCGCCTCGCGGCCCAGTTCCTTGGACTTCTCCCGCTGGACGCGCCGGATCCGCCCCAGCTCCTCCACCAGGTGCACGGGCAGCCGGATGGTGCGGGACTGGTCGGCGATGGACCGGGTGATCGCCTGCCGGATCCACCACGTCGCGTACGTGGAGAACTTGAAGCCCTTGGCGTAGTCGAACTTCTCGACGGCGCGCACCAGGCCCGCGTTGCCCTCCTGGATGAGGTCCAGCAGCGGCAGGCCGCTGCGCGGGTAGCGCCGGGCGACGGCGACCACGAGCCGGAGGTTGGAGCGGATGAAGACGTCCTTGGCCCGCTCGGCGTCGGCGGCTATCGCCTCCAACTCCTCACGCGTGACGCCGTCGGGGAGTCCGCCCTCCTCCAACAGGTGCTGGGCGTACACACCGGCCTCGATCCGCAGCGAGAGCTCGACCTCCTCGGCGGCATCGAGCAGGGGTGTCCTGGCGATCTCGTCGAGGTACATGCCGACCAGGTCGCGGTCGGCCTCGAGGTTGGTCGGGCGGGCCGCGCGACTCCGGTCGGCCCTGTCGCGAACGACGGCACGGGTGGCCATGCTTGCTCCCTTTGCTGGTGTTGCCGAGATCTGCCTGCCTGCCTCGTGAGGGCAAGATGTGCGGCCCCTGGGGGCTCACACGTAACGATCCAACGAACAGATTCCGGACAACATTCCCAAGTCGCTCAGATTCTTCCCGGCGATGCAGTATCCTGCCGGTTTTCACCCCGACTCCGAACCCTGGGTGACCAGTCGGGCACTACCCGTGCCATCGGACGACCGTTGCGGGATCGATTTCTTCACTCGACCCACACCCCGTCGCCGCCTACCCGTGTGAACCCGCGAGGAACGGCCGACGTTCCCGGTGCGCCCCCTTTTCCGCCCGCGCCCGCACCCCGGCGCACGCAGGTCCTCCGCACAAACGATGCCGAATCGCTATCACTCCGGCTCTTGCTCGGCGCAGGACACTGGGAAGGTGTCAACCATGCACCTGACCAACAGCACGACCCTCCTCACCGCGCGTAACCGCAGTCTCCTTCGGGACACCGCGCTCGCGCTGGGCTGTGCCGCGCTGTTCGGCCTGCTGGCGGTCCTGGTCACTGGCCAATGGCGCCCACTGGTCCGCTTCGACCAGGAGTGGATCGGCGAACTGCACGCCTACGCCCGGGAACACCGGATCTGGACCGCCTCGGTGCAGACCCTCTCGGACATCGGCGGGACCGTCACGATGCGTACGCTGCTCGGGATCGTCGCCGGGTGGCTCTGGCTGATCGGCGCCCGGGTGCTGGCCGGCTGGGTCGCCGCCCAGACCCTGGTCGGCTGGGGCGCCCTGTGGGCCCTGAAGCTGGCCTTCGGCCGTAGCCGACCCACCTTCACCGACCCGGTCTCGCACGCCGGCGGCCCCGGCTTCCCCTCCGGACACGCCATGGCCTCGGCGATCACCTGTGCCGTTCTGGTCGGCCTGCTCTGGTACCGGGTCCACCGTCGCGGCCGGACCGCCGCCTGCGTGGTGGCGGCCGCGACAGTGCTGACCATCGGCTGGACCAGGGTCGCGCTCGGGGTGCACTGGCCCAGCGACGTGCTGGCCGGCTGGCTGGCCGCCGGGATCGTGCTGGGCTCCGTGACCGCGGTGATCCAGGTCTGGCGCCCCGGCGCACTGGCCCGGGACGTACGTCGGGTCAACTGGCGCACCAGGCCCCGGGTCCAGCGAGTCACCGTGTCCGCCGGGCGGCCTTCGCACACCGCCGGCGCACCGGACGAGGACGGGCCCCACGACCTGCGGGCGTAGGCCCCGGGCGGACCGGACGGGCCGGACGGGCCGGACGGGCCGCTGACCCGCCGTCAACCCCTGCCCGCTGCCGGCCGCCACGCCAGCGTGCCGGCCATGTCCGACACCTCCGCTCCCGCCTCCCCCACCGCGCCCACCGGCCACTCCGAGCAGCCGCTGCGGATCGCCACCTCCAGGCCCGGGCCGTGACCGGTGACATACCCGCCAACGTCGCCCAGGCCGCCGACCTGATCCGCGAGGCGGCCCGGGCCGGTGCCCGGCTGGTGCTGTTCGCGGAGAAGTTCCTCTCCGGGTACGAGCCCGAGCTGATCCGCACCGACCCCGGCAAGTACCCGGTCGGCCTCGGCGATCCGCGTCTCGCGCCGATCGCCGAGGCCTGCCGCGAGACCGGGACCGCCGCGATCGTCGGAGCCGCCGTACAGGACGGCGCCGACCTGCGCATCTCCGCCCTCGTCCTCGGGCCGGACGGTGGCTTCGTCACCCGCTACGACAAGCAGCACCTGTTCAAGAGCGAACGCGAGCACTACCGCCCGGGGACGGCCGGCTGCACCGTGGAACCGGACGGCTGGCACACCTGCGGCGGCAGCGCGGTCTGGGGCCCCGACGGCCGGCTGGTCGCCGAGGCGAGCGAGGACCGGCGCGAACTCGTCGTCGCCGACCTCGACCCGGTCGTCCTGCGCACCACCCGCGAGACCGAGACCCTCCTCGCCGACCTCGCCCTCGACACCGGTCGGCCGCCCGCGCCCGGACCCGGGTCATCCTGGCCTGAGCGCCCGACTCCCGGCTCCCGACTCCCGACTCCCGGCTCCCGGCGCACCGGCCGCCACCGCGACCGCGACCGCGGTCAGGAGGCCCGCATGGCGGCCACCGCGCTCATGCGGCCGACGCGGCGGGCCGGGAGCACGGCGGCGGCCAGGCCGACCAGCACGGTCAGGGTCAGGGCGGCCAGCACCGGCAGGACGGGCGGGGTGCCGACCGTGCCCACGGTCGAGGTGACCGAGCGCGCGGCAGCCCACCCGTAGCCGACGCCCAGCGCGGTCCCGACCAGGGCGCCGGCCAGGGAGAGGAGCAGGGCCTCCAGGGTGAGCATCCGGCGCAGCTGCTCGCGGGACATGCCGATCGCCCTCAGCATGCCGATCTCGCGGGAGCGTTCGCTGATGCTGAGCATCAGGGTGGCCGCGACGCCGAGGCCGGCGATGGCGACGGAGAAGGAGAGCAGGGCCATGCTGACGGTCTTCAGCCGGTCCAGCAGGGAGCGCAGGGTGTCGGCCTGGGCGGCCGTGTCGGCGACGGTCACCTGCGGGTGGTCGGCGAGGGCGCGGTCCAGGGCGCGGCGGGCGGTCGGCCGGTCGTCGCCCGTGGCCGGGCTGATCCAGGCCGTGGTGACGGGCGCGCCGGGGGCGAGGCGGTCCAGGGTCGCGGGCGTCACCAGCAGGGTGGCGCCGCTCTGCAGGGTGAACGGCAGGCTGCTGCGGCCGGGTCGCAGGCGCAGCTCGACGTCGCCGACCCGGCGCGTCCCGGTCTCGCCGAGCCCGCTCAGCGCGTCGCCCCCGGTGAGCCCGCGGGCCCGGTCCACGTCGTCCGTCGAGGAGTTGAGCCGGGTGGCGTCGACGGCGGCGACCACGGTGGGCCGGCCGTCGAGGTCGACGGTGGCCGAGCGGACCGGGGTGACGGTCAGCCCGTGCTCGGCGCCGAGCGCGCCGAGCGCCCCGGCGGGCAGGGCGCCGCCGGTGGCCGTCGCCGAGAAGGCCCCGGGCTGGCGCGCCGACACCACGGGCACCAGCGACTGCGAGGTGATGTCCAGCGCGGTGACGGCGCCGACCATCACGGTCACGCCGAGCAGCAGTGCCGAGCCGGTGGCTCCGGTGCGGCCCGGGTTGAGCCGCAGCTGCTGGGTGGCGAGCCGCCCGGCCGTACCACCGAGCCTTCGGGCGGGCCGGCCCAGTACGGCGACGACCGCGGGCAGCACCCGGTGGGAGAGCCGCAGCACCCCGAAGAAGCTGGCGATGGCGCCGACGGTGACGGCGAGCAGCGACAGCGGCGGCGGGGTCATCGCCCCGACCACCAGCAGCGCCGTGCCGACGAGCAGCAGCCCGGAGGTCCACACCGCGGCCCGCATCCTGGCCGCCCCGCCGGTCGGCGCGGGGGTGCCGCCGAGCGCGGCGATCGGCGGCACGGCCGCGGCGGCCTTCGCCGGGCCGCGGACGGCCAGCAGGGTCAGCAACACGCCGAACAGCCCTGCCAGCAGGCAGGTCAGCGGGGAGGGCATCAGCGACAGGTGCACCGGCCCGAGGTCGAGCCCGCCGACCACGGCGGTGCCGAGCGCGCCGAGGGCGATCCCCAGCAGCACGCCCACCGCCGAGGCGCCCAGCCCGAGCAGCAGGCCCTGGCGGCGGATCAGTCGGCGCAGCTGCTGCCGGTCGGCGCCCACGCAGCGCAGCAGGGCGAGCTGGCGGGTCCGCTGGGCGAGTACCACCGTGAAGGTGTTGCCGACCACCATCCGCGCCACCGCGAGCGCGATCAGGACGAAGGACAGCGCGGCGACCAGCACCACGCCGTACATCGTGCTGCTCTGCCGGGTCGCCTCGGTGACCGAGGCCTCGCGGGTGTGCACCTCGACGCCGGTGCCGAGGGCGGTGCGCAGGGCTTCGACGGTCGTGGTCCGGGAGGTGTCGGGGGTGACCCTGACGTCGAGCCGGTCGGTGGTGACGCCGGTCGCGTAGTCGGCGACCGCGTTCGCCGGGACTCCGATGATCGGGACTCCGGCGAGGCTCGGTGCGCCCCGCTCGTCCAGGGTGCCCACCAGCCGGGCGGTGGCGGCGGTGCCGTCGGCCCGGGTCAGGTGCACCTCGGCGCCCACGGCGGCGTCCAGCCGGTGCGCGGTCCCGGTGTCGAGCAGCACCTCGCCGGGGCCGGCGGGCCAGCGGCCGTCCTTGAGCAGCTGCCATCGCAGCGCCGGGTCCTCGGCGACGGCGCTGACCGCGGCGGTGTGGTCGAGCGGTCGCCCGTCGGCGGCCAGCACGCCGCCCTTGCCGGTCAGCCGGGGGGCCACCGCCGCCACCCCGGCGGTCTGCCGCACCCGCTCCGCGGCGGCCGCGTCCAGCCCGCCCGTCCTGACCGCCCGGGTCACCTGGATGTCGCCGGGCCCGACCTCGGCGGCCGCGGTCTGGCTGTAGGAGTCCACCAGTGCCCCGCTGCCGGCGACGGAGGCGATCAGGAAGGCCACCCCCAGCGCGATCGCGGCGCCGCTCAGGATGAGTTGGCGCAGTTGGCCGCGCAGCTCGGCCACGGTGTATCGGTACGTCGTCATGGGTCCCCGGCTCGTCCGCCCTGACCGGCAACGGTGCTCCGGCAGGGATCTCGACGAGCCTAGGAACGCGGCGGCCGCGCATCGTCAGCACGAGGTCTGCTTCATGATCACTCCGTGGGCGGACGGCCGCCCACCGCCGCCTCCTCCCGGAGGGGTACGCCGCCCCCGAGACGGGCACCCGGACATGGCGACGAGGGCCCGGGAACGCCGCAGGCCCTCCTGCCCGGTGTGGGCAGGAGGGCCTGCGACCTGCGTGTTCGCTGTGCCCCAGACAGGAATCGAACCTGCGACACCGGCTTTAGGAGAGCCGTGCTCTATCCCCTGAGCTACTGAGGCGCGGCCCGGATGCCACCAGGCCGCTCACAGCGTACCGGATCGGGGGTCGGTCGCGGGGTGACGGAGGGGGTACGGGGGGACCGACGGGGCGTCAGGGCTGGTCCAGTAGCCTGCCCGGCATGGTGGGACGCGCCCGGCGCACCGCGTTGAAGGAGACGAAGGACTCGATGAGACCTGCTGTGCACCCGGTCGGTCGGCTGCTGGGGCAGGTGTGGGTGTGGCCCGCGCTCGTCATGCTGGCGGTGGGCGGGTACCGGCTGGGGACGCCGGACCTGTGGCGGGACGAGATCGCGACCTGGACGGCGGCCACCCGCTCGCCGGGCGACCTGCTCCGGCTGCTGCAGCACATCGACGCCAGCAACGGCGCGTACTACGTGCTGATGCACGGCTGGACCGCGGTGTTCGGCGACTCGACGATCGCCCTGCGAGTACCCTCCGTGCTGGCGATGGCCGGGGCGGCGGCGCTGGTGTCGCTCACCGCCCAGCGGCTGTTCGGCAACCGGGTGGCGGCGGTCGGTGCCGGGCTGCTGCTCGCGGTGCCCTCGGAGATCTCCCGGTACGCCCAGGAGGCGCGCTCCTACGCCCTGGTGACCTGCGCGATCGCGGCGGCCTCGCTCTTCCTGCTGCGGGCGCTGGACCGGCCGTCCTGGCGGCGCTGGGCGCCGTACTGCCTGGCCATGGCGCTGAGCGGCGCCGGGCACCTGATCTCCTTCAGCACGGTCGCCGGGCAGGTGGCGCTGGTGGCGCTGCACCTGTGGCGGACCCGTTCGGCGGTGGAGTGGCGGCTGCTGGAGCAGTACCCGCTGGCGGTCGTGGTGGCGGCGCTGCCGGTGCTGCCGGTGCTGCTGCTGGGAAGCCGGCAGTCGGACCGGCAGCTGGGCTGGATACCGACCCCCTCCCCGGAGGACCTCACCTACTTCGGTGAGGTGCTGTTCGGCTCGGAGGACGTGTTCCACGCCTTCCTCCTGCTGGCGCTGCTGGCGCTGCTGCTGCCCGGCCGGCGGATCCAGGCCTGGCAGCTGCTGCTGCTCGCGGTGCTGCCGGTGGTGGCCGTCTGGCTGGTGTCCTGGTCGGGCGAGACCTCGTACTTCCTCGGGCGGTACCTGCTGTTCACGGTGCCCGCCTGGGCGGCGCTGGCCGGCGGCGGCGTCGGGGCGGTGTACGGCGCGGTGACGGGCCTGGCCCGCCGGCTCGGCCGGGCGCCCCGGGGGGCCACCGCGGTGGCCGGGCTGCTGGCCGCCGGGCTGCTCGCGGTGCCGGCCGTGAAGGCCCTGCCGGAGCAGCAGTCGGTGCGGTACGTGGGGTCGCACAACCGCTCGGTGGAGCCGTTCAAGGCGGCGGCCCGGGAGATCTCGGCCGGCTACCGCGCCGGGGACGGGATGGCGGCCCCGCTGGGTGTCCAGGCCTGGGCGATGGCCTGGCCGGGCGTCAGCTACTACCTGCCCTCGGACGTGCGCCCCTACCCGGTCTTCGTAGCGCGGAGCGCCGAGGACGCCGAGGACCTCTCGCCGGCGCCCTGCCCGCAGCCGGAGGCCTGCCTGGGCGAGGTGTCCCGGATCTGGCTGATCGTCCTCGACGACACCGAGGACCCGCTCGGCGCGATGCCGCCGGACCAGGCGCAGGTGCTCCGCGCCCGGTTCGGCGTCCCGGACCGGGTGACGCCGCTCGGCGGGCTCACGCTCGCGCTGTTCGACCGGGACGTCTAGGACACGAAAGGGAGAAGGGGAGCCGGTGGACCGGCTCCCCTTCTCCCTTTCCTCGTCTCGCCGCGTTCGACGGCTCGGCGGGCTCAGCGGCTCGCCGGGCTCAGCGCCTCACAGCGTGCGCAGCAGCCGGGACTGGATGGACGGCGGGTTGAGGTCGCTCTGGAGGGCCACCGGGACCTCCGAGCCGTCGTCGCCGGTGCCGACCCGCAGCACGCCGACCTCCTTGCCGGCCGGCTCGCTGTGTCCGATCTTCAGGGGGTCCAGGGTGATCGTGCCGGAGATGCCGGGGAAGCCCGCCACCACCAGGTCCTTGGTCGCGACGACCGCGACCTTGTGGCCGAGCCCGTCCTCCACCGAACCGACGACGTCGCCCTTCTTCACCACGGTCTGCCCGGTGACGCCGTTCTGGGCGGCCTGGATCTGCTTGCCGCTGACCCTCAGCACGGTGGGCAGGATCCCGCCGTCCGGGCCGGAGGAGGTGGCCGGCTGGCCCAGCGTGACACCGAGGATCAGCCGCTTCACGCCGCCGATCTCCTTGTAGGCGGCCCACATCAGGCAGCCGCCGGCCGGGGTGCTGGAGCCGGTCTTGACGCCGATGACGCCGGTCTTCGCGTTGATCAGGTTGTTGGTGTTGGGGATCTTCGCGTTGTTGAAGTTGGTCTCCGGGGTGGAGACGATCTGCCGGAAGATCTCGTCCTGCATGACCTGCTCGGCCAGCTTCAGCTGGTCCTTGGCCGTGGACTTGGTGTCCGCGTTGAAGCCCGCCGGGTCGGCGTAGATGGTGTTGGCCATGCCGAACTTGGCCGCGGTGTCGTTCATCAGCTTGACGAACTCGGCCTCGGAGCCGGAGTGGAAGCGGGCGAGCAGCCGGGCCACGTTGTTGGCGGAGGGCAGCATCAGCAGCTCCAGCGCCTGGTACTCGGTGAGCACCTGGCCCTCGGTGAGCGTCACCTTGGACTCGTCGACGTTGCCGGACTCCTGCGCGGCCTGCTTGTCGACGGTGATCTTCGGTCCGCTCTCCCCCTTCTTCAGCGGGAACTTCTGGAGGATCAGGTAGGCGTTCATCACCTTGGTGACGCTGGCGATCGAGGCCGGCGTCTCCGGGCCCGAGCTGCCGAGGCTGCCGATGCCGACCACCTCGGCGGCGGACTGGCCCTTGGCCGGCCAGGCGAGGTCGAGCGCGTCGCCGGAGAAGCTGTAGCTGCCCGCGGCGGTCATCTTCAGCTTGGGGTCCGGCAGCGGGCGCAGCAGCTGGGCGACCGCGAGCGCACCGAGCACCACGGCGAGGAAGACCGTCCAGATGGTCACCCGCTTGAGGGCGCGCCGCAGCGGCGAGACCGGGCGGGCGTTGAGGGAGGCCAGGACCTCCATCGCCTCGGCGGTGTTCTCCGGCGACGGCAGCGGCTCGGGCTTGGGCAGCGGCGGGACCGGCGGCACCGGCCGCGGGTCGGGCTGCGGCAGCGGCTTCGGGGCCGGCCCGGGCGCGGGCACGGGGGTCGGCTTCGGCAGCGGCGCCGGAGCGGGGGTCGGCTCGGGCTCGGGCTCGGGGACGGGCCTGGGCTCCGGACGCGGCTCGGGCTTGGGCGCGGGCGCGGGCTCGGGCTTCGGCTCCGGGGCGGTGCCGGCCGCGGAGGCGCGCAGCGGCGCGGGCTTCTCCAGCTTCTCGGCCGGACCCGACGGCTGACCAGGCTGCCCGGTCTTGGTCAGCGCGAGGGTCACGTCGCCGTGGGTGGGGGTGTCCTCGGCGCCGGTGGCCTCGGCCTCGCCGGTGCCCTCCGGGTCGTCCTCGGTCCCCGCGCCGTCGGCCTTCTCCGGCTTCTCCGACTCGTCGGCCTTGTCTGACTTGCCGGACTTGTCAGCCGCGCCGTCAGCAGCCCCGGCCGGTACGGCCGTCGGCTCGGCATCGCCCTCGGCGCCGGTGGCATCGCCCTCGGCGCCGGTCTCGGCGCCGGTCTCGGCACCGGTCTCCCCCGCCGGCTCGGCCGCCTTCCCCGCGACCTTCCCCGCCGCCGCGACACCCGTCCGCATGGTGAGACGCGGGTCGGCGGTGACCGGACGCCCGGCGGGCTCGGCCGCCTCCGCGGTTTCCGGCAAGGACTCCCCCTTCTCCCCCTCGCCTTCGGAACTCGCCTTGCCGGCGGCCTTCACCAGCTCCTCGGGCAGCCGCAGCGCGGTGGTCTTGTTGTCCACCGGCAGCCGCAGCATCGTCGTCTCGCTGTCCACATCGTGGACGCGGAGCTGTACGGTCGAGCCGCCCTTGGGGGCCGTCGCCGGAGCGTCGGCGGACGCCTTCGGGGCCGTCTCGCCGGAGGTCTCCGCGGGGCCGTCCGAGGAGGTGTCCGAGGAGGCCTCGGCGGAGGTCTCGGCGGCGGCCGTGCCTGACGCCCCGTCGACCGCCGGGCCGGAGCCGCCCGCGGCCGGCTCGGCGCCGCCCGCCGCCGTACCGGTCCGTTCGCGCTCGCGGTCCCGCCGCCGCTCGTCGCCGTCCCTCAGCACCCTGTCGGGGGACTCGCCCACGTATCCCAGCCTCCTCAACGCCCGGCGGGGCACCGGCGAACCCGTTTTCGGGAAGCCGACGCCCCGCCCCGTGTACCTGTACAGTCTCCGCCACCGGCGGTCGTTCCGGCCGTGCACACCCCGCCCGACCGGCGCTTATTGTCGTCGCCCGGTCGCGCCACGGCCTGTTCACCGGTCAGACGCCAGGCCCGCCGCCGCCGGTTCCGCACCTTCACCGCAAGGTCACGATTCGGAGGCGTACTCGACAAGCCCGTGTGAGAGGCGTCACCCTGTCTCTCATCCACGCGGGGAGGCTTGGATGGGCAAGAGCCGCAGAACTGTTCCCGAGGAACTCTTGCTGCTCGCTTTGGACCCGACCACGGGTACCACGGCGCAGCCGCAGACCCTCGACCTCGGACTCGCCGGGGCGCAGCTCGTCGAGCTGTCCCTGGCCGGACGGATCGTACCGGAGGGAGACCGGATCGCCGTCGTGCTCGCACGGCCGACCGGCGACCCGACCCTTGACCACGCACTGGAACTGCTGCGCCGACGCGGCAGTCCGGTCCGCGCGGCGCACTGGATCGGCGGGCCCCGGCTGGGGCTGCGGCAGACCTATCTGGCGCACCTGGAGCGCTGCGGCATGGTCACGGCCGTGCCGGGCCAGGTGTGCGGGGTGCTGCCGACGACCCGGTACCAGGCGTCCGACGACTGCACCAACGCCGCGATCAAGCAGCGGCTGGACACCGCGATCCGCACCGGTGTCCCGCCGGACCCGAGGACGGCCGCGCTGGCCGCGCTGGCCCACTCGGTCGGGCTGGGCAAGCACCTGTACCCGGGCAACGAGGGACGGTCCTCGCGGTCGCGGCTGCGCGACCTGATCCGGTACGACCCGCTGGGCGGGATGGTCGCGCACGCCGTGATGGACGTGCAGAACGGCCTTCCGGCACAGCAGAACCGTTCTTCCCAGGGGTCCGGGGCCGCCGCCGGCCGTCCCGGTGCCCGTGCGGCGGGCCGGGGTTCGGGCGGGCGGGTTCCCGCCTCCCGGGTCGGCGCACGCTGAGCACGACGGTCGACCGAGCACCACGACGCACTGAGCATCACTGTCCACTGAGCACCACGGTCGACCGAGCACCACGGTCCACCGAGCACCACGACGCACTGAGCAACACGGTCCGCGCGGCCCGGCGGGCAGCCCTCACGGCGCCCGACACCACCGACCGCGCACCCGGCGGCGCAGGCCCCTCCGCTCGCACCGCCCGAGGGCGCCGAGCGACCCGACGCACGACCGGTGCCACCGGCGCCAGGAGTACGACGAGCGCCGGACGCACCGCACGCACCACCGGCACCACCACCAGCACCGAGGGGCGGTCGCCCCGCGACGCGAGTCGCCCGGCGACCGCCCCTTCGCCGTCCCCGGACGCCCGGCGAGCCGCCCGCCCCCGCACGTGCGTGGGCCGGGGCAGGTGCCGGCCGGTCCGGGGGCGGTCTGCGCAGCATCTGTCCGAACCACCGAGCCGCACTACCACCTGGGGGCTTTCGCTGTCTCGCGGAAGCACTTTTCCGATGATCTGTTCTACCGCGCTGCGGTGAATCCCCGGCGCCGACCTGGCCCAAGGTGACATGCTGCTCCGAGTCAGGGGGGTTGGTCCCAATGTCCGAAGTGTTCCGAGGACTGCCGTTCCAACGAGCACCAGAGGTCCGGCCGGAGGTCGAAGTGTCCGCCAACGTCAATCCCACCGTGCGCCGTCGTCGCCTCGGTTCGGAGCTGCGCAAGCTCCGCGAGGGCCTGGGCATGACGGCGGAGGAGGTCGCAGGCCGCCTGATGGTCTCCCAGTCGAAGATCAGCCGACTGGAGAACGGCCGCCGCAGCATCAGCCAGCGCGACGTGCGCGACCTCTGCGACGTCTACAAGGTGCCCGACGACCAGTTGCGCGCCAGCCTGATGGAGATGGCCAAGGAGTCCCGTCAGCGCGGCTGGTGGCACGACTTCAACGACATGCCGACCCCGTACAGCGTCTACATCGGACTGGAGGCCGAGGCCTCCTCGATCCGCGCGTACGAGTCCTCCTTCGTCCCCGGGCTGCTGCAGACCGAGCACTACGCCCAGGCCGTGGTCGAGGGCACCCAGCCGGACACCGACGCGGTCGCCGTGCAGCGCCGGGTGCAGGTCCGGATGAAGCGCCAGGAGCGCATCCACGGCGAGAACCAGCTGGGCAGCCTGTGGACCGTCATAGACGAGGCGGTACTGCGCCGGGAGGTCGGAAGCAAGCAGGTGATGGCCCAGCAGCTGCGGCAGATGCTGGAGCTCAGCCAGCGATCGAACATCACCATCCAGGTGATCCCGTTCTCGCACGGCGCCCATCCCGGCATGACCGGGACATTCTCGCTGCTGGAGTTCCCCGAGTCAGCCGATTCCACGGTTGTCTACTTCGAAGGTGTGACGAGTGATCTCTACCTGGAGAAGGAGGCGGACGTGCGCCGCTATACCGGTCTGTACGACTACCTGAGAGCGGCCGCGCTCGGTGTCGCGGAGAGCCGGTCGCTGATAGCCGACATCGAGAAGGAATTCCACGAATGATCACCCCGTCCGAGTACGGAGCCCGTTGGCGCAAGAGCAGTCACAGCGGAGGCCAGGGCGCCTGCGTGGAGATCGCCGTCCCAGGAGCGGGGGAGGTGGCCGTCCGGGACTCGAAGGACCCCCGGGGCCCCCAGCTGCGCTTCTCGGCCGAGGCCTGGAACGCCTTCGCCTCGGCCGCCGCGGGCGGCCTCTTCGGTGAGCTCCCGGGCTGACCCGCCCACCCGGTTCCGCACTCGGACCAGTTGCCCGTAGCGGTGTCCGTCGCCCCTCGGCGGCGGCGGCGCCACGGGCAACTCCCGTTTCGGGGGCCCGGTTTCCGGGAGTCCCGGTTCAACTCACCACCGGGTAGCGGCTGGTCCAGTTGACCCCCTCCGGGGTCCGTCGGTCGTGCAGTTCGGTGCCGTGCACCAGCTCCAGCACGAAGTCGTCGGCGAGTTCGAGGATCGCCCCGCGCCCTTCGAGCCCGGCCAGCAGGCCCGGCGGCAGCGCGGTGTCCCCGTGCAGCGCCCCGAGCAGGTTGCCGCAGACGGCGCCGGTGGAGTCGCTGTCCCCGGAGTGGTTGACGGCGAGCAGCAGGCCCGACCGCACGTCGTGCGCGACCAGGGCGCAGTAGACCCCGATCGCCAGCGCCTCCTCGGCCACCCAGCCCTCCCCGAGCGCCTCGACCCGCTCGGCGGACGGCTCGCCGGCCCGCACCGCGTCCAGGGCGGCCCGCAGCGCGGCGGTGGTCTCCTCGTGCGCCGGCCGCTCGGAGAGCAGCGCGAGCGCGAGGTGCACGCCCTCCTCCAGGGTGCCGCCGCGGGCGACGGACTGGACGATCACCGCGAGCGCGCCCGCCGCGAGGTAGCCGGTGGGGTGGCCGTGGGTGAGCACCGAGCACTCCACCGCGAGCTGGAACACCAGGCCCGGCTCCCAGGTGGTGAGCAGCCCGAAGGGCGCCGCCCGCACCACCGTGCCGCAGCCCTTGGAGTGCGGGTTCTTGGGGGCCGCCAGGGTGCCGAGCCGCTCCGCCTCGGCCCCGCTGAGGCCGGACAGGCAGCCCTGGCCGGGGGCGCGCTGGGCGTACAGCCACTCCTCGCGGCCGAGCCAGCCGAGGTCGGGGCGGCGCTCGTCCGGGCCCCAGTCGCGCTGGGTGGCGGCCCAGCGCAGGTAGGCCAGGTGCAGGTCGGTGGGCGGGTGCCAGCTGCCGGTGTCGCGCCGGATGTGGGCGCGGATCAGGCCGTCGACGGTGAACAGGCTGAGCTGGGTGTCGTCGGTGACGGCACCCGTGCGGCCGTACGCGGGGAGGTAGCCGGTGACGCCCTGCGGGCCGTGCTGGGCCCGGATCTTCTCCAGCGACTCGAACTCGACGCCGGCTCCGAGCGCGTCGCCGATGGCACCGCCGAGCAGACAGCCCCGCACCCGGCTGCGGTAGTCCTGCTGCTGGGCGCGTGACCACAGTGGCATCACGACGGGGCGCCTTTCCTCGGGTGTGGGGGCCGCGCGACGGTCGGCCGGCCGCGCGCCCTGGCACTGTATTCGAAGAGCCGATCGGATCGGCCCCTCCCCCGGCGTCCGGTGCCCCGTCCCGGCCGCCCGTGCGGGGCGGCCGGGACGGCACGGTGTCAGTCCACCACCGGCAGCAGCTGCGGCAGGTGCCCGTCGGAGGCCAGCGCCGCGGCCCGCCGCTCGGCCGGCACCTCGCCGTAGGTGGTGGTGCGCTGGCGGTGGGGGCGGCCCGCCGCCTCGGCGATCGCCTGGAGGTCGCGCACCGACTTGTAGCTCCCGTACGCCGAGCCGGCCATCCGCGAGATGGTCTCCTCCATCAGCGTGCCGCCGAGGTCGTTGGCGCCGGAGCGGAGCATCTCGGCCGCGCCCTCGGCGCCCAGCTTGACCCAGCTGGTCTGGATGTTGGGGATGTGCGGGTGCAGCAGCAGCCGGGCCATGGCGACCACGGCACGGTTGTCCCGGGCGGTCGGGCCGGGCCGGGCGATGCCGGCCAGGTAGACCGGGGCGTTGGTGTGGATGAACGGCAGGGTCACGAACTCGGTGAAGCCGCCCGTCCGTTGCTGGATCCGGGCGAGCAGCCGCAGGTGGCCCAGCCAGTGCGCCGGGGTGTCCACGTGCCCGTACATCATCGTGGACGAGGAGCGCAGGCCCAGCTCGTGCGCGGTGGTGACCACCTCGACCCAGGTGGCGGCCGGCAGCTTGCCCTTGGTGAGCACCCAGCGGACCTCGTCGTCCAGGATCTCGGCGGCGGTGCCCGGGATGCTGTCCAGGCCCGACTCCTTGGCCCGCTGCAGCCAGTCCCGGATCGACAGCCCGGTGCGGGTCGCGCCGTTGACCACCTCCATCGGGGAGAAGGCGTGCACGTGGATGCCGGGCACCCGCTCCTTC
The DNA here is from genome assembly GCF_053598615.1 of Kitasatospora sp. NPDC001095. Classification (NCBI taxonomy): domain Bacteria; kingdom Bacillati; phylum Actinomycetota; class Actinomycetes; order Kitasatosporales; family Streptomycetaceae; genus Kitasatospora; species Kitasatospora sp. NPDC001095. Next base: position 18,064 of record NZ_JBSFKQ010000017.1, on the reverse strand, counting down.
ACCGCGCGGGCGATGTCGAAGTAGGCGGTGCCGGGCAGGTCCGGGTGGATGCCGCCCTGCATGCAGACCTCGGTGGCGCCCACCTCCCAGGCCTGCGCGGCCCGGTCGGCGACCTGCTCCAGGGAGAGGGTGTAGGCGTCCGCGTCGGTGCGGCGCTGGGCGAAGGCGCAGAAGCGGCAGCCGGTGTAGCAGACGTTGGTGAAGTTGATGTTCCGGGTGACGCAGTAGGTGACGTCCTCCCCGACCGCGTCGCGGCGCACGTCGTCGGCGATCCGGCAGAGCGCGTCCAGAGCCGGGCCGTCCGCGTGGAACAGGGCCAGCGCCTGGTCGTCGGTCAGCCGCGTCGGGTCGTCCGCGGCCACCGCCAGGGCCTCCCGCAGGTCCCCGGCGAGGCGCTCGGGGGCGCCCTGCGCGAGCACCTGCTCGCGCAGCACCTCCCAGTCGCCGTACACGTCCTCGAAGTCGGCCCGGCGGTCGCCGGTGCGGCCCTCGGTGTCGATGGTGGCGTGCAGGTCGGTGCGGCCGTACGACTCCGGCAGGTCCTCCGGTTCCTGCCAGGGCAGGCCGCGGACCACCGCGTCCGGGTCCGCCAGGCCGGTGGCCGGGTCGGCGAGGGCGCGGACGTGCGGCAGCACCCGCGGGTCCAGCCAGGGCTCGCCGCGGCGCACGTACTCGGGGTAGACGGCGAGGCGCTCGCGCAGCTCGAAGCCGGCCGCCGCGGACCGCTCGGCCAGCCGCTCGATCTGCGGCCAGGGGCGCTCGGGGTTGACGTGGTCCGGGGTCAGCGGGGAGACCCCGCCCCAGTCGTCGATGCCGGCCGCGATCAGCCGCCCGTACTCGCCGTCCACGAGGTTCGGCGGGGCCTGGAGGCAGGCGGCGGGGCCCATCAGGTGCCGGGCCACCGCCACCGTGGCCACCAGCTCGTCCAGTTCGGCGTCCGGCATGCCGCGCATCGCGGTGTCCGGCTTGGCCCGGAAGTTCTGCAGGATCAACTCCTGGACGCCGTGGTACGCCCGGGAGACCCTGCGCAGCGCGAACAGCGACTCGGCGCGCTCCTGGTACGTCTCGCCGATGCCGATCAGCAGGCCGCTGGTGAACGGGACGGAGCTGCGCCCGGCGTCCTCCAGCACCCGCAGCCGGACGGCCGGCTCCTTGTCCGGGGAGCCGAAGTGCGGGCCGCCGGGCTCGCTCCACAGCCGGGTGGCGGTGGTCTCCAGCATCATGCCCATGGAGGCGGAGACCGGCTTGAGGCGCTGGAAGTCCGTCCAGCCCAGCACCCCGGGGTTGAGGTGCGGCAGCAGGCCGGTCTCCTCCAGGATCCGGATCGACATCGCGCGCACGTAGGCGATGGTGTCGTCGTAGCCGTGCGCGTCCAGCCACTCGCGGGCCTCGGGCCAGCGGTCCTCGGGCTTGTCGCCGAGCGTGATCAGGGCTTCCTTGCAGCCGAGTTCGGCGCCCCGGCGGGCCACCTCCAGCACCTCGTCCGGGGACATGAACATCCCCTGCCCCTCCCGGCGCAGCTTGCCGGGGACGGTGGCGAAGGTGCAGTAGTGGCACTTGTCGCGGCAGAGCCGGGTGAGCGGGATGAAGACGCTCTTGGAGTAGGTGATGACGCCGGGGCGGCCGGCCGCTTCGAGGCCCGCGTCCCGGACCCGGGCGGCGCTCGTACAGAGGTCCAGCAGGTCGTCGCCTCTGGCCTGGAGCAGCACGGCGGCCTCGGTCACGTCGAGGGCGACGCCGTCCCGGGCGCGGCGCAGGGCGCGGCGCATCGCGTTCTCGGTCGGCGGGGTGCTGGAGTCCGTGGCGGTTCCGTCCATGGCGCGAGCCTATGCCAGGGGTGGTACCGCGGATGGACGGAACCCTGAGGCCGTCTCAGGGTCGGCGTACCCAAGAAGGCCACCCCGATCTGACCCCACAGGGCGATGACGGCGGCGGTGCGGCGGCCTCTAATGGGAGGGCAGGGCCAATCACACGTGTTCGCGGAGGAGTTGAGGACGCCATGACCATTGAGAAGGCGGCGGGGGCCGATCCGGACGGCGGAGCGCCGTACCGCACCCGGCGGCGCGTCCTGATGCGCGCCGGGGTGCCGGTGGCGGTCGTCGCGGTGATCGCCGCAGGGGTGGGGCTGGTCCCGGCGCTGGCCGCCGACGGCGCGCCCGACCTGCCGGCGGTGTCGGCGGAGCAGCTGGTCGCCAAGGTGCTCGGCTCGGAGACGCAGACGCTCTCCGGGACGGTCTCGATCTCCACCGACCTCGGGGTGCCCGGCCAGCTGCTGGGCGCGGCCGGCGGTCTCGGCGGGGCGGTCGGCGGGCACGGCGGCGGCAGCGGCCAGGGCTCCGCCGCGGACCCGCAGGCCAAGCTGATGGGCCTGCTCGGCGGGGACCAGACGCTGCGGGTCGCGGTGGACGGTCCGGAGCGCCAGCGGGTGGACGTGCTGGAGAAGATGTCCGGCTACACCCTGGTCCACAACGGCGACCAGACCTGGGCCTGGGACAGCTCCTCCAACAGCGCGGTGCACACGACCGGGCGGGCCGCCGAGGGCCGGCACACCGGGGCGCCGCTGTCCGAGCTGCCGACCACCCCGCAGGAGGCCGCCAGGCAGTTCCTGGCCGCGAGCGCCGGCACCACCTCGGTGACGGTCGCCGGGACGGCCAAGGTGGCCGGGCAGAACGCCTACCAGCTGAGCGTGAAGCCCACCCAGTCCGGCTCGACGCTGTCCGAGGTCCGGATCGCGGTGGACGCCGACAACGGGGTGCCGCTGGCGGTGACGGTGACGTCCGTCGACGGCAGCACCGTGCTGAAGGTCCGCTTCACCGAGGTGTCCTTCGCCAAGCCGGACGCCAAGACCTTCGAGTTCACCGCCCCCAAGGGCGCCAAGGTGACGGACCGGAAGGCGGACGCGGCGGCCGAGGGCGCGCCGGGCGGCGCCGGGGCGCGCCCGGGCGCCGAGGGGCACCAGGGCGTGAACGTGATCGGCGAGGGCTGGACGACGGTCGTCTCCGCCCAGGTGCCCGGCACCGTGGACGCGGCGCCCGGCGGAGACGGCAAGGGCGAGGGCAAGGGCGGCAAGCACGGCGGCCGCGGGGGCGACGCGGCCCGGTCGATGAACCCGCAGGCGCTGGTGAAGTCGCTCGGCAAGCCGGTCGACGGCGGCACCCTGGTGAGCACCAAGGTGCTCAACGTCCTGCTCACCGACGACGGCCGGGTCTTCGCCGGCGCGGTGACCCTGCCGGTCCTCCAGCACGCCGCCGGGGTGAACTGACGGATGACCAAGACTCCCGTAACGGGGGACGTTACGGAGTCGGCCGGGGGTACGGGCGCCGCACCGCGCCCGGCCCCCGCTCCCGTCCCATCCGCTTCCCCCGCCGCCCCCGACACCTCCTCGGCCGGCTCCGACGACGTCATCCGGACCCGCGGCCTGACCAAGCGCTTCCGCGGCGGCCAGCTCGCCGTGGACGGCCTGGACCTCGCCGTACCGCGCGGCTCCGTCTTCGGCTTCCTGGGCCCCAACGGCTCCGGCAAGACCACCACCATCCGGATGCTGATGGGCCTGATCGCCCCCACCTCGGGCGTGGCCGCCGTCCTCGGCGAGCCGATGCCGCAGTCCGTCGCCACCGTGCTGCCCCGGGTGGGCGCGCTGATCGAGGGCCCCGCCCTGTACGGCTTCCTCTCCGGACGGGACAACCTGGTGCGCTTCGACGCCGCCGACCCGACCGCCGACCCGCGCACCCGTCGGCAGCGGGTGGACGCGGCGCTGGAGCGGGTCGGCCTGGCCGCCGCGGCGGGCAAGAAGGCCCGCGCGTACTCGCTGGGCATGAAGCAGCGCCTCGGCCTGGCCTCCGCGCTGCTGCAGCCGCGCGAGCTGCTGGTGCTGGACGAGCCGACCAACGGGCTGGACCCGCAGGGCATGCGGGAGATCCGGACGCTGGTCCGGGAGGTCGCGGCGGAGGGCACCACGGTGTTCCTCTCCTCGCACCTGCTGGACGAGATCGAGCAGGTCTGCACCCATGCCGCGGTGATGTCCCGGGGCCGGCTGGTGGTGCAGGGCACCGTCGCCGAGCTGGCCGCCCGGGCCCAGGGCCGGCTGGTGGTCCGCACCCCGGACGTGGCGCGGGCCACCGAGGTGCTGGCGGCCAACCGGGTCACCGCGCTGGTGCCCGGCGAGGACCGGGTGGACGGCGAGCCGGGCGTCCTGGACGAGGAGGCGCTGCCCAGGCTGTGCGCGGCGCTGGTCGGGGCCGGGGTGCGGGTGCACGGTTTCGGGCTGGAGCGGGGCACGTTGGAGGACGCCTTCGTGGCGCTGACCGGGGAGGGTTTCGATGTCGCGGGCTGAGTCGCTGCCGGCCGGGTCGCCGCCGCAGGCCGAGGCGCTCGCGCCGGTGGCGGGCCGGCGGCCGCGGACGGCGGCCGGGTTCCTGGCGCTGTTCCGCAGCGAGCTGCACCTGACCTTCCGCCGGCTGCGCACCAAGGTGCTGCTGGCCATCCTGGCGGTGCTGCCGATCCTGATCGGGGTGGTGGTCAAGCTCAACACGGACGGTCCGCACGAGGGCGGCGGCGGTCCGAGCTTCATCGCGCAGACCACGCAGAACGGGCTGTTCCTGGTCTTCACGGCGCTCGCGGTGGCGCTGCCGGTCTTCCTGCCGATGACGGTCGGCGTGGTCGCCGGGGACGCGGTGGCGGGCGAGGCGGCCGCCGGGACGCTGCGCTACCTGCTGGTCGCCCCGGCCGGGCGGACCAGGCTGCTGGCCGCCAAGTTCACCGCCGGGCTGGTGTTCTGCGCGGCCGCCACGGCGGCGGTGGCGGTGACGGCGCTCGCCGCGGGCGCCGCGCTGTTCCCGCTGGGCCCGGTCACGCTGATCTCCGGGGACACCATCGGCCTCGGCGACGCGCTGCTGCGCGCGCTGCTGGTGGCCCTGGTGGTCGCGGCCTCGCTGGCCGGGTTGGTGGCGATCGGGCTGTTCGTCTCCACCCTCACCGGCAGCGGCATCGCGGCGATGGCAGCCACGGTCGGGCTGGTGGTCACCGTCCAGATCCTGGACGCCTTCCCGCAGCTGGACGCCGTCAGCCCGTTCCTGTTCTCCCACTACTGGCTGAGCTTCGCGGACCTGCTGCGGGCGCCGATGTACTGGGACGGCGTGCTGAAGGACCTCGGTCTCCAGGCCGCCTACGTCGCCGTGTTCGGCTCGGCGGCCTGGTCCCGCTTCACCAGCCGGGACATCAGCGCGTGACGGCCTCGGAGGCGGCTTCCGGGAGGGACCCCGGGGCGGCCGCCGCCACCGGTGCGGGCTGCGGCACGGCCGCGGCCCGCACCGCGCGGTCGGCCCGCACCTGGCGCAGCGCGTCCCAGGTGAGCAGCGCGAGCGCGGCCCAGACCAGGGCGAAGCCGGCCCAGCGGGCGGGCGGCATGGACTCGTGGAACACCGCGACACCGATCAGGAACTGGAACACCGGCGCCAGGTACTGCAGCAGGCCGAGCACGGTCAGCGGCACCCTGACGGCGGCCGCGCCGAAGAACAGCAGCGGGACGGCCGTGATCACCCCGCTGAGCATCAGCAGCCCGGAGTGCCCCCAGCCGTACGAGCCGGCCACCGTGTGCCCGAAGGTGCCGCGCCCGCTGACCTCCAGGTAGACCAGGTAGCCGAGGGCGAACGGGAACATGAAGGCGCTCTCGGCCGCCAGGCTCTCCAGCCCGCTCAGCCCGACCTGCTTCTTCAGCAGGCCGTAGGTGGCGAAGGAGAGCGCCAGGGTGAGCGCGATCCAGGGCAACTGCCCGTAGGCGACGGTCAGCACCACGACGGCGGCGGCGCCGATGCCCACCGCCGTCCACTGCGCGGTGCGCAGCCGCTCCTTGAGCACCAGGACGCCGAAGCCGATGGTGACCAGGGGGTTGATGAAGTAGCCGAGGCTGGTCTCGACCACGTGCCCGGCGTTGACGGCCCAGATGTAGACGCCCCAGTTGACCGAGATCACGGTGGCGGCGCCGGCCAGCATGGCGAGCCGGCGGGGCTGGCGCAGCAGCGGGCGTATCCAGCCCCAGTGCCGCTGGGCTATCAGCAGCAGGACGACCGCGACCAGGGACCAGACCATCCGGTTGGCCAGGATGTCGTCGGCGGCTCCCGGTTCCAGCAGCGGCCAGAACAGGGGGAACAGGCCCCAGATGCCGTACGCGGCGACGCCGTACCAGAGGCCCCGGCCGTTGTCCTGCTGGTCTGTTCCCGCCATGGCCGAGTGCCCTCCCGCGCGCGTGTGTCGAGGTGACCGTAGCGGGCGGGAGGGGCGACTGTCATCTCCGTTTCCGGATTTTGGTCATGACATTGCCTGGATGCCGGACGGTCCCGCCGTTCCGGGGCCCTGAGCTGCGGTGCTTCAGGCGCCCAGGGCCGCGCGGACGGACTCGGCGAGCGGGGTGGTCGGGCGGCCGATCAGCCGGGCCAGGTCGCCCGTGGTGCCGGCCAGCTCACCGCGCGCGATGCCCGCGTCGACGTCCACCAGGGCCTCGGCGAAGCCCTGCGGCAGGCCGGCGCCGACCAGCGCGTCCAGGTGCTCGGCCGGGGTCACGTCCCGGTACTCGACCGGCTCGCCGGAGGCCTTCGCCAGCTCGGCGGCCAGCTCGGGCAGGCTCCAGGCGACGTCGCCGCTCAGCTCGTACACCCCGCCCTCGTGGCCCTCGCCGACCAGGACGGCGACCGCGGCGTCCGCGTAGTCCCGGCGCGCGGCGGTGGCGATCCGGCCCGCCCCGGCGCTGCCGAGCACCACGCCGCGGGCCACCGTGCCGGCCGCGTCGCCCAGGTAGTTCTCGGTGTACCAGCCGTTGCGCAGGAACGCGTACGGCAGCCCGGAGGCGAGGATCAGCTCCTCGGTCGCCTTGTGCTCGTCGGCCAGCCGGAAGGTGGCCGCCCCCAGGATGCCGGTGTAGGCGAGCAGCGCGACCCCGGCGGTCCTGGCGGCCTCCACCACGGCCCGGTGCTGCGGGATCCGGCGGCCGACCTCGCTGCCCGAGATCAGCAGCACCCGGTCGCCCTCGGCGAAGGCGCCGGCCAGGGTCTGCGGCTGGTCGTAGTCGACGCCGCGGACGGTCACGCCGCGCTCGGCCAGGTCCGCGGCCTTCTCGGCGGAGCGGACGGCGACGGCCACCTCGCTCGCGGGGACCTCGGCCAGCAGGCGCTCGACGACGAGACGGCCGAGCTGGCCGGTGGCACCGGTGACGACGTACATGGTGTGCTCCTCAGGGTTGCTGCGCGGGGACCGCCAGGGGGATTGCCGTGCGGGCCCGACCTCGAAACTCACCCTAGGCCCGGCACTAACCTTTCGAAAGTACGCACTTCAAAGTACGGTACTGACATGAAGGTGAGCGAGATGAAGGCCGGCGGGCCGCCCCCCGCCGACGTCTTCGACCGGATGTGTCCCTCCCGGGGCGTGCTGGAGCACGTCACCAGCCGCTGGGGCGTGCTGGTGCTGGGAGCGCTGCACGCCCGCGGCTACCGGTTCAGCGAACTGCGCCGCAAGGTCTCCGGGGTCAGCGAGAAGATGCTCGCCCAGACCCTCCAGACGCTGGAGCGGGACGGCTTCGTGCTGCGCGAGGCGCACCCGGTGATCCCGCCGCGGGTCGACTACAGCCTCACCCCGCTGGGACGGGAGGCGGCGGAACTGGTCGCGGCCCTGGCCCACTGGTCGGAGCGGCGGGTGCCGGAGGTCGAGGCGGCGCGCGGGGAGTACGACGGGCGGGGCGCCGCACGGTGAGCTTGCGCCCCGCGCGCCGCGGAGGGCACGCCGGCCCGGCTACCGCCCCGCGATGAGGGCGTCGAGCCCGTCGAGCAGCCGGGCCAGCCCGAACTCGTAGGCGTGGTCCGGGCTGTACGCGCCGCCGTGCGCCTCACCGGCAGCGGCCCCGACCCGGGCGGCGACCGGGTAGCGCTCGGGGTCGAAGACCCGGGCCAGCAGCTCGGCGTTGGCGGCCCACCACTGCTCGTCGGTCATCGCGCTGTCCTGCCGGGCGGCGCGCTCGTCGGCGGCCATCCGGGCGCAGGTCTGGACGAAGCCGAGCAGGTGGGTCAGCGCCGCGTCCAGGTCGACGTCGGGCAGCCCGGTGCCCTCCAGGGCGCGCAGCTCGTACTCGTACTTGGCCATCAGGCCGGGACCGAGCGGCGGACGGCTGGTGGAGACGGCGGCGACCCACGGGTGGGCGCGGTGCAGCGCCCGGTTGTCGTCCGCGACGGCGGTGACCCGGGCGCGCCAGCCCTCGTCGGCGGGGGCGGTGCGGGGCATCGTGGCGTAGACGGTGTCCAGCATCAGGTCGAGCAGCTCGGCCTTGCCCGGCACGTAGGTGTAGAGCGCCATCGGGGAGAGCCCCAGCTCCTGGGCGACCCGGCGCATGGTGACGGCGTCCACGCCCTCGGCGTCGGCGAGGGCGATCGCGGCGGCGGCGATCTCACCGGTCGAACGCGCCTGGCGCGGCCCGCGCCGGCCGGGCTTCTCCTCGGCGGTGAGCCCCCAGAGCAGGGCGAGGGTGCGTGCCGGGTCTCCTGCGCTGCTGCGGTCGGTGGCCATGGGGCCATCGTTTCACGCACCGGCGGCGGCCCGGACGGAGCGGGCGGCTACCGTCTCAGCATGACCAGCCCGACCAATCCCGCCGGCGCGATCGGCGCGTCCGGTCCGACCGGCCCCGAACCGCTCCCCGGGACGGACACCGCGCAGACCCTCCGCGCGCGGGTGACCTGCCGCCGCTGCCACCGGCCGCTGCACGACCCGGAGTCGCGGATGCTGCGGCTGGGCCCGGAGTGCCGGGACCCGGCGGAACGGGTCGCCCGGTTCGACGTCGACCAGGAGCCACTGCCCGGGGTCTAGGACGGGTCCAGGCCGGGGTCTAGGACCTGCCCTGCCCCCGGCCGAAGAGGCGGCGCAGCCGGCCGGGGCGGGGCTCCTCCTCCGGGGCCCGCGCCGTCTCCTTCGGCTGCTCCCGCGCCTGCTCCCGTTCCGCCGCCCGTTCCGGTTCGGCCCCCGCGTCGGCGGCGTCCTCCCGGGCCGTCAGGTGCCGGGCGAGCGCCCGGTCCTCGTCGGACGTCCAGGGCGCGGCGAGCACCAGCGCGCAGAGCGAGCGCAGGATCGTCACCACCCGGGTGCGGCGGGCCCGGGCGCCGTGGTGCAGCCGCTGCCGGAGCAGCTCGGCGACGTCGGCCCGGGTCTGCGGTTCGGTCCAGCCGATCGCGACCAGCGCGAAGCCGGCCGCCTCGACCACCCAGTCCTCCGGACCGAGCAGCAGGTCGCGCAGCACCCGGCGGCGCTCGGAGCCCTCCCAGGGCTGGTCGGTGCGGTGGTGGGCGATGCCCAGGCAGGCGAAGACCTGGACGGCCCGCACCCAGAGTTCGGGCTGGTGGGCGAGCAGGGCGCGGCCGAGTTCGTCCTCGCGCGGCATCGGCGGGTGGACCAGGACGCCGAGCAGGTCGTCCAGCGGCAGGCCGGCGAGCCGGACGGCGTGGTCGTAGGCGGCGGGGACGGTCGGCCAGAAGATCTCGGCAGTGGCGCGGACGAGTTCGGCGCTCTGCGGGGCGGGCGGGGCGACGGCCGGGCGCGGGTCGGTGCCGTCCCAGGCCCAGATCCGGGTGGTCGGCTCGGTCACCGGCAGCCGGGGGTCGGGCTCGCCCACGGCCTGGTAGCCGACGGTGGAGCGCGGCAGCGCGAGCCGGACGGCCAGCACCGAGCTGGGCGGCTCCAGGGTGGAGGCGGTGCAGTCGATCTCGGTGTCGCGGTCGGTGTCGGGGGCGGAGAGCACCTGGTGCAGCACGTTGACGGTGGCCTCGGTGGCGCCGGAGACCAGGCCGAGCCAGGGCTCCCGGTGGCTCAGCCGCTCCAGCAGCTCCAGGGCGTACTCGTGCTCGGGGTGGGCGCGGTGGTGGTCGGCCAGGGCGAGCAGGTGGACCGGGTCGCCGTCGAGGGCGTGGCGCAGCCCGTGCCGGGCCGGGCCCGCCTTGGGGTGGTCGGGCTCGGCGGCGAGCACCTTGTCCAGCCAGGGCAGGCCCTCGGCGGGGCGGCCGAGGGCGCCGTACAGTTCGGCGACGTCGACGGCGAGGTAGCTGCTGGAGTCGTCGCGGCCGGGTGCCGTCCTCGCCAGCTCGGCCTCCCAGACGGCGAGCGCCTGCTCCGGGCGGCCGGCCGAGCGCAGGGCGTTGCCGAGCATCACGGCGGGCAGGTAGCCGGGAGCCAACCGGTGGGCGCGGTCGGCGAGTTCGACGGCGCGGGCGGTGTCGCCGAGCCGGCGGGTCAGGCCGGAGACCATCGCCAGCAGCAGCACGTGGTCGGGGTGGCGGGCCAGCACGGCCCGCACGAAGTCGTGGAACGGCTTTACGGCGTCCGCCGGTTCGGCCGGGAGCGGGTCGGGCAGCGCGCCGGCGGCGCGGGCCACCGCCTGGGCGACGGCGTCCGGGTCGACCAGGCCGGGTAGGTCCTCGCGGGCGAGCCAGGCGGCGTGCGCCCAGGGCCGGGCCGGTTCGTACTGGACGGCGGAGGCGAGCAGGCCGATGGCGGTGTCCCAGTCCCCGGCGGCGGCCTCCACGTGGGCCCGGCAGACCACGGTGCCGAGGTACACCTGGCCCTCCAGCGGGAACAGCTCGCGGGCCGCCGCCGGGCCGCCCGCCGCGGCGCACAACTCGGCGAGGGCCTCGTGCAGTTCGGGCAGCTGGGGGTCGGCGAGGATCGCGTCGCCGAGGTGCTCGGCGGCGTGCGTCAGGTCACCGGAGTCGATCGCCAGCCGGGCGACCGCGACCTCGCCCTCGGCGGCCAGGCGCTCGGCGCCCTCGTCGTCGGTGTGACCGCTCATTCGCCCCTGCTCCCCCGCTGGCCTCGCCCTGTTCCGTCCCGCTCCGGAGGAGGCTATCCGGTGCCACCGACAGCGCGATGATCACCCCGGTGGCGGCGCCGTCCACCCTTCGGATCGGATACGACTCGTACGGGTGGTTTAGACCTCCGAGGGCTTCAGTCGATCACCGGCGCCCACCACGATGGCCGGGGTTCTTCGCAAGCGAAGTGCCAATCCTGCCAATGAGATCGAGGAGACCAATGAAGCTCTCTCGCACCGTGTCCCTGGCCGCCTCCGCCGCCGTGCTGAGCACCCTCGCCATCGCCGGCCAGAGCGCCCCGGCCTCCGCCGCCGGCTCCTTCGTGGTCAGCGAGGCCCAGTTCGACAAGATGTTCCCGAGCCGGAACCCCTTCTACAGTTACAAGGGCCTGACGGAGGCCCTGAGCGCCTTCCCGAAGTTCGCCAACACCGGCAACGACGCCACCCGCAGGCGCGAGGCGGCGGCCTTCCTCGCCAACGTCAGCCACGAGACCGGCGGCCTGCGGTACGTGGTCGAGCAGAACACCGCCAACTACCCGCACTACTGCGACACCTCGCAGGCGTACGGGTGTCCGGCCGGGAGGTCCGCCTACTACGGGCGCGGGCCGCTCCAGCTGAGCTGGAACTTCAACTACAAGGCGGCGGGCGACGCCCTGCACATCGACCTGCTGCACGACCCGTACCAGGTCGAGAAGAACCCGGCGACCTCCTGGAAGACGGCCCTCTGGTTCTGGAACACCCAGAGCGGTGCCGGGAGGATGACCCCGCACGACGCCATCGTCAACAACAAGGGCTTCGGCGAGACCATCCGCAGCATCAACGGCGCGCTGGAGTGCGACGGCAAGAACCCCGACCAGCGCAACAGCCGCATCAACCTCTACAAGCAGTTCGTCGGCGTCCTGGGCACCGACGTGGGCGGCGGCAACATCTCCTGCTGACCGGTTCCCCGGCGGTGAGTGGGAAGTCGGCCGGTCCGACTTCCCACTCACCGTCAGTGCCGCGTGCGTCACCGCCGAGGCGCCGGCCCGTCCGATCTGCTGCCGCCGGCCGAGGAGTTGATCGCCCTCGCCCGGCGGGCGCGGGCGGTCGGCGAGCAGCCGTGCTGCTGGAGCCGCCCGGAACGGGCGCGCTCAGCGGAGCACCGGGGCGGCGCCGGTCGCGGCGAGGGACAGCTCCCACAACCGGGCGGCCGCGTCGGGGTCGACGGCGTACGGGCGGACGCCGCCGTCGTCCATCGGGGTGTCCGGGCCGCAGACCGGGGCCGCCTCGCAGTCCTCCAGGTAGAGCCCGCCTCGGCCGTCGAGCAGCGGCGAGGTGGCCGCCCACAGCCCGGTGGCGGCGCCCTGGGAGGCCGTCTTGAAGCCCGCGCCGATCACCCGGCCCTGCGCGTCCACCCAGCCGCGGTCGACCTGCTCCTGCCGGGTCATCTCCCGCTGGAGCCCGGTGATGATCCTGCCCGGGTGGAGCGAGAACGCCCGGACGCCGTCGCCCCGCCCGAGCACGTCGAGGTGCACGGCGAACAGCGCGTTGGCGGTCTTGGACTGGCCGTACGCCAGCCACTTGTCGTAGCCGGTGCGGAAGTGCGGGTCGTCCCGGCGGATGTCGGTCAGGGCGTGCCCGGCGGAGCTGTTGACGACGACGCGGGCACCGTCGGGGGCGGCGGCCAGCAGCGGGTACAGCTCGCAGGCGAGGAGGAAGTGCCCGAGGTGGTTGATGGCCAACTGCCCCTCCCAGCCAGGACCGACGCGCCGCTCCGGGGTGGCCATGACGCCGGCGACGGCCAGCAGCAGGTCGAGGCGGTCCGTGGCCTCGCGGATCAGCCCGGCGGCGGCGCGCACGCTCCCGGGGTCGGCGAGGTCCATCGGGAGGACCCGGCTCCCGGTTCCGTGGAGCGCGGCGCGGGCGACGTCCGGGCGGCGGGCCGGGACGATCACGCCGGCGCCGGCGGCGGTCAGTGCCAGGGTGGTCGCCAGGCCGAGGCCCGAGTAGCCGCCGGTCACGACGGCGGTGCGGCCGGAGAGGTCGAGGCCCGCCAGGACCTCCTCGGCGGTGCTGGCGGCGGAGAAGGGCGAGCCGGTCGGCCGCTGCCGGTCGGCGACGGCCGTGCTGCTGCTGGTGCTGGTGGTCATGGCGACGACGGTAGGAAGTGGAGTGCGGTCTAGATCAAGTCCCGTACCCACCGGTTCTCCTAGGCTCTGACGACATGACGGAACTCAGCATCGGCGAGGTGGCCGAGCGCACCGGGCTCAGCGTGCACGCCCTGCGCTTCTACGAGCGCGAGGGGCTGCTGGTCGGCCCGGTGCGGCGCACAGCGGGCGGGCGCCGCCGGTACGCCGCGCTCGACGTGCAGTGGGTGGAGATCTGCGTCAGGCTGCGCGAGTCCGGGATGCCGCTCGCCGACCTCCGCCGGTTCGCCGAACTGGTGCGGCAGGGCCCGGGCAACGAGGCCGAGCGGCTGCGGCTGCTGGACGCCCACCAGCGGCGGGTCGACGAGCGGATCCGGGAACTGGAGGAGTGCCGCTCGCTGATCGCCTGGAAGGCCGCGGTCTACGCCGACCACCTGGCGCGCGGCGAGGCCGGCGGACTCTGGGACCCGACGGTGGAAGACCGGTCGCCGGGGGCGTGATCCGCCTGGCACCATGCCCGGCGCCTCAGGCCTCCTACCCGCCCTCGTCCTGGAACTGATCTCGGCCTCCAGCGCGACCGCCTCCGCCACCGGAAGGCGGACATCCGCCGGCTGTCTCCGAGCGGGGCGTCGGCCTCGTCGCATAGCCTGCCCCGGTGAATCTCGACGATCTCGCGCGGCAGCGGCAGTTCGACGGCGGAATCGACCTTCCCATGGCGGAGTACCTGCTCAAGCAGGGGCAGTTGGAGCTGGTGATCGAGACCGCCCGGGACCGCGGGGAGTGGTTCCAGGACCGTCAGGGCCCGCTCGAACTCCCCGGGGGATGAGCGCGGACGCCGGCACCAGCCGTCGGAGGTACTGTGCCGGAGGAGTAGGGACCGCCGGGCAGGAAGTCGGACGGGCCGCCTTCCTGCGCAGCCGACTCCCCCACCCGTCCGACTTCCTACGCGCCCGAACTCCCGCGCGTCCGGCTTCCCCTGTGTCCGATGCCTGGACGCGGCCGCACCCCGTGCTGAACACTTGCCGAGCGCAACGACCAGACGTCAGGGGGGAGTTGTTCCGTGAGCGGCGTACAGCCAGACCCGCACCGACAGGGCCCCGGCCCGGAGGCACCGGGCAACGGTGCGCAACGTCAGCGCCCGCTCGGTGAGATCGCCGCGCTGATCTCCGCCGGCACCGGCCTGCTGGGGCTCCTGCTCGGCTACTTCGGCCTGCCCGCCGTCGTCAGTCCGCCGACCGCGACGCAGGCCACCGCGATCCAGACCGTGCCGGGGCCGACCGTCACCCTCCCGGCCGCGACGGTCACCGTCACGGCGAACGCCTCGGGCTCCGCCGCCCCGGCAGCCGCCGAAGCCGGGCCGGACACCCAGCGGCTCAGCCTGATGACCTACGTCGACACGACCGGCACGCCGCTGCGCCCGGTCACGGGCACGCTGAACGCGAAGCAGTACGACGACGCGCTCGGGATGTCGACCTGCCCCCGCAGGGGGTGGGTGGGCTACAACCTCGGCCGGAACTGGAAGCGCTTCACCGCCTCCGCCGTCGGCATCGACGACAACTCGCCCTACAACGCGATCACCATCGAGGTGTTCGTCGACGACAGGAAGCTCGCGTCCTTCCCCGTCGGTGTGGGCAACCCGCAGACCATCGACCTCGACATCACCGGCGGCATCCGCCTCGGGATCGCCTACATCACCGACAGTGACTGCAACTCGTCGAAGGCCGCCCGGCTGGTGATCGCGGAACCGCTGCTGAAGCGCTGACCCGCGTGAGCAGGAAGTCGGCCGGGCCGACTTCACGTGTGCTCCCTATGCCGTCTCGCCCAGGACGGAGTCGAGGCGGTCGAGGACGTGGGGCCAGCCCCTGCCCATGCCCTCGTACGCCTGCCGGCCCATCGGGGAGTCGAGGTCGAAGCCCGCGTGGACGAGGACGAGGCGGGTGCCCGTACCCTCCGGGTGGAGCGTCCAGGTGATGGCGGTGTCGAGCGAGCCCTCGGCGAACCGGTAGGCCAGCAGCCGCTGGTCGTCCACCTCGGTCACCTCGCAGAGCTGACTGCCGAAGTGGCCCATGTCGAGGGTGAAGCGGTGCCCGACGACGGGCTTGATGTCCCCGGCGGCCCACCAACGGGCGTGCAGTTCGGGGTCGGTGAGGGCCTTCCACACGGCCGCAGGCGGGTGGAACAGGAACTTCTCGCAGGTGATCGTGTTGTTCTCGGTCATGTCCCGTTGTCCTCGTCCAGGAGGTCGGACAGCGCGTCCAGGCGCTGCTTCCAGTAGTGCTCGAACGGATGGAGCCACTCGCTCACCTCGGCCAGTCGGGCCGGTTCGAGGTGGTGGAAGCGGTGCCGGCCGCGCGGCTCCTCGCGCACCAGCCCGACGGAACGGAGCACCGCCAGGTGCTCGGAGACCGCGGGCCTTCCGAGCTCGAACATGGAGGCCAGTTCGCCTGTGGAGCGGGGGCCTTCCCGCAGGCTTTCGAGCAGTCTGCGCCGCACCGGGTTGGCCAGCGCGCCGAACACATCCGTTGGCATGAGGCCAGTATGCGTCGGAGTCTTCCGACGCGTCAAGAAACTCCGACGCGTTCCGGCGGCTAGCGGGGGCGCGGGCTGAGGCGGGCGGCCGACCAGGGGGAGTTGCGGCCGGCGGCCTCGCGGTAGGCGATGCGCTGGACGGCGAAGAGCAGGCGGTAGAGGTTGAGGGCGGTGTCGGAGTCGTCGGCGGCGAAGCCCAGGTGGTGGACGAAGGCGTCGAGCTTCGGCCAGTCGAAGTCGTCGGGGACGGGCGGGGCGACGGCGACGCCGAAGAGGGCGTTGAAGGCGGCGGCAACGGCATAGTTGGCCGCGGCGAGGGCGTTGGCGACGCCGGGGTCGTCGGCCGGGTCGGGGGTGGGGGTGGGGCCGGGCATGTCAGGACTCCTCTTCGTCGGGCCTTGCAAGGTTGAGCGTGGTGATGACGCCCAGGACGACGGTGGCGATAGCGAGAGCGAGCAGGGTGAGGAAGGCCGCGGCGATCAGGAACCGCACGAGCGCCCGCGGTCGGCGTCGAGGAGGAGGGTGAGGAGGTTCAGAAGGGTCGACGCCGGGGCCATGCCGAAGCGGACGACGAGGCGACCGTCGACGGTCTTGTCCGTGCAGGCGGAGGGGAAGAGGAGGCCGTACTTGCGGCCGCGCTCGTGGAGTTCGCCGAGGAGGATGAGGATGTCCTCCTCGGCGTAGGAGCGGATGCGGGGGTCGCCGGGCTTCATCGGCTGACGCTTCACGCGGCGGCTTCCTTCAGCAGCTCGAACCAGACGACCTTGCCGTGCTTACGGGCCTCGGCGCCGAACCGGTGGGTGAGGGCCCGGACGAGGAAGAGGCCGCGGCCGGAGACGGCGAGCGGGTCGACGGGGAGGTGGACGTCCTCGGGGATGACCGGGCTGTTGTCGGCGACCGAGACCCGGAGCCGGTGGCCGGCGAGGGCCAGGACGACCATGGGCGCAAGGGTGCCCCCGTGCCGCCAGGCATTGAAGAAGACTTCATGGAGGGCGAGTTCGGCGTCCGAGATGACGGACGGTCGCCACCCGTCCGCGGCGAGGAGGTCGGAGAGCTCGGCCCGAGCGGTGGACCAGTCAGGAGGGTTGCAGGCACGCATGAGAGACCCCAAGAGGGAGGAGGGGAATCGACGAAGCAGACACTCCGTCATGTGATCAGTGCAACACTGAGAGTAGGGCGATAGGTGTTACGCGTGCAACCAGATCCCCGAGATACCCCGCCCAACTTGGCTAAGCTCACTCGTGTGGGTGGAGACTGGCCCGACACGGAAGGAACCCCCCTTGGCACTCAGGACCCAAATCAGCGAGCGACAGCGGCGGTTCGGCGCTGAGCTGAGGAGGTTGCGCGAGGCAGCGGGCCTGGCCGTCAAGGACGCCGGCGCCCTCATCGGCATCGCGGGCCCACAGCTGAGCCACATCGAGGCGGCTCGAACGGCGCTCGACCCGGAGCGACTCTCGGTCTTGCTCGAAGGCTACGGGTGCACGGATGAGACCTATGTCAGGCTGCTACACGCTCTCGGAGCCAGCAACGGCAAGGGCTGGTGGAGCAAGTACAAGGGTCAGGTGCCCGACCTGTCGCTCGACCTGGCCGAGCTCGAAGACCGAAGTGCCCGTCTGGACAACTTCGAGACTCTGTACATTCCCGGGCTGCTCCAACTACCTGAATACGCTGAAGCCATCTACAAGGATGCCTACCGCAACGGGCACTGGGACCTGGCGACGGCCATCCAGTTCCGCATAGACCGTCAGCGCGTCCTGCAAGACAAGGAGAGGCAGTTTCAGTTCGTCATCCACGAAGCAGCCTTGCGGATGCTCTTCCCTGGTGTGGAAGTCATGAGGGCTCAGTTGGACCACCTGCTGAACATGGCCGAACGCCCCAACATCACTCTCCAAGTCCTCCCCTTCACAGCTACGAGGAAGCCTCCTCAGTCAGGCCCCTTCGTCCTGTGCGACCCCGGATGTGTTGACCTGGCAACCATCCTGCTGGATGTGCCCGGGCGCGCCGAGCATCAGGGCGACCCTGAGACCATTACGGCGTACGGATGGAAGTTCCAACAGTTGAGCGAGATCGCACTGCCGGCCGTCGATGCAACGGCTCCGACCAACTCGCGAAACTCCTGGGGACTTCTTCAACACCTCCTCTACACCCTACAAACCTGAGAGGCGTCTCAGATGGCTGGATTCTCCTGGCAGAAGTCATCGTTCAGTGGCGGCGATGCCGGCAATTCCTGTCTGGAACTGGCCCACGGCACCAACGAGCTCCGCCACATTCGCGAATCCGACGATCCCTCCGTCATCCTCACCACCTCGGCCACCCAGCTCCGCGCCTTCCTCCTGGGCGCCAAGGCCGGCGAGTTCGACCACCTCATCTGAATCACTCTCCGCCCGCTCGCCGCACCAGCGAGCGGGCGGGCGACTCCTTCCCGTTCCCATGGGCAAACGCGAAGAACCCCTGATCCGAGTGGATCAGGGGTTCTTCTGAAAAATTGTTCGGCGGCGTCCTACTCTCCCACAGGGTCCCCCCTGCAGTACCATCGGCGCTGTGAGGCTTAGCTTCCGGGTTCGGAATGTAACCGGGC
>NZ_JBSFKQ010000016.1:0-136750 GCF_053598615.1 Kitasatospora sp. NPDC001095 | reverse complement strand
GACAGCTACACCGACAACCGCCGCACCGGATCGTTCCTGCTCATCGACCCGGCCGACGGCACCACCCTCACCGCCGGCATGGCGGGCGAGGCCTTTCCCTGATCCGGCCCCCGGGTCCACCGACTGCTGCCTCACCTGTCGATCGCACGGCCTGAGGGGGCGCCGGAAACGCAGTCGTGCCCACCCTCGCGGCACCGCCAAGGCGCCCGCTGCTCCCCCACCGTCCGGACGACACCCACACCCTGCGCGCAGGCGAGCAGACCGGGCGGCGGTCCGGTGGGATGCGCCGCCACCGGCCGGTGGGCCTGGCACCGTCGGGCACCCCGGCAAACGGGGCGCCGGGCCGGGCGGCGACGACCAGGAGACCGGCGTGAACCGTCCCACGGGCACGTGCGCCCGGACGCTGGGCACCGTCGGGTGCCGATACCCCGGCGGAGGCTGCACGGACGTCAGACCGGGAGGTCGGCGACCGGGGTGTGAGGGGACCGGGCGGCGGCGGCCAGGAGGTGCAGGAGGCGGTCGATGTGGTGGTAGCCGGTGGGGCGGTCCCAGAGGTCGGTGTTGAGTTCGAGCATCGCGGACAGGCCGGTGGGGCGCAGCAGGCCGTGGAAGGCCATGTCGTAGCGGGCGGTGCCGTGGGTGAGGAAGCGGTAGGTGCAGTGGAGGTCGGCAAAGCGGTCGGGGATCCATGATTCGAGCTGGAGTTCGCAGGTGACCTGGTAGATGGGGTGAATGCCGGGGGTGCGGCGGGGCTGGAGGGTCTGGACGATGTCGGCGAAGGGGGCCTGCTGGTGTTCGTAGGCGCGGAGGACGGCGGCGCTGACGCGGTGGACGAGTTCGTCGAAGCGGGGGTTGCCGGAGAGGTCGAGGCGCAGGGGGACGACGTTGAGGAAGCAGCCGATGAGGTGTTCGGCGCCGCGTTGGGTGCGGTTGGCGGTGGGGATTCCGATGACGAGGTCGTGCTGGCCGCTGAGGCGGTGCAGGAGGGTGGCGACGGCGGTGCAGTAGACGGTGAAGGGGGTGGTGCGGCAGGCGGTGGCGAGGTCGCGCAGTGTGGTGGCGGCGGGGGCGGAGGGGGGTCGTTCGAGGAATTCGCCGCGGAAGGCCTGCTTGTCGGGGCGGGAGTGGTCGGTGGGCAGTCGCAGGGTGGGGGCGCCGGCGAGTTCGCGGGTCCAGAAGCGGCGCAGACGGTCGCCTTCGGGGCCGTCGAGGAGGTCCTGTTCGGCGCGGGCGAGGGTGGCGAAGTCGGTTTCGTGGGCCGGCAGTCGTGGTGTGGTGCCGGTGCTCCTGGCCTGGTAGGCGGTGGCGAGGTCGCGTAGCAGGAGGGTCGTGGAGACCTCGTCGGTGACGAGGTGGTGGAAGAGGAGCTGGGCCTGGTGGTGGTGGCGGGTGAGGCGGATGACACGGGCGCGCAGGAGGGGGGCGCGGGTGATGTCGAAGCCGGTGTAGGCGAGGTCGTCCTCGAGGCGGCGCAGTTCGGTGTCGCGGGTGGTGTCGTCGAGGGGGCTGAGGTCCAGGAGGGGGATGTCGAGGTCGGTGTGGGGGTGGATGCGCTGGACGGGGCCGTCGTCGGTTTCGATGAAGGTGCCGCGCAGGCCGGGCTGGTGGGCGATGACGTCGTTGAGGGCGGTGGCGAGGGCCTGGGGGTCGAGGGGGCCGGTGAGGTCGAGGATGAGGGGGATGGTGTGGGTGAGGGCGCCTGGGTCGGCTTGTTCGGCGAGCCAGAGCTGGCGTTGGCCGGACAGGAGGGGGACGTCGACGGGGGTGTCGGGCCGGGATGCCGGGCCGTGGACGGTGCCGCTCGCTGAGGCGTCGTCGGTGTCGTTGCCCGAGGTGTCGTCGGGCAGGTCGGCGACGAGGTCGAGGATGGCGTCGAGTTCGGGGTTGGCCGCGCGCAGGTGGGCGGTGAGTTCGGCGGGGGTGGGGTACTCGAAGAGGGTGCGGACGCGGACCCTGATGCCGAGGGTCTCCTCCAGGTCGGCGGTGAGGCCGGTGGCGAGGAGGGAGTGTCCGCCGCTGGCGAAGAAGTCGTCCTCGGCGGTGAGTTCGGGGTTTCCGAGGGCCTGGGACCAGAGTTCGAGGACGAGTGCGAGCAGGCGGTCCGGACCGGCCGGGCCGGGGGTTGAGGGCCGGCCCGGGTCGGGCCGGCCCTCGGCCAGGGGTGGTTCGGCGTCGGGCAGGCCGGCGACGATCTCCAACCGGCCGCGGGTGTCCCGGCGGGCGGTGAGTCCGGTGGGGGTGCCGGCCAGGAGGAGGGCGGCGGGGTGGTGCGGGGAGCGTCCGGGTTCGAGGTGGAGGTCCTCCGCGCGGGCTCCGGCGAGTGCGGTGAGCAGGGGCCAGTGCTCGGGGCCGCGGGTGTGGTCCAGGGTGAGGGTGAGGAGTGTGCCGTCGGGCAGGTCCAGCCGTGGCCCCTCTCCCGGTGTACCGGTGGCGGGGGTCTGGGCGGCGGGTGTGCCGAGTTCGAGGTCGGGCAGGCGCAGTTCGGGCCGGTCCAGCCACTGGCGCAGGATGCGGGCGTAGTCCTCGGTGAGCGCGCGGGCGCCGTCGGGAGTGTAGAGGTCGCTGTCGTATTCGAGCCAGAACCGGACGTGTTCGCCGTCGAGTTCGACTTCGGCGACGGTGTCGAAGCGACCGCGGTCGCGGGTGACGTCCAGGGCGTGGGCGGGCTGTCCGCCGAAGGTGGGGCGGCCGACGGCGTCCGCGCGGGGCATGAACATGTGCTGGATGAGCGGTGGCCGGTCGGTGGGGCGGGGGGCGGCGGCGGCCTGGAGGATGCGGTTGAACGGGAGCCGGACGTGTTCGAGGGCGGCGGCCACGGCGGCGGAGCAGCGGGTGGTGGCGCCGGAGAGGTCGGGGGCGCCGGAGAGGTCCAGGCGCAGCGGGACGGTGTTGGCGAACTGTCCGACCAGTGTTTCGAGTTGGGGGATGCCGCGGTTGGCGGCGAGGACGCCGAGGATCAGGTCGTCATGGCCGGTGGAGCGGGTGATGAGGGCGGCCCAAGCGGTCAGGCACAGGGCGTAGGGCGAGCAGTGCAGGGTGCGGGCGGCATGGCGCAGGGTGGGGCCGTCGATGCCGGGCAGGAGGGTTTCGGTGCGCCGGCCGCGGCCGCGGCGGTGGCGCCGGCGGGGGTGGTCGGGGCGCAGGTCGAGGCTGGTGGGGGCGTGCTGGAGGGTCTGTTGCCACCAGGCGGTGTCGGTGTGCTGGGTGGCGGGGAGCAGGGTGTCGTGTTCCCAGTGAACGAAGTCGCCGTACTGGAGGTCGGGGTCGGCCACGGGTGAGGGGGTGCCGGTGAGGGCGGCGGTGTAGTCGGCGGCGAGTTCGGCAATGAGGAGGCGGACGGCGGTGGCGTCGGCGTAGATGTGGTGGACGGCCAGGGCGAGGGTGTCGTGGCCGTCGGGTCCGGGGCCGCGCAGGTGGAGGAAGGCGATGGCGCTGCCGGTGGCGGGGTCGATGCCGGTGGCGGCGAAGCGGGTCAGTGCCCGGTCGCGTTCGGCGTCCGCGCCGGCGCCGGTGAGGGCGGTCTCGGTGAGCGGCAGTTCCTCGGGCACGGGCAGGACGGTCTGGGCCGGCGCTCCGTCGTGCAGGCGGATGGCGCTGCGCAGGATCTCGTGCCGGGTGAGGAGGGCGCGGACGGCGGTGCGCAGCGCGGTCGGGTCCAGGTGTCCGGGGAGGGCCAGAGCGACGCATTCGGTCAGCGGCGCCTGTTCGGCCGCGGTGGCGTCGGCGGTCCAGAAGTGCTCCTGGATGACTGCGAGAGGCATGAAGTCTTCGTAGTCTCTCATGAAGATACGTTAACTCAGCGTGCAGTCTTTGCGTAGGCGTTGCGCGGTCGCCGGGTGGTTGTCGCACGGTCGTTGCGGCGGTCGCCGTGCGGTCGGTGCGGTCGTACGGCACGCCGCGGGGGCCGGGCGACGGTCCGGCCCCCGCGGGTGGTTCAGCGGTCGATGGCGGCGGCGAGGGTGCGGACGGTGGGTGATTCGTAGAGGGTGCCGACACTGATCGGGTCGCCGAGCCGGGCGGTGAGGGCCTCGGCGAGCTGGACGGCGCGCACGGAGTCGCAGCCGAGGCTGAAGAAGGAGTCGTCGCGGCCGACCCGGGTGATGCCGAGGACGTCGGCGGTGGCGTGGGCGAGGAGTTGCTCCAGCGGGCCCTCGGGTTCGGTGTAGCCGGTGTCGGCCGCGTTGAGGGCGGCGAGGAGCGCGGCGGGGTCGGGGGCGCCGCTGCGGTCGCGTTCAATGCGGGGGGTGAGGGCGACGCGGGCGAAGATGCCGTGGTCGGCGAGGCGGGCGGCGACGTCGGCGCGCAGCCGCTGGGGGTCCTGGCCGTCCTGGGGGACGACGGCGACGGCGATGGTGCCGCCGCGCAGTTGGTCGGCGGCGAGGAGGGGCTTGATCTGCTCGTTGGCGGGGTCGGCGCCGATGAGGAGGTGGACGGGGGCGGTGTGCAGGGCGCCGAGGAGGGCGAGGGTGGCCTCGGTGGGGTCGAGCAGGGTGAGGCCGCGGTGGCGGGCGGCGGCGATGAGCGGGCTGCCCTGGTTCATGCCGGGTCCGTCCCACATGCTCCAGGCGAGGCTGCGGGCGCGGCGGCCGGTGGCGGCCCAGTGCTGGGCCCAGCCGTCGAGGACGGCGTTGGCGGCAGCGTAGGCGCCGAAGCCGGTGCCGCCGAGCAGGCCGTTGACGGAGGAGAAGAGGACGACGGCGGTGTCGGGGCGGGTGGTGAGCAGGTGGTCGAGGGCCGTGCAGCCGCCGGCCTTGGGGTGGAGCATGCGGTCGAGCCAGTGGCGGGTCTCGACGCGCAGTTCGTGGGCGGAGAGGCGGTTCCACTGGGCGGCGACGGGGGCGCCGGCGAGGTGGAGGGCAAGGTCGAGGCCGCGGCCCCAGGCGGTTTCGGCGTCGGCGACGGCGTCGGCGAGGGCGTCGGGGTCGGCGGCGTCGGCCTGGCGGTAGCGGACGTCGCCGAGGGCGGTGAGCAGGTCGAGGGTGGCGCGGGCCTGGGGGTTGAGGCGGTCCTCGGGGGTGCGGCCGACGATGAGCAGGCGGGCGTCGTGGGCGACGACGAGGTGTTCGGCGATGGTGCGTCCGAGGCCGCCGAGGCCGCCGGTGAGCAGGCAGGTGCCGGCGCGGGGCAGGAGGCCGGCGGGCAGGTCGTAGGTGTCGGGCAGGGGCAGGGTGCGCAGCCGTTGCCGCAGGGGGGTGTGGTCGCGGACGGCGATGACGTCGTCGTCGTGTTCGGCGGTGGCGAGGGCGGCGAGCTGCCCGGGGGTGGCGTCGGGCGGGGCGTCGAGGAGGGTGGTGCGGGCGACCGGGCGTTCGGAACGGGCGGTGCGCACGAGGGCGGTGAGGCCGTGGCGGCCGGGCAGGACGCGGTCGCCGGGGGCGGCGTGGACGGCGTGCCGGGTGAGGACGGTGAGGTGGGCGTCGGGGCGGGTGTGGGCGAGGGCGGCGATGGTGGCGAGGAGGCGGGCGAGGGCGCCGGTGTCGGGGTCGTGGGGGGTGGTGGGGTCACCGGTGGCGGTGAACAGGACGCGGGGGGTGGCGCCGTCGGGGGTGCGGGCGAAGGCTTCTTCGAGGGCGCGGGCGAGGGGTTCGGGGTCGGTGCCGGCGGGGATGCGGACCGGGGCGAGCTGCTCGGGGAGCCAGCCGGCGGGGCCGGTGGTGACGGCGATGACGGGTCCGGCGGGGCCCTCGCGCAGCGGGGTGGGGGCCGGTTCCCACGTGACGGCGAGGGCCGTGGTGGCGTCCGGGGTGTCGGTGTCGCCCTGTCCGCCGTAGCAGCGGTCGTCGAAGCGGCCGGTGCGCCAGCCGTCGAGGAGGCGTTCGCGCTGGACCTTGCCGCCGCTCTGGCGGGGGAACTCCTGGGCGGTGACGGGGATGAGGTGGGTGGGGCGCAGCGCGAGGTCGCGGGCGAGGGCGGTGCGGATGGCATCGACGAGGGCGGGGACGTCGCCGGTGTCGGGGACGAAGAAGACGATGAGGGCGTCGGTGCCGGTGTCCTCGTCGGGCAGGGCGGCAACGGCGGAGCAGGCGGGGCGGACGCCGGGCACCTGTTCGACGACGGCTTCGATCTCGTGGGCGGGGAAGTTGGCGCCGTTGACGATGACCATGTTCTTGTGGCGGCCGGTGAGGTGGAGGCGGCCGTCGTGGAGGAAGCCGAGGTCGCCGGTGTCGAACCAGCCGTCGGCGGTGAAGCTCTCGCGGTTGGCGCGGTCGTTGCGGGCGTAGCCGCGGTGGATGGTGGGGCCGGTGATGTGGAGGCGGCCGACGCGTCCTTCGGGCAGGAGGCGGTGTTCGGCGTCGACGATGCGCAGGGTGACGCCGGGCACGGGGGCGCCGACCTCGGTGACGACGACGGCGCCGGGGGTGCCGGCGGGCAGTTCGCGCAGGTGGCCGTCGAGGGAGGCGGGTTCGAGGGCGATGGTGGCGGTGGCCGGGTCGTCGCGGTGCATGCGGGTGTAGGTGACGCCGGAGGAGGTCTCGGACATGCCCCAGCAGGGGACCATGGCGTCGGCGGGCAGCCCGTGGGGGGCGAGGAGTTCGAGGAAGCGGCGGGCGGTGCGGGCGACGACGGCTTCGCCGGCGTTGCAGATGTTGGTGAGGCGGCTGAGGTCCCAGCTGCCGGCGGCGATGTCGTCGGCGTGGTCGCCGACGAGGGAGTAGGCGAAGTTGGGGGCCCAGGTGCAGGTGGCGCGGAAGCGGTCGGCGGCGTCGAGCCACAGCAGCGGGCGGCGGATCACCGATTCGGTGCGGATGTTGACGTGGTCGCAGGTGAGGAAGACATCCCGGAGGTTGAACATGATCATGCCGCCGACGTGGTCGAGGGGCATCCAGTTCAGGGAGACGTCGTGTTCGGTGAAGCCGTTGGCGGCGATCGCCGCGTAGCTGCGGGCGACGAGGGTGCGGTGGGGGTGCTGGACGCACTTGGGGGTGCCGGTGCTGCCGGAGGTCAGGAGGTTGACGATCAGGGCGTCGGGGTCGGGGGTCTGCCAGGTGGCGGGTTCGGCGTCGGTCAGGGTGTCGGCGGGCAGGACGCGCAGGTCGTGGCCGCCGGGCAGGCGGGTGCCCAGGGCGCGGACGGCGTCGGCGAGGCCGGGGTCGGCGATGACCGGGGGGTGGCCCAGGAGGTCCCAGGCGGAGGCGAGTTTGCGGACGGCGGCGTTGTCGGTGGCGTATTCGGGGGCCGGGGCGAGGGGGGTGGGGCGGATGCCGCCCAGGACGCAGGCCCACCAGGCGGTGACGAAGGTGCGGCTGTCGGCGCACTGGAGCAGGGTGGTGTCGCCGGGGGCGAGGCCGTGGCGGCGCAGTCCGGCGAGCATGCGGCGGGCGTCGTCGTAGAGCTGGGCGTAGGTCTGGCGGTCGGTGGTGCCGTCGGGCAGCAGGTAGGTGGTGCCGCGGTGGCCTGCGGTGCGGGCGGCGCGTTCGAGGGCCTCGGGCAGGGTGGTGACGGCGTCGGGGGGCAGGACGGGTTCGGGGCCGTGGACGAGGGCGGGCCGGTCGGCGGGCAGCGGGGTGCCGGCGGGGGCGTGACCGGTGCCGAGGCCGGCGGCGGGGTGGGGGGCGCGGGTGCGCAGGCGGCGGTCGTACACGGCGGCGGCGTCCCGGACGCCGGGGGTGCCGGCGGCGATGCGGGCGGCGGCGTCCGCTCCGGCGGGGGCGGGGGCGGGGGTGGTCATCGGGCCTCCTTGGTGGGCAGGTGCTCGCCGATGCGCCGGGCCGCGGCCGGGGTGAGTCCGACGATGAAGTAGTGGCCGCCTTCGACGCTCAGGCCGGTACGCCCGGCGCTGGTCTGCTCGGCCCAGCCGGCCAGGTCGTCCTCGGTGACGGTGCCGTTGTCGCCGCGGACAGTGGTGATCGGGACGGGCAGCGGGGCCCGTGGCGTGTGGCGGTAGTTCTCCCAGAGCGCGAAGTCGCTGCGCAGTACGGGCAGCAGGAATTCCAGCAGCTGGGTGTTGCGGGCGACGGCTTCGGGCAGTCCGCCGCGCTCGGCGACGGTGGCGAGCAGCCGGTCGTCGGGCAGCCGGTGCAGGGGGTGGGCGGGGGGCGGGTTCTGGGGGGCGCCCTGTTCGGCGACGATCAGACGCTGGGGCCAGGTGCCGAAGCGGCGGCCCATCTCGTGGGCGATCTCGTGGGCGAGCAGGGCGCCGGCGCAGTGCCCGTAGAGGACGTAGGGCTTGGTGGTGTAGGGGCGCAGGGCGATGGCGCAGGCGGTGGTGAGGGTGGTGATGTCGGTGGGCGGGTCCTCGCGGGAGCGGTCCTCGCGGCCGGGCAGCTGGATGGCGAGGGTCTCCACCCAGGGGGGCAGCAGGGCGGCCATGCGCTGGTAGACGGAGGCGCCGCCGCCGGCGAAGGGCAGGCAGATCAGGCGCAGGCGGGCGCCGGGGCGGGCCCAGCGGCGGACCCAGCGCGAGTCGGTGGTATAGCCGGCCGGGCGGATCTCGGTGGCGTCCGCGGCACGGGTGGTGGGGTTCACGGGGCCTCCTCGCCGTCCAGGGCGGCGGCGAGTTCGGCCAGTTCGGCGTCGTCGCGGCCTTCGACGAGGGCGAGGGCGGCGGCCAGGGCGTCGCGGTGGGCGTCGTGGCCGGTGGTGGCGGCGTCGACGAGGGCGGCGAGGCCGGAGACGGTGGGGGTGGAGAAGAAGTCGGCGATCGGGACGACGACGCCGAAGACGGCCTTGACGCGGGAGGAGAGCTGGATGGCCTGGAGACTGGTGCCGCCGGCGGCGAAGAAGTTGACGTCGTTGCCGATGCGGGTGCCCAGCAGCGGGGCGAACACCTCCTCGCGCATGGTGCGTTCGGTGGCGGTGCTGTCGTTCTCGTCAGCCTCGGTGAGGTCGTCGACGGCGGCGAATTCGACGGCGGGCAGGCGGCGGCGGTCGGTCTTGCCGCTGGCGGTGAGCGGGACGGCTTCCAGCGGGACGAGGACGGCGGGCACCATGGCGGCGGGCAGGCGGGCGGCGACGGCGGAGCGGACGGTGTCCAGTTGGAGTTCACCGGGCTGCTCGGGCACGACGTAGGCGACCAACAGGGTGCCGGCGCGCGGGTCGGTGGCGACTTCGGCGACGGCCTGGGCGACGCCGTCGACGGCCTGCAGGGCGGCTTCCACCTCGCCGAGTTCGATGCGTACGCCGCGGACCTTGACCTGCCGGTCCGCGCGGCCGACGAAGTGCAGGTCGCCGGTATCGTCCCAGACGGCGAGGTCACCGGTGAGGTAGCGGCGGGAGCCGGGCGGGCCGTCGGGGTCGGGGCGGAAGCGCTCGGCGGTGAGGTCGGGGCGGCCCAGGTAGCCGCGGGCCACGCCGAGGCCGGCGATGGCGAGTTCGCCGACGGCGCCGGGCGGCAGGATGCCGGCGCCAGCCGCGTCGACGACGTAGGCGCGGTGGTTGGCCATGGCCCGACCGATCGGCGGGGAGGTCTCCCACTGACCCTCGCAGCGTTTGGCGACCACGGTGACGGTGGTCTCGGTGGGGCCGTAGCCGTTCCAGAAGCCGCGGCCGCGGGCCCAGCGGGTGGTCAGCTCGCCGGTGAAGGCCTCGCCGCCGACGAAGGCGATCCGCAGGTCGGGGTAGCCGTCCGGGTCGAGCAGTTCCATGATCACCGGCGGCAGGTCGACGACGGTGATCCGCTCCTCGCGCAGCACCGTGTCCAG
Organism: Kitasatospora sp. NPDC001095; assembly: GCF_053598615.1. Taxonomy (NCBI): domain Bacteria; kingdom Bacillati; phylum Actinomycetota; class Actinomycetes; order Kitasatosporales; family Streptomycetaceae; genus Kitasatospora; species Kitasatospora sp. NPDC001095. The sequence continues at coordinate 127,109 of NZ_JBSFKQ010000016.1, read as the reverse complement.
GGCCTCCGCCGAGCGGCGCTGGTCCTCGTCCAGGACGTAGAGGGCGGCGCCGCTGAGCAGGGCGCCGAAGATCTCGAACACCGAGACGTCGAAGCCGGGCGAGGCGAAGTGCAGGACGCGGTCCTCGGGGGTGAGGGCGAACATCTCCTGGACAGTGCGGGTGAAGTTGGCGACGTTGCGGTGCTCGACGACCACGCCCTTGGGGCGGCCGGTGGAGCCGGAGGTGTAGATGACGTAGGCGGCGCCGGCGGGCGGCACGGCCACCGGCGCCGGGTCGGCTTCCGGTTGTCCGTGCGGGTCGGCGGGTGCCTCGGTGTCCAGGGTCAGGCGCAGCTGCGGGGGTACGCGGCCGGCCGTGGCGGCGGTGACGAGGACGGTGCGGGCGCCGGTGTCCTCCAGGATCACGGCGAGGCGCTCGTCGGGCTGGGCGGTGTCGACGGGGACGTAGGCGGCGCCGGCGCGCAGGACGCCGAGGACGGCGGCGATCAGGGCGGGGCCGCGTTCCATGAGGACCGGGACGAGGTCGCCGGGGCCGACGCCGGCGGCGCGCAGGCGGTGGGTGATGCGGCGGGACCAGGCGTCCAGGGCGCGGTAGTCGAGGGTGCCGTGCTGCCAGCGCAGGGCGGTGCGGTCGGGGCCCTGGGCGGCGACGGCGGCGAACAGCTCGTGCAGCGGGGTGTCGGGCGGGGTGCCGATCGGGGCGTTCCAGTGCCGCAGGACGTCGGCGCGTTCGGCGTCGGTGCCCAGTGGGGCGTCGCCCAGGGGGCGGTCGGGCCGATCGCACAGGGCGTCCAGGGTCTGTAGGAAGCGCTCCAGGAGGCGGGCGGCCGTGGTCCTGCGGTAGAGCGAGGTGGCGAACCGCACGGCCACGGTGGGCTGTTCGCCGCCGCCGAGCTCCAGGGCGAGTTCGAAGGTGCCGGCGCCGGCGTCGACCTGTTCGCAGCCGATGCGCACGTCTCCGGCGTCGGCGGGCTCGGCGGGCTCGGGGGCGGTGGTGCAGCCGATCTGCACCAGGGGCAGGCGCCCGGCGTCCGGTTCCACGCCGAGGGCGTCGAGGACGAGCTTGAACGGCAGGGCGGCGTGCCGGGCGCCGGAGCGGCGGGCGTCGCGGACCCGGGCGACGACGCTCGCGAAGGTGTGGGCCTCGTCGAGTTCGACGCGCAGCGGCATCAGGTTGCCGAGGTCGCCGACCAGGCGGTCGGGGTCGAAGGGGCCGGTGACGTCGAGCGGCAGGCCGACGGTGAGGTCGGTGCGGGCGGTGTGACGGGCGATCACGGCCAGGAAGGCGGCTAGCAGGACGTCCTCGCGCCCGGTGCCGGCTTCGGCGGCGAGGGCGTCGGCGGCGGCGGCCGCACCCGGCGGCAGCGGGACGCGGACGATGTCGCTGCCGAGGTCGAGCAGCCGGGGCCGGGGGTTGTCGGCGGGCAGTTCGGTGCCCTCCCAGCCGGCCAGCGTGGCGCGCCAGTGGTCGGTGGCCTCGCGGGCGCCGTCCTGGTCGCACCACTGGCGCTGCCAGGTGGCGTAGGCGCCGAAGTCGGCGGCCTCGCCGGGCCACTGCGGGGCGGTTCCGGCGCTGCGGGCGCGGTAGGCGAGGGCGAGGTCACGCTGGAGCACCGGGGCCGAGCGCGGGTCCAGGACGAGGTAGTGGCCGGTGAGCACCAGCAGGTGCCGTTCGGGGGTGGCGCGCAGCAGCCGCAGGCGCACCAGCGGGCCGGTGTTGAGGTCCAGACCGCGGCGCAGTTCGTCACGCACCACTTGGTCGGCGCGCTCGCGCAGCCGCCCGTCGGGGACGTCCTCGGTCTCCGGGCGCAGGTCGGGCACCGGCCGTACGTGCTGGGCGCCGTGGGTGTCCTCGTCGGGGAAGACCGAGCGCAGGACGGTGTGGCGGCGCAGCAGGTCGGTGAGGGCGGCGCGCAGCGCGTCCTCGTCGAGCGGGCCCTCGATGGGCAGGGCGAAGCCGAGGCCGTAGGCGAGGCTGCTGGGGGTGAAGCGGTCGAACAGCCACAGCTGTTCCTGCCGGTAGGACAGCGGGGCCGACCGGGTGCCTGCGCTGACGCCCTCCAGCTGGGCCAGCAGTTCGTCGCGCCGCTCCCCCGGCAGTCGGCGCAGTCGTCGAAGCAACTCGCTCTGTTGACGCATGCCGCGGTCCTCCCAGTAGGCGTGCAGATTCGTTACAGACTTTGCTCAACAGACGATTCAGAGTCAACACGATACTTCAGAGTCGACGTTGTAACAGGGCCACGCGGGCTTCGGGATCCGGGCACCGGGGCGGGGCGCGCGGGGGTGTGGTCGCCGGGTTCCGGGCATGCGGACGTGCGGCGGGACCCCGGCACCGGGGGGTGCCGGGGTCCCGTCGTCCGTAGGTGGTGCGGCGTGGCGCGGGTGCGGGTCAGGCGGGGTGGAGCCGGGGAGCGAGGACCTCCAGGAGCTCGGGCGGGGCGTCGAGGAAGCTGTAGTGGGTGCCTGGCAGGACCGCCTTCTCGGTGGCGGACCACAGCTGCCAGCCGCCCATCAGGGTGTGCGGGACCTCGACGTCGTCGCTCCAGCCCAGGGCGGTGATCGGGCAGGGCACGGTGCCGGCGGGGCGGTGGTAGCGGCGGTTGGCCTCCAGGTCGGCCTCCATGACGTCGATGAACAGGTCGACCAGTTCGCCGGCGCGGGATGCGGCGCCCATCGCGGCCAGCAGTCCGGCGATCTCGTCGCGCAGCCCCTGCTCGTCGAGGCCGAGGAAACGGCCCCAGGGGCCGTCCTGGGGGGCGACCTGGCTGGAGACGAAGTAGCGATGGGGAGCGGGCAGGCCGCGTTCGGCGATCTGGAGGATCAGTTCGAAGGCCGGCAGGGCGCCGCCGCAGTGGCCGAACAGGGCGTAGGGGCGGGCGGTGAGCAGGTCGCCGACGTCGTCGAGCATCGCCTTGGCGAGATCCTGGTAGGTGCCGAAGTGGGGTTCGCGCATGCGGTTCTCGCGCCCCGGCAGCTGCAGGGCGACGACCTCGGCCGCGCCGATGACGGCGGGCCAGGACCGGTACATGGAGGCGCCGCAGCCGGAGTAGGGCATACAGAGCAGGAGCATCTGGGCCTCGGGGGACGGCTCGCGCAGGAACCAGCGCCGCTGGTGGGGTTCCATCAGGCCTTCACCCCGATCACGACGCCGTTGGCCCCGGGGGCGTCGAAGCGCACGATGCGCACCGTGGCGCAGCCGGCGTCGTACAGCCAGGCGGTGTACTCGGCGGCGGTGTAGTTGCGCCCCCAGGTGCCGACCAGCATGTTCATGCTCATGAGGGCGGCGTCGACGGGGCCCGATTTGTCGTCGTCGACGAGCAGTTCGCTGATCAGCAGGGTGCCGCCGGAGGGCAGGGTGTCCAGACAGCGGCCCAGGAGCTTGCGGTTCTGCTCCTCGTCCCAGTCGTGCAGGATCATCGAGAGCAGGACGGCGTCGTGCCCGGTGGGCAGCGCCTCGGTGAAGAAGTCGGCCGGGGCGGTGGTGATGCGCCCGGACAAGCCCGCGGCGGCGATGCGGGCGCGGGCGAGCCCGCACACGTGCGGCAGGTCGAGGACGGTTGCGGCCAGGTGCGGGTTGTGGCGGCACAGTTCGATGAGGGTGGCGCCCGATCCCCCGCCGACGTCCAGGAGGTGGCGGGTGGCGGTGAGGTCGAGGGCGGCGGCCATCCCCCGGGCGGTGAGGGTGGAGAAGGCGTAGAGGCCGTCCCAGAAGGACTGCGGGCGGTTGCCCTCCTCGAACATGTTGCGGCCGGGGTCGGGCACCGGCTTGCTGGGGGCGTCGGTGCGCACGGCCTCGGTGGCGCGCAGCCAGCCGGGGGCGGTGTAGGCGGTGACCATGCGCACGTAGTCGCCGAAGTAGTCGGGGCGGCCGGGCACCAGGTAGTGGGCGGCGACGGCGGTGTTGAGGTAGCGGCCGTCGTGCTGTTCGAGGAGGCCGAGCGCGGTGCAGGCGGTGAGCAGGACCTCGGTGGGGCGTTCGCCGAGGCCGAGGCGGGCGGCGAGCCCGGGGGCGTCCGCGGGGGCGGTGTCCAGCGCCGCGAACACCCCGGTGTCGATCGCGGCGACGAGGGTCTGGGCCCGCCACAGGCCGGTGGCCAGGTCGATCAGCAGAGCGGGCGGCGGTGTCGCCGGACCGGGGCCGGGCGTCGTCTCGACGGTCATGCGCAGTGCTCCTCCCCGGTGCGGAAGCGCACCGGCACCTGGTCGAACATGATGTGACGGCCGTTCTCGAAGTGCAGGGCGCTGGGCCCGTCCGGGTCGAACAGCGGCAGGTCGGCCAGTTCGTCCAGCACGGCGGCGAACTCGGCGCGGGCCAGGTGCACGCCCATGCAGTGGTGGATGCCGTGGCCGAAGCCGAGGTGCTGGTGGGAGTTGCCGCGGTCGGGGTCGAACGTGTCGGGGTCGGGGAACTTGGCGGGGTCGCGGTTGGCCGCGTCGAACAGCAGCACCACGCGGGCGCCGGCCGGGATGACGGTGCCGGCGACGGTCACTTCGCGGGTGGTGGTGCGGGTGAACCGGTCGGTGGGGCACCAGCGGCGCAGCACCTCCTCGGCGACGGCCGGGCGCAGCTGCGGTTCGCGGCGCAGCCGCAGCTGCAGGCCGGGGTCCAGGGCGAGGGTGTGGACCAGGCGGGTGATGGCGTTCATGGTGTTGTCGTGTCCGGCGACGCAGAAGCTGACGATGATCGAGTACAGCTCCTCGTCGGCCAGCGGCCGTCCGTCGCGCTGCATGGCGGCGAGGCGGGCGAGGTAGCTGCCGTCGGGGGCGCTGCGCACCCGGTCGATCTCCTCGGCGAGCAGGGCGTGGAAGGCGGGCCAGAACTTGCTCGCGTCGCGGTCGGTGGAGATGTACGTCCACATGGTGCGGGTGGCCTCGCGGACGCGGGCGCGGCAGCCGTCGGAGAGGCCGAAGGCGACGCCGAGGACCTCGATGGCGAAGGGTTCGGCGAGTTCGGCCATCAGGTCGCCGTGGCCGCGCCGGGCGATGCGGGCGAGCAGGCGGCGGGCGATGCGGTGCAGTTCGGGTTCGAGGGTGCCGACGGCCTCGCGGGTGACGGGGTCGGCCATGCGCTCGCGGATCTCGCGCTGCTGCGGGGGGTCGTAGTCGATCGGGGAGAACATCGGCATGCCCTCGGCCCGGGGGAAGTGCACGCCGCGGGCGGAGCTGAAGGTCTGCCAGTCGGTCAGGGCGGCGCGCACGTCGTCGTAGCGCGAGAGGATCCAGATCCCTCCGTAGGCCGGTGACCAGGTCACCCCCTGTTCGCGGATCTCACTGTTGACGCGCTGGGCGGTGAGCGGGGTGTAGGCGGGGTCGTGGTGGTCGAATGCGGTCACCAACCGGTCGGTGGCGTCCGCGGCCTCGGTGGTCATGCCAGTCTCCATGCCGGTGCGTCGGTCTGCGGGGGTCTGTGGGCGGGTGCGTCCTGAAGGGTCGTCGGGCCGTGCCGGGTCGCAGGGTGTGTCGGGTTTTGTGTCGGGTCGTACCTGGTCGTGTCGGGTCACGCCGGGTCGTGCGGTGGTGGTGTCAGCGGCGGCGCGGGGTGATGGGCGCGAGCGCGGGCGCGGTGCTGGCGGCGGCATCGGTGACGAGGCGGGCCAGGGCACTGATGGTGGGGTCGGCCGCGAGGTCGGTCATCTCGACGCGGGCACCGAGGTCCTGCTCGATCCGGCCCTGGAGGCGGGCCAGCAGCAGGGAGTCGCCGCCGAGTTCGAGGAAGTGGTCGTCCGCGCCGACCCGGTCGGTGCCGAGCAGGTCGGCGAACAGGGCGGCCAGCCGGGTCTCGGTGCCCGGGGCGGGGGCGCGCCAGGCACGGGACGGGCGGCCGCGGGTCCAGTCCGGCGGGGGCAGCCGGCGGCGGTCGATCTTGTGGGAGGTGTTCAGCGGGAGCGCGTCCAGCTGCACGTAGGCGACGGGGACCATCCAGTCCGGCAGCACTTCGGCGGCGTGGTTGCGCAGTTCCAGCGGGGTCACCTCGTGGTGTCCGACGAAGCACGCCACCAGGCGTCGCTGGTCGCCGTCCATGGCCGCGACCACGGCGACCTGGCGCACGCCCGGGTGGCGGCCGAGCACCCATTCGACGTCGCCGAGCTCGACGCGGTGGCCGCGGATCTTGACGACGTCGTCGATCCGGCCGTGGTGTTCCAGGATGCCGTCCGGGCGCAGGCGCCCGGCGTCGCCGGAGCGGTAGATGCGGCTGCCCGGTGCGCCGAAGGGGTTGGGGCGGAAGCGGTCGGCGGTCTGCGCCGGGTCTCCGAGGTAGCCCAGGCTCAGGCAGTCGGACTCGATCCACACCTCGCCGATGCCCTCGCCGGCCGGGGTCAGGCCGTCCTCCTCCAGCAGGTGGACGGTGACGCCCTCGATCGGGCGGCCCACCGGCGGGGTCGACGCGCGGTCGGCCGCGGTGGCCGTGGCGGGGGTGCAGCGCCGGTCCCAGGGGTGGAGGGAGTTGGCGATCTGGAACGCCTCCAGGCTGCCGTAGGAGACGGCTACCTCGAACGGCAGGCCGGCCGGCCCCCATCCGTTCAGGCGGTCGCCGCCGAGGGTGAGCAGCCGCAGGTCGCAGGTGCTCGGCCAGGGCAGGTTCTGCAGCACCTCGCCGACGGGGGTGATGACGAAGCTCTGAGTGATCCGCTCGGCGAGCAGCCAGTCGCGCAGCGCGGGCGGGGAGGCGATCACGTCGTGGTCGCCGATGACGATCTGCGCGCCCTGCCACAGCAGGCCGCCGACCTCGTGCAGGGCGATCCCGGCGCCGGCGGCGCCCAGCCAGGAGCCGCGGTCGGCCGCGGTGGTGGCGTTGATGGTGGCGCTGCGGGCGGCGCTGAGGGCCAACCAGGAGTGCTGCGCCAAAACGATCTTGGCTGCCCCGGAGGAGCCGGAGGTAAACATCGCGTAGGCGAGTTCTTCGCGGCGCGGCAGCGGGCGCGGGTGGTGCGGGTTCGGGCCGGATGCGTCGTCCTGGTCCGCGGCGGCGGCGTCCAGGACGAGCACGGGCAGGCCCTCTGGGACGGCGGGCAGCGGGGTGCCGGAGGCTCGACCGGGGGCGGCGGTCATCACGGCCGCGGGGCGCCCGGCCGTGACCGCCCGGTGGAAGCGCTCGGCCGGGACGGCCGGGTCCAGCGGCATGCAGACACCGCCGGCCTTGAGGCAGCCGAGCATGCCGACCACCCATTCGACCGAGCGGCCCAGGTACATGGCGACCATGTCGCCGCGTCCGACGCCGTGTTCCGCCAGGCTACGGGCCAGCCGCCCGGCCCTGCGGTCCAGCTCCTCGTAGGTCAGTGCGAGGCCGCCGTGGCGTACGGCGGGGGCTCGGGGGGTGGTGCGGGCGAACTCCTCGATCCGGGAGACCAGGGTCGTGTCGGGAGCGGCGTGCGGGCCTGCCGGGGCGTCCTGCTGGCTGATCATGTCGTCCTCTCTGGTCACCGTGCCGAGGTCATCGTGCGGAGGTCATGCAGAGGTCGTCGTGGTGCAGTCGTGGCAGAAGTGGTCGTGCGGTCGTGGCCGTGAGGTCGTGGTCGGTTCCGTCGTGGTCGTCGGGTGCCGCGCGGGGCCGGGAACACCGGTCGGCCGGTCCTCGCCGGGGAGGACCGGCCGCGCTCGGTGCTGCGTCCTTTCGGTGGCCGGGGTCAGTCGGCGACCACGCGCAGGTGCTCGGGGACGTCGTCGACGACCTTCGGCACCCCCCCGAGGAGCACCCAGAGCACGGCGCCCAGCGCCATCGCGGCGGCCAGGTAGAAGGCGGCGGCGTTGGAGAACGCCACGGCCACCGCGCTGCCCAGCAGCGGGCCGGCCGCGTTGGCACCCCACACCAGGGGAAGCGAGACGCCGCCGACGCGACCCATCGCCTGCGGCGGGGTGACCTTCTGGATCAGCGTCATCACGCCGACGTTGCCCACCGGGGTGGTGAACGACGAGATGCCCTGCGAGATGATCATGACGGTGATCGCCATGCCGGTGCCGCCGACCTGCGCCAGCGGCAGCAGGGCGAACGCGACCACCAGCATCGAGTGGGTCAGCAGCAGAGTGCGGCCGATGCCCAAGCGCGCGTTGATCTGCCGGGACACCAGCGCGCCGAGCACGACCGGCACGCCGCCTGCGCCCAGCACCAGGCCGACCTGGCCGGCGCTCAGGCCCAGGTCCTCGTAGCCGAACACGATGAGCATGGCGAGCACCATGGACACGGCGGTGTTGCCGAAGGTCGCCATCAGCGTCAGGTAGCGCAGCAGCCGGTTGCCGAAGGTCATCGTGAAGCCGCTGCGCAGGTCCGCCAGGGTGGCGGCCAGACCGCGCGAACGCAACTGCGGCGCGGGCTCGCGGAATCGCACGAACATCAGGGTGATGCCGGCCAGCAGGTAGGAGACCGCGTCCAGGGCGGTCGCCCGCGCGGCGCCCATCAGGCCGACCAGGCCACCGCCCGCGGTGCGCCCGAAGATCAGCGCGACCGAACGGCTCAGCTGGGTCTTGGCGTTGCCGTCGACCAGGTCCTCGCGCGGCAGCAGCTGCGGCAGGTACGCCTGGTAGGCGAGCTGGAAGACGACGTCGAAGAAGCCCTTGACGACGGCGGCGACGTACAGGTGGCCGATCGTCAGGCCGTCCATCGCCCAGGCGAGCGGCAGGGAGCCGATGACGACGAACCGGGCCACGTTGGCGACCTGCATCATCATCCGCCGGTTCAGCCGGTCGGTGAACACGCCCATCACGGGGGCGAGCAGGAGGAAAGGGAGCCACTGCAGGGCGATCAGCAGACCGACACCGACCGCGCCCTCGCCGAATCCGATGACGGCCAGCGACGGCAGCGCCACCACGCTGATCTCACTGCCCAGCAGGCTGATCGACTCACCGGTCCAGACAACGGCGAAATCGCGGTTGCGTAACAGGACCGAACGCTGGCGTCCGGCGGCCTGTGGCGGCGCCTCGGAGGGGCCCCCCTCGGAGCTCTCAGCCCGGGTCGGTGAGTTGCTTGAGGTCATGCCTGATGGCTCCCTACAGGAGATTTCGGTGCGGGTGGCGCGTTTCCGTCGTGTGGGAGCACACGCGTCGGGTGAACTCCCGGACCACACAGCGCAATTGCGGACGGACCTCACCGTACAGCCAGTCAGCACCACACAGCCAGTCTGCACCGTGCAGCCGGTCTGCACCATATGAACCGCCCGGCGGGCACGCCATCGCTTCCCCTCGAGCGTGCCGAACGACCTTCCACGGAAGGGGCATTCGCATCGAGTTCGAACCGGGAAGCCGTAAGCCGGGGGCCGGGAGTCGACAGTGGGGAGTCGACTGCGGAAGACGACGACCGGGAACCGGGCACGGGAAACCGGGGCCGGGATACGGGCCTGGGAACGAAAAAACCCGGGCGCCCGAAAATCGGGCACCCGGGCCGAAACGTCGTCGTGACGCTAGCGGCGTCCCCGCCTGGGAACGCTGGGCTTGCTCTCCTCCAGGTGGCCCAGGCGGCGCAGCCTGTCCACCCACGACTGGGCGGTGTAGCGCGGTACGCCGTAGTGGTGCGCCACCTTCCCCACGCTGCCGGTCTTGAGGAAGACCGCCTTCACCTCGTCCGCGTCGGGCATCTTGCGGTACGGGCGTTCGGCCTGCCCCTGGCCGGCGGGGGCCTCGGCCGCGTGCTGCGGAGCGGCCACCGTCTCCTCGCTCCCCCGCCTCGGCCGGGGGGAAGCGGCCCGCCCGGAAACCCCGCTGACCGCCTGGGCGAGCATCTCGAAGTCGATGTCGAGCGCGGCCCTCGGCGGGATACCGCCCTCCTCCGAGGCGCGGACAATCAGCTCAACTATCCGCGGCGTCCCATCGACACTGCTCTGCATCACCGCGGTGATCGTCGCCGGGACCTCGTCGACACTGCCGCTGGCAGCCTCAACAGTAATTGTCCATTTCATGTGACACTCGCAATCCTGAGCCTTCCGATCGTCACTCGCACCAATGGCGAGTTCAGGACATCCCCCGTAGAACACACGTAAGGTCACACAGCCGTCACCCTTTGCGTGATGGATGTTCGGAAGCGTCCACTGCCCTCACAGTATAGGCACTGTCTCCCTGGCAAAGGCGTCATTGGCGTAAGTCGAAACATAAAATCCACACAAGTGCCACCCGAAAGCAAGCAAAGCCGCAGATACGACGCCGGTCGGGGAGGAAATGTCCGACTCCAGACCGACCACGACCGGCCGCAGTCAAAGCAATGACAAAATCCAACTCACCCGAACGGCCTAGCGCCCGCTCCGGCAGTTTCCAGGGCGCACCGGACACCCGACAACCGCCGTCATGCTGTCCTCCGGCTCCCGCGCCGGCCTCCTCCCCTGTCGCGAATCCGAACGTGCCGTGTTCGGACAGGAACCAGGAGCACCGAGAGACGATGTCGTATTCCCTCGACGGCGGCACCGGCTCTCCGGTCCCGGCGGGCGGCCGGGCCGTTCGGTCCCACAGCTCCGCCACGATCTCGCCCCTCTCCAGGAAGAAGTCCGCGGGCAGGGCGGCAAACAGTTCCGCGACCGGGTCCCCGGCGGGAGATCCCCCCTCTTCCGGAGGGCTCGCGAGAGGTCTCGCGGCAGGGCTGACGTCCACTCACAACTCTTGCGGGGAAGGGCCGGAGGAATGGCGCCCCGGCAATTCCGTCTCCTCGGACATGCCGCCTTCTCGTGTCGCCTTCTGCACTGCAGACATCCGACACATCACACTCGTCACACGCGCAGCCTAGCGAGCGCACGACGGCGCCCCACACGGCGGGGAGGCACGCCGGCATCGGTGTGAGATGCATCACATCAGAATGAGTGATGGGGCCCGTCGGCACCAGACCGCGTGCGGCGGCAGTCCGGGAGGGCGCCCTGGGGTCCGCCGGGCGGGGTCATGAGTCCTTCGGCGGGGCGGCCCCTTGCGGGGGCGGTGGGGGCCCGGGAACGGCCGCCCCGGGCACCGGACCGGCCGGGGGCGGGCGTTCGGGGTGAGAGCGGGAACGGGGGCGGGAAAGGAGTTTCGGGGTTCGGGCGGACGGGGGCGGGTCGGGTCGGGTCAGACGAGCTTGCGGCGGCCGGTCTCGCCCCTGAGGCCGCCCACGTTGATCGGCTGGAGGATGACGGTGATCGCGCCGGCCGAGAAGTGCTGCACGGGGCCGCCGGTGTTGCGTCCGTGGAAGCTGTGCGGCAGTGCCTGCCCGGTGGTCGGGTCGGTGCCGGCGGTGTACATGTCGATGATGCCCTCGTGCCCCTCGCGGGCCTTGGCGTCGTTGCCGTCGGCGGCCTGTTCCACGGTGATGTGGTCGTCGCCGTCGACGGCGACGACGGCGGCCACGTGGTAGGGCCAGCCGCTGGTGTTGGCGGGCCGCTCGTGGTCCCCGTGCCACGCGGTCTCCACGATGGCGAACGCCTGGCCGGGGTTGGGCCGTTCCTCGCCGTTCGCGTTCGGGCCGCCGGGCCGGGCGTTCGCGTAGGCCGTGGCGCCCTGGGCGTTCTCCTGGTCGCCCAGGCCGAACTGGTGGCCGCCCCGGGCGAATTCGCTGGCGTCCTGCCCCAGGGCCAGCCGCTGCTGGTGCATGATCTCCTCGGCGGTGTGGGCGCAGTCCGCGAGGAAGGCCGTCGACGGCTCGTACTGCGTGTACGTGCGCCCCGCGATCTGCCCGCTCTGCCCGGTCGACTTGCAGTACCGGGGCGCCGGGGCGCCCTCCGCGACCCAGAGGACGGTGGTGTCCGCGCCGGCTTCGACGGTCATGAGGTAGAGGCCGCTCTGCGAGACCCGTACGGGTCCCAGTTCCTCGGTGTCGACCTCGGAGAAGCGCTGGACGGCCGTCGCGCCGTTGCCGCGCGCCGCGCCGTGGGTGTCCCGGTCACCGTGGGTGTCCCGGTCGCCCGGCTCGGGCCTGCGGCTCATCACCCGGTGCGCGTTGGCCTCGGCCTCGCGCTCGAAGCGGTCCCCGGGGTGGGAGATGCTCAGTCCCGACCCGTTGTCGGTACCGGCCACCGGGCCCTGGCGCTGCTGGATGACGTGCGTCAGTTCGTGGGCGAGGGTGTGCTTGTCGCCGCCGCCGTCGCCGATGACGACATGGCTGCCGGAGGTGTAGGCGCGGGCGCCCATCTCGGCGGCGGAGGCGCGGGCCGCGGAGCCGGTGTGCAGGCGGACGTCGGAGAAGTCGGCGCCGAGGCGGGACTCCATCTCCCGGCGCAGCGTCCCGTCCAGCGGCTTGCCCGGCGCGCGCAGCACGTCGTGCACCGCGGACAGTTGCACCGGCTCGGCGTCGCCCTGCCGGTGGCGGTTGCGCTGGAGCATCCGGACGACGGCCGCGTTGCCGGCGGTGCGCTGCAGTCCGAGGAGTTCCCCGGGTGCCCGCCCGTCCGGGGCCCGTCCCGCCCTCGTGGCCGCGGCCCTGGTGGCGGGCTGCGGCTGCCTGTCCTGCTTCGCCGGCTCGTGCGCGTACATGGGACTCCGCTCGTAGGACTGGCCGTTTCGTCGTGCCCTCCCTGCATACCCGGTGCGGCGCTCGCGGGTAAGGGGTGGGCGGGCACGATGCGCTGCCCGTGCAGGCAGCGCGCCCGGGCCGGTCGAGCGGGGGCCGGTTCAGGCCTGCGGGCCGGCGTGGGCGATGTGCACGGGGTCGGGGACGTCCGAGACGGCGGTGCGCCGGCCGGTGGGGCGCAGGTCGGTGCTCTCGAAGGGCTCAAGGATCTCCCGGCCCTCGGGCATCACCTGGTGGTGCCAGCGGCGCAGCAGCGGGTCGGGTTCGTCGGGGAGGTAGAAGGAGTTGTGGACGACGGCCTGGACGCCCACCAGGCCCTCCTCGCGGGCGGTCGGGCTGTCGAGGACGGTCACCACGTCGCCGTTCTCGAACGGCGGTGGTGTCGCGGCCTCCTCCTCGCCGACCTGGGCGCCGCGGACGGCGGGGTGCAGGAAGGTCTCGGCGCCGGTGCGTTCCCAGGCGGGCCAGTCGCCGTCCTCGTCGGGGCTCAGGCCCAGGGCGCGCAGGCAGTCGGCGGTGGCGGAGGTGGGCACCAGCTCGACGTCGTAGCCGAGCAGTTCGGGGGTGCGCGGGTACGGGCCCCGGGAGGTGACCGTGACGCGGCCGAACGGGGCCAGGGCGGCGGCGACTTCGCGGGTGAGCGCGGCGTCCCGCTCGGCGGGGGCCTCCAGCCAGAGGTTCATCCAGACGAGGCGGTGGGGGGCCAGGGCCATGCGAGGTCGTCTCCAGGGTGCGGCGGTCGGCGGTGCCGGGGAATTCGGCCGCTTGTTCCGGTCAATTCACCGACGGCGGGGCATTGTTGAGGGATTTGGCGGGATTAGGGCCGGCGCCGGCCCCGATGGTCGTTTTCTCCATCGGGGCCGGGCCGAAAGGCGTTACCGCCCGGGGCGGTTCACCGTATTCAGTGCGTCACGTATCCGTCCGGGGCGATGTTGGCGTGCTCGAAGTCCTTCCCCTGGTTCTTGCCGCTGGAGAAGATGGAGAACTTCGTTCCCTTCTTCACCTGGACGTCCCATTCGTCCTTGCCGTCCGTCGCCTTCTTCCAGAGGTTGCCGTAGGCGTCCTTGAAACCGCCGCCGCGTTCCGGCTTGCCCATCCAGCCCTTCGGCGGGACGAACGGCACGGGGCCCTCGAGGTCGGTCGGCAGGTTGTGCTTGATCGCCGCGGCCCGCAGCTTGGTGTTCGTCTTGTACGCCTTCTCGGCGTCGCGGGCGAGGGAGTTGAGCGTGGCCACGCCGTCGCCGAGCTTGGTCACCGACATGTGCTTGAGGCTCTGGGCGGCCCATTCCACCCACTTCATGTCGGTCGCCCGCTTGGCGATCTTCTCGTTCTTGGCCAGCAGCTTGGCGATCTTCGCGGGCTTGCTCGCGGCGTCACCCAGGTACGGGATGAAGCCGACGGCGGACAGGCCCGCGCCGGTCCAGTCGCCGCGGAAGAGGCTGAGGACGCCCGAGGCCCCGTCGCTGATCGGGGTGGGGTCGAAGATGCCGGCGATGTCCAGCGCGAGGGTGGCGGCGTCGGCGGCGGAGATGCCGCCCTCCATGACCAGTTCCTCGTCCGGGTGCTCCGGCTCGTACCCGTCGTCCGAGCCGCCCGGGTCGCCGGGCTCGGCCGGGGCGGTGGCGTTCGCCTGGGCCTCCTGCCGGGCCAGGTCCATGGCGTGGGACAGCGCCTGGCCGGCGGCGGCGAGCGCCTCGGCGGCGCTCCGGCCGGCGGCGACGGCCGAGTTGTACGCCTGGTCGGCCGACTCGTAGGCGGCGCGGGCCGAAGCGGCGGCCGCGGTGGCGGAGTTGGCAGCGCGGTGGGCGGACTGGGTCGCCTGGGCGGCCGAGGTGCCGGCCGAGGCGGCCGCGTTCTTCGCCGTGGCGGCCGAGGCGGCGGCCTGGCGGGCCGAGGCGTCCGCGGCGGAGGCCGCGGCCGCGGCCTGGCCGGCGGCGGCCTGGGCGGCGGCCGCGGAGTCGCCGGCCTGCCGGGCGTAGCCCGCGGCCTCGGCGGCGGCGCCGCGCGCGGTGGCCGCGGCGGCGGCGGCCTCGGCGGCGTTGCGGGTGGCGGTCGCGGCGATCGCCTTGCCCTCGGCGACCAGGCGCTGGACGCTGGCGACGTGGACGGCGTCGGTCTGGTCGCGCTGGGCCGCCACGTACTGGGTGACGGCGACGAAGTCGCGCAGCAGCGGGGCGGGACCGGAGAGCGCGACCTGGGCCGCGGCGCGGACCCGCGGTCCGCCCTGGACGCTGAGCCGCAGCGCCTCGACCTTGTCGTCCTCCTCGCGCGCCCGGTACTGGCCGGTGGCGACGAAGGCGCGCAGGGCCTCGGTGGTGCCGGCGTCGAGGGCGGCCGAGCCGGCCTCCTTGACGGCCTTGCCGCCGGCGTTCATCAGGGCGAGGACCTGGACCCGGTAGTCGTCCTTGAGCACGGTGTGCTGGCCGGTCTCCAGGAACGCCGCCCGCTGGTCCGCGGGGGTGTCGAGGGCGGCGAGGGCGGCCGCCTTGAGGGCGGGGGTGCCGGTCGTGGCGAGGTTGGCGATCTTCGTGTAGTCGTCCTGGGCCGCCGCCTCCTGGCGTCCGGTGGCGAGCCACTGCCGGACGTCGGCGTCGGTGCCGGACAGGGCGGCCTCGGCGGTGCGCTCGGTCCACGGCGAGCCGGTCGCCATCAGGTGGACGGCGGCCTTGCGGGCCTTGGCGAGGGCGGTCGCGGGCTCGGTGCCGGGTGCGGCGGCCTCGGCCAGGAGCTGCTTGGTCTCCTCGTCCTGGCGCTGTGCCTCGGCGCGCTCGGTCGCCTGGGCGGCCTGCTGCTCGGTGTACTGCTGCTTGAGCTCCTCGGCGGCCACGATGGCGAGGTCGCGGTTGCTCTCCAGGGCGGCCTTCTCGGCCTCCCGGGCGGTCTTCTCCACCTGGTCGGCCTGGTTGGCGGCGCTGGTGGCCCGCTCCGCGGCCTTGACGGCGGCGTTGGCGTGCTCGGTGGCGAGGTTGGCCCAGTTGCCGGCCTGACCGGCGTGGTTGGCCGCGTCCTCGGCGGCCTGGGCGGCGGCGGTGGCGTGTCCGGCGGACTCGGTGGCGGCGGCGCGCGCCTGCTGGGCCGCCGTCAGGGCCTGCGTCGCCATCGTCTTGGCGGTGCCGGCGGCGGCGCTGGCGGTGGCGGACAGGCGGCGGGCCTTGGCGGCGGCCGCGTTCGCCCGCTGGGCCTCGGCCTGGGCCACCGCGCTGTTGCCGCCCGCGTCGGCGGCGGCCTGGGCGGCGGCGGCGGCGTGGAGGCCGGCGTCGACCGCCTGGCCGACCGAGGTGAGGGCCTCGGTCAGGGCGCCGACGGCCCGGTACACGGACTCGGCGGCCGTGGTGGCGCCCTGCGCGGCGTCCCGGGCGGCCTTCGCGGCGTCCCGGGCGGCGGCGGCCTGGGACTCGTCCTTCGCGGCGGCGGACGCGGCCTCGTAGGCGCGGGCCGCCGCCCGCCCGGCGGCGGCCGCGGCGGACGCGGCGGCGGACGCCGCGGCGGAGGCGGTGCGGGCCGCGCTGCTGGCCGCGTTGGCGGCGTTGATCGCGGTGCGGGCGGCGTTCGCCGCGCTCTCGGCGGCGTCGGCGGCGCGGTGGGCGGCGGCGGTCGCCTTCTGGGCGGAGCCCTGGGCGGCGGCGGTCTCGGCGGCCGCCTTCTGGGCCGCCTCCTTGGCCAGGCGCGCGGCGTCGACCGCGCGGCCCGAGGCCTCCTTCGCGGCGGCGGTCTCCTTGGCGGCCTCCTGGCCGGCCTGGCGGGCGGTCTCGACGAGTTGGCCGACCGTCATGGCCTCCTGGTCCTGGGCGCGGGCCGCGTACTGGCCCTCCCGCAGGAACTCCCGTACGGCGCCGGCGCCGGCGCTCAGGGCGGCGCTGCCCGCGCTCTTCACCTGCGGGCCGCCGAAGTTCATCAGCCGCAGGGTCTGGACCCGGTCGTCCTCCTCCTGCGCCTTCTGCAGGTCGACGGAGAGGAACTGGGCGACGGCCTCGGGTGAGCCGTCGTTGAGGGCCTTCTGCCCGGCCTCCTGCACCGCGGTGCCGCCGGTGTTCATCGCGCGCAGCACGCTGACCTTGCGGTCGTCGGCCAGCGGCGCGTTCCAGCCGGTCGCCAGGAAGGCGTGCACGTCCTGCGGCGTTCCGGCGAGCGCGGTCTGCGCGGCCTCGCGCACGCCGGGCCCGCTGACGTTCAGCAGCTGGAGGACGGCGAGCCGCTCGTCCTGCTCGGTGGCGATCCTGCGCCCGGTGTCCAGGAAGGCGGCGATGTCGCCGTCGGTGCCGGCCAGGGCGATCTCGGCGGCGGCCCGTACGGAGTCGCCGCCGGTCCTCCACGCGGCGACGGCCTGGGCCCGCGGGCTCGCGCCGGGTGTCCCGTCCGTCGCGGTGGCGGTGCCGGAGAGCGATCCGGTGGTGAGAACGATCACGGTGGCGGCCGCCAGGAGGCGGGCCGCCAGTCCGTTGCGTGGCCGTAGGGGGGATGCGGCCTTCCAGCGCCCCCCAGGTATCTGCTGTGTCATATCCCCTCGAAAACACGTCAGTTCGGTAGAAGGACCGATCGGTTCGGCCCGTCCGACCGCACATGATGGCACGTCGGACGGAAACTTTGGATACCGCTCCTTGGCTGACGGGAGATCAAGGCATTACTTTCCGCTCCTGGTTCGCAATTCATTGCATCGTGGACATCTCGGGGTCGGCGGCCGCCCCCGATGGTGATATCAATGTCCCCGTCAGTTCGGTGGGGGGATGGCAGGTCCTGGAATGCGCGTGCCCGTGCACGGCGTCCGTCCGGGATCCCGCGGGTCTTCGCGCCGGCGGGACACTTCATGACGGAAAAGACCACATCCATGGGGGGTGAGGAGCCCGAATGAGGGCCTCTTCTCGAATCCTGGCCGCCGCCGCGACGGCCGGTCTCACGCTTCTCGCCGGAACCGCCGGCGTCCCGGTCGCCCACGCGTCGACCACCGGTACCGCACCGTTCACCGTCGAGGACTACTCCTACCCGGGCGCGGACCGCATCCTGGCCGAGTCGGGCATCCGCCTGAAGTCCGGCAACGGCAACATCACGCTCACCACCTGCTCGGCCGGTGGCGGCGGCCTGCTGCGGATCATGGCGCGGACCCGGGACGACATCTGCTTCCGGATGACCGGCACCGTCGGGCGCCTCAGCCTCGAGGTTCCGCGGGTGCACGGCATCCAGAGCGACGGCGTGCGCGACGTGTCCGTGTCGATGTCCGTCGACGGCACCACCACCTCGTTCAAGGTGGACAAGAGCCTGTGGACGGCGGTCGGCGAGGCCGCCGACCCGCAGAGCCGCCCCCACACCCTGCTGGACATCACCGCCACCGGGCCGGCCTCGTCCAACTCCGGCCTGTCGGACCGCCCTTACGTGGCCAAGCTCGACATCGGCGGCCGCGGCTGCACCGGCACGCTGGTCGACCCGCGCTGGGTGCTCACCGCCGCGAGCTGCTTCGCCGACGACCCCGCCCAGTCCCTCGCCGTCCCGGCGGGCGCCCCGAAGAAGCGGACCACCGTGACGGTCGGGCGCGGGGACCTCAACGGCACCGGCGGCCACACCACCGACGTCGTCGAGCTGGTGCCGCGCGCCGACCGCGACCTGGTGATGGCCCGTCTGGACCTGCCCGCCTACGGCATCACCCCGGTCGCCGTGGCCGCCACCGCCCCGGTCCAGGGCGAGGAGCTGAAGGTCACCGGCTACGGCCGCACCCGCACGGAGTGGGTCCCCGCCGCTCCCCACACGGCGGCGTTCAGTGTCGGCACCGTCGAGGCCATCGGCATCGACGTGGCGGCCAAGGCCCCCGCCGACGCCACCGTCTGCCTGGGCGACGCCGGCGGTCCCGCCGTCCGCGAGTCGGCCGGCAAGGCCGAGGTCGTCGCCGTCACCAGCCGCTCCTGGCAGGGCGGTTGCCTCACCTCCGCCGAGACCCGCACCGGCGCGTACGAGACCCGGGTGGACGACCTCGGACCGTGGATCACGGCCCTGCGGGACCGGCGTTCCGCCGCCGTGAACGAGGCCGGCACCGGCCGTCTGCGCTTCACGGACTTCGACGGCGACGGCAAGCCCGACTACGTGACGGTCGAGGACAACGGCTCGGTCAAGGTCTGGCTGAACCGCGGCGGCGACCCGGCCGGCGCGGGCGGCTGGCAGGGCATCGGCCAGGTCGCCACCGGCGTCACCACCGACCGCTCCCGGGTGCGGCTCGCCGACTTCAACGGCGACGGCAAGGCCGACTACATCGTCGTCAACCCCGACGGCTCCGTGAACGTCTGGCTCAACCACGGCGGCGACCAGGTCCGCGCCTGGGAGCCCGTCGGCCGCGTCGCCACCGGTGTCACCAACCGCCAGGACCAGGTCCGCTTCGCCGACTTCGACGGCGACGGCCGCGCCGACTACCTGGTCATCGAGGACAGCGGCGCCGTCAAGGTCTGGCTGAACCGCGGCGGCGACCTCACCGGCCCCAACGGCTGGCAGGGCATCGGCCAGGTCGCCACCGGCGTCACCACCGACCGCTCCCGGGTGCGGCTCGCCGACTTCAACGGCGACGGCAAGGCCGACTACATCGTCGTGGGCGCCGACGGCTCCGTGAACGTCTGGCTCAACCGCGGCGGCGACCAGGTCGCCCCCTGGGAGCCCGTCGGCCGCGTCGCCGCCGGTCTGACGACGGACAACAACGCCGTCTTCCTGACGGACTTCACCGGTGACGGCCGCGCCGACTACCTCTGGAACGCCGGCGACGGCAGCACCAGCGCGTACGCCAACAAGGGCGGCGACGGGCACGGCGGCTGGGACTTCCTCGGCCGGATCGCCTCCGGCGCCTGAGCCCGGGGCTGAACCCGGGCCCGGGCCCCGGATCCCCGGCCGTTCCGCCACCGGATCCACCATCCGCGTGGACGGGCCCGAGCGACCGCCGTGCGCGGCGGCCGCTCGGGCCCGTCCCGTGTTCCCCTCGCCTCCCCAAGACTGGACACCCACGTGAAACGTGCCTCCCTGATCGCCCTGGCCGCCCTCACCGCCGCCCTGACCCCGACCGCGGCCGCGGCCTCGGCCGGGACCCCGGCCGCGCCGGCCGCCGTGGCCTCCGCCACCGCTGCGACCCCGGCGCCGGCCCCGACCCCGATCAAGGTCATGCCGCTCGGTGACTCGATCACCGACGGGGCGGGCAGCACCACCGGCGCGGGCTACCGCGCACCCCTGTGGGACCTGACCGCCCAGCAGTCCCCGTACACCGTCGACCTGGTCGGCACCTCCTCCTCCGGCGCCGTCGCGGACCCCGACCACGAGGGGCACAGCGGCTACCGGATCGCCCAGGTCCGCGCGGACATCGACCGCTGGCTGTCCGCCGCCGACCCCGACGTCGTCCTCCTGCACCTCGGCATCAACGACCTGAAGTGGGACGCGAACGCCGACCCGGTGCAGGCCGCCCAGCGGCTGTCCGACCTGGTCGACCGCATCTTCGCCGACAAGCCGGGCGTGACCGTCGTCGTGCAGGGCCTGCTGACCGCCACCCCCGGTCTGGAGCAGAAGACCGCCGTGTTCAACCGCGAGTTCGCCGCGCTCCAGGACCGGGGCCAGAGCCCGGCCGGCGGGGCCGCCGGCCGGCACTTCCGGTACGTGGACCCGGCGGACCTCGACGCCGCGACCGACCTCCCGGACCGGCTGCACCCCAACGACGGCGGCTACCGCAAGATGGCCGAGGTCTTCCACCGGGCGCTGGACCGGGCCGTCGCCGACGGCTGGGCGTCCCGCCCCGCGGCCCCCCGGGCCGGCAACGAGGTGGGCGGCAGCGGGCGCGTGCGGTGGGCGGACTTCGACGGCGACGGCAAGCCCGACTACGTGACGGTCGAGGACAGCGGCGCCGTCAAGGTCTGGCTGAACCGCGGCGGCGACCCGGCCGGCGCGGGCGGCTGGCAGGGCATCGGCCAGGTCGCCACCGGCGTCACCACCGACCGCAGCCGGGTGCGGCTCGCCGACTTCAACGGCGACGGCAAGGCCGACTACATCGTCGTCAACCCCGACGGCTCCGTGAACGTCTGGCTCAACCACGGCGGCGACCAGGTCGCCCCCTGGGAACCCCTCGGACGGGTCGCCACCGGTGTCACCAACCGCCAGGACCAGGTCCGCTTCGCCGACTTCGACGGCGACGGCCGCACCGACTACCTGGTCATCGAGGACAGCGGCGCCGTCAAGGCCTGGCTGAACCGCGGCGGCGACCCGGCCGGCGCGGGCGGCTGGTACGGCATCGGCCAGGTCGCCACCGGCGTCACCACCGACCGCTCCCGGGTGCGGCTCGCCGACCTCGACGGCGACGGCAAGGCCGACTACCTCCTGATCAACCCCGACGGCTCCGTGAACGTCTGGCTCAACCACGGCGGCGACCGCCACGGCGGCTGGCTGCCCACCGGCCGGATCGCCACCGGCGTCACCGACCGCCAGGAGCAGGTCGCCCTCGTCGACTTCGACGGCGACACCCACGCCGACTACCTCCTGACGGACGCCGGCGGCGCCGTCACCGCCTACGCCTACCGCGGGGGCGACGGCGCCGGCGGCTGGGCCGACCTCGGCCGGATCGCCGGCGGCGCGTAGCGGCGCTCCGCCACGCCGTTCGCCGCCCGGGGCCCGGGTCCGGGCCCCGGGCGGCGCGAAGGGCGGGCGGCGGCGCCCGGTGCGGTGTCAACCGACGAGTCGGCGCCAGGTGTCCGGGCCGATGACGCCGTCGGGCTTGAGGCTCACGACGGCGCTCAGGCCGAGGTCAGCGGGACCGGGAAGCCGTACGTCACCCGGCTCCGCTCGGGCCGGAACGCGGAGCCGTTCGACTTCACCTACCGCGACTACGGGAAGGCGCTCGCCTTCACCCCTCCCCGGCCGACGCGGTCGTCGACGTCGCGACCGCGCTGCCGGCCTCCGCCGAGCGGACCGCCGGCTGACCCGGCCGGCGGCGTGACGCGGCGGCAGCGGCAGCGGCGCGCAGGCCCGGGGCCGGGCTCGACAGGACCGGTGTGGCGGTCGTGGTCCGCTGCGCGGCCGCCGCCATGGACGCCTGGGCGAGGACGATGACGTCCGCCCCGTCGACGGCGTCGACGGCGGCGGCGATCGCGGACAGGTAGCCGGCGTGGTCACCGCTCTCGAACCGGTCCCAGGCGCCCTCGACCACCGTGGCCGTCACCGTGACCGGCCGGCCGGACCGGGCGGCCTCCTCCTCGACGAGGGCCACCGTCGGGCCCACGGTGCCGGCCAGGGCGGCGATCACCGCGACGCGCGTCGTGGTCCTGCCCCCGCCGGGCGCGGCGGCGACGGCCACCGCCGCCATCGGACGGTCGACGCGCAGCACGGGAACCCCCAGCGCCTCGGCCCGGGCCTCCGCGACCCCGCCGATCGTCGAGCAGGTGCACAACACCGCCGCCGCCCCCTCGGCGACCGCCGAGGCGAGCACCCGGTCGATGTCCCCCGCCACGGACTCGGGCCCGCCGGCCCGGGCCCCGGCCAGCAGCTCCTCGGACACGACGTGCCGCAGAGACAACCCGGGGTGGTCGCGGTCGCGCAGCGCGTCGAAGACCGGGACGTGGACGGACGAGGTGTGGAGCAGCGCCAGCATGCGCGCGATGCTAACGGCCACGGTCGAACGCCCGACCGGCCGGGTGAGGTGGTGTGCGGGTGCGGGCTGCGCACCCGCGGCACGGCCCTCGCCCCACCGCTCCCCCGCTTCCGGCCGGCCCCACTGGAGCACCTGCGGGCGGTGCCGCGAGGACGGCCCGGGGACGTACGGGAAGAGCGGGGGCAGGGAGCAGCCCGGGACGCCGTGGGGGCGGCGGCTCAGGGGGCGGTGAAGAGGCCGGGGAAGGACGGGGCCAGCCAGGGCCGGCGGCCCCAGGCGAGCACCTTGCCGCGGGCGATGGCGCCGGTGGTGGAGCAGCGGCCCAGGGCGAGCAGGAAGAACGCCACCGGTTCGATGAGGATCGTGCAGTCCGGGCGGCGCGGCGGTTCCTGGCCCACCACGACGGTGCCGTCGGTGAAGGTCACCGTGAACCCGCCCTGGCCGCGCAGCCGCAGCCGGTAGCAGGCGCTGTGGCCGGCGGCGGTGCGGGCGTCCGTCACCAGGGGCATGGCCGTGCGCAGGAACGGCATCGTCAGGGCGACGCGCCGCCGGTCGATCGGGTGTGGCCGGCCGAGGGCGACGGCGATGTCGTAGAGGTGGGCCAGCATGTGGGTCAGCAGGTAGGCGCCGAGGGTGTCCAGGTCCATCGGGCCGAGTGGGGTGAGCATCGGTTCGGTGCCGGTGCGCGGGCCGGCCGCCGCGGCGAACTCCCCTGCCTGCCGGGCGATCTGCTCCGCGAGTACGGCGGGGTCGCGTTCGGTTCGCTCGGCCAGTGAGGCGGCGTTCGCCGCGGCCAGCGCGCCCGGGGTGCCGTCGCCGTACGGCCGTTCCTCGCCGGCGGCCAGGGCGGCCATCAGTTCGTTGGCCATCGCCAGGTGGGCGGCCGCCTCGGCGACCGTCCACTGGGCGCCGGGGATCCGGGTGTCGCCGCGGCAGCCGGCGAGCAGGGGGACGGCCTCGTCGCCGACCGCGGTGACCGCCTCGAGCAGCGTGGTGCGCACGGCACCGGGAGAGTGCTGGGGGAACGTCATGGTGGTGAAGACTGGTCGAGTTGCGCACCGGTGTCCAGTGAAGTTGACAGGGCCTGGAGGACATGCGTTCCGGCGGCTCCTGCCCGGGCGGGGAGCGGGCGGTTGCGGGGCGGAGGGCCGGGCCGG
Source organism: Kitasatospora sp. NPDC001095 (assembly GCF_053598615.1). Taxonomy (NCBI): domain Bacteria; kingdom Bacillati; phylum Actinomycetota; class Actinomycetes; order Kitasatosporales; family Streptomycetaceae; genus Kitasatospora; species Kitasatospora sp. NPDC001095. The sequence goes on along the minus strand of NZ_JBSFKQ010000016.1, from coordinate 103,909 downwards.
TTCGCGAGTCCGCGTCCGCAGGCAACCCGAACGGCCTCCCATCGCGTCGAGCTGCCGTGAGAGGAAGAACGACACTGCGGCCGGACCGGCCGCCACGGCAGACGGGGACGGCACGGGCACCATGGCGGGGACGACGGCAGGATGACGAACGCGATACCTCCGGACTTCGAGGAGTTCGTCGCCGCCTGCGGGCCGAAGCTGCTGCGGACGGCCTGGTTGCTGACCGGCGACCCGCACCAGGCCGAGGACCTGCTGCAGACGGCGCTCGCCAAGGTGTGGCCCAAGTGGGCGCGCATCGCGCCCGACCGGCCCGAGGCGTATCTGCGGAAGGTCCTGGTGAACTGTCACGTCTCCTGGTGGCGGCGTCGCTGGACCGGGGAGCTGCCGCACGGGGAGATGCCCGAGCCGCAGCCGGAGGAGGACCCGTTCGAGGGGGTGGTGCTCGGCCAGGTGGTGGCCGAGGCGGTACGGTCGCTGCCGCCGCGCCAGCGGGCCGTGGTGGTGCTCCGTTTCTTCGAGGACCTGAGCGTCGAGGAGACCGCCGAGGTGCTGCGCTGCAGCACGGGCACCGTCAAGAGCCAGACGCACCGGGCGCTCGCCGCCCTGCGCGGACGGCTGCCGGCCCGGGAGCTCCTGCTGGACGGGGGACCTCGTGACCGGAACTGAGCTGCTCGACCCGTTCGGGCCGGGCGACGACGGGCACGACGAGGAGGAGCTGCGGGTCATGCTCCACCGGGCCGTCCCGGCCCTGGCCTCTCCGCAGGACCGGGTGGAGCGTGTCCTCGCCCGGGTCGAGCGGTCCAGGCGCCGCCGGCGGGCGGCCGGGCTCGCTGCCGGGCTCACCGTCGGCCTGGCCGCGGCCGTCCTGGCCGCGGCGCCCGCGCTCGCGCCGGGCCCGGTGCGGGGGGTGGGGCTGGGGCCCGCGGGCTCCGTGTCCGCCCCGGCGCCCGCGGTGCCGCCCGTCCAGGCGCCGACGGGGACTCCGTCCGTCCTTCCCGAGCCGACGTTCTACTTCCCGCGGTTGCCGGAGATGGTCGTCGCCCTGCCGGTGAACTGGCACGTCCTGGCCCTGACGGCCGCCGCGCCGCAGGACAAGTTCGGCTACCTCGGCACCCAGCCGCTGGGGCCGTCGTGCACCCCGGGCGCCGTCTACTGTCCGATCTCCGGGCTGCTGCCCGTGGATGGCGCGGTCGTCGGGTTCCGGCTGAGGGAGGACGGTCGGGGGCTGGCCGAGAAGCTCGGCCCGAGCCCGTCCGGGTTCAACGAGTCGGGCTACCTCGAGCAGGAGTGCGCCGCGCTCGGCGGCAACCGCGAGCTGGGCGGCCTGCGCGCCGTCGACCGCGCCGGCTCCCCGGTCGTGGTCGAGGTGACGGCCTGTCTGCGGCAGCCGTCCGAGTCGACGCTGCGGCAGGTGCGGCAGGTGTTCGACACCATCCGGTCCGCTCCGGCCGGCCGGCCCCCGACCACCACCGCCGTGAGCCCGGCGCCGACACCGTAGGGGACGGACCCGGGGAAGGGCGGCCCGGCCCCTCGCGCACCGGACGCGGGGCGCCGGGCCGGCCCGACAACCGCCGGTGGGGGCCGGTGCGGGCGCGCTGTGCCCGTCCCGGGCCCCGGTGGGCACAGCGGGCATGGCTGCGCCGCGGCCCGTCCCCCTCGACGGGCCGCGGCGCAGCGGCTTCACCGGGTGTCAGCGGGTGCCGGTCACACGGCCTGCCACAGGGCCGGGACGTTCGGTGGCTCCCAGCCGACCTGGGCGGTGTGGCCCTGGAGGCAGCGGTAGCCGACGCCGTTGTAGGTCACGACGTCGCCGGCCTGGTAGGTGGTGCCGGCGGCCCAGGTCCCGCCGGGGTCGGGGGTGCCCCCGCCGCCGACGGTGAGGGTGTACTGGGCGGTGTGGGTGGTGGTGCCGGCGGTGCCGGTGACGGTGATCTGGTAGGTCCCGCTCGCCGCGGTCGCGGAGGCGGAGAGGGTCAGCGTCGAGGACGAACCGGCTTGCACGGACGAGGGGTTGAAGCTCGCGGTGACGCCGGCGGGCAGGCCGGAGGCGGTCAGGGTGACGCTCTGGGCGGTGCCGGAGGTGACGGCGGTGGCGACGGTCGAGGTGGTGGTGGCGCCGGGCTGGACGGAGCCGGAGGCCGGGCCGAGGGTGAGCGAGAAGTCGTTGCCGCCGTTGCTGCTGCACGTCGGGTCGCCGGCCTGGGCGGGGACGCTGACGGCGTCCCAGGCGGCCTTGGTCCGGTTGAAGAAGGTACAGGTGGGGTCGAGGTTCTTGGCGGCGGTCAGGGTGGTGGTGCGGTAGCGCTTGTAGGTCATGCCGCTGGTCTTGAGCAGCATGCCGCCGTAGAAGACCTGGCCGGCCTGCTTGACGCCGATGCCGGTGACGGTGGAGTTGTTGCAGGTGGGGCTGGTGGGCTTGCCGCCGCCGGGGTTGGAGCCGTTGGACAGCAGGTAGAACCAGTGGTTGAGCGGGCCGGCCGCGGCGTGCACCTCGGTGCCGGGGATGGCGGAGGAGTAGCAGTTCGGGTCGTTGTTGACCAGGGACGGCTGGTAGAGGTTGCGGATCGGGCCCTGGCCGACCAGGTTGATCATGCGGCCGACCTGGTAGTCGGGGTAGTCGTAGGGCGCGGGCTCGTTGTTGTACTCCTTGGTGAGCGCGCCGAAGATGTCGCCGGTGCCCTCGCCGAGGCCGTTCTCGTTGTTGGCGCCGCCGGGGGTGTACTGGTCGATGCCGTGGCCGAACTCGTGGCCGACGACGTCCTGGGCGGCGATCCACTCGCCGCTCTGGCTGTGGCCGATGGAGACGGAGCTGCCGTCCCAGTAGGCGTTGACGTCGTTGAGGCCGACCTTGATCGGCCAGCTGCCGCCGTTGCCGTCGTGGCCGTTGCGGCCGAGCCAGTCGCGGAGCATGTCCCATTCCTTCTGGGCCGCCCACATGGCGTCGCCGCAGCCGGTCTCCTTGGTGGAGGGGCTGCCGTTGCCCCAGGAGTCGCTGGACTTGGAGAAGACCTGGCCGGTGCTGTAGTCGGAGCAGCTGAGGCCGGGTCGGTTGGGGTCGCGCAGCGAGTAGGAGCCGCCGGAGTTGGTGGTGCTGATGGTCAGCGGGCCGGGGCCGTTCCACTTGCTGTTGACGGTGCCGGCGCGGGCGTCGTCGTAGCTGTCGACGACTTCGCCGGTGATGGCGTCGACGAAGACGTGCAGTGTGCTGGGCGCGGATTCGGTGCGGCCCTTGAGGACGGTCTCCCAGGCGAGGCGGCTGCTGCCGTCCTTGACCCGGACGACCAGGCGGCGGGTGTCGACCGTGTCCACGGCGGCGAGCTTGGTGCGGGCGGTCTTCTCGGCGTGTTCGGCGCTGACCTGCGGGGTGGTCGGGGCGCCGAGGGGGCCGGTGGTGGCGGACTGCTGGGCGCGGACCTTGCCCTGGGCGTCGGCGAGGACGACCGCGTCGCCGCCGACCACGGGCAGGCCGTGGTAGGTGCGTTCGTAGGACACGGAGTAGAGGCCGCCGAGCCAGGGGGTGACGGTCTTGCGCTGGTAGGTCTCGTCGGGGCCCTTGGCCAGGGCGTCGAGGCCGGCGCTCGCGGCCGCGTCGGCGGCGTTGACGGCGTTGACGGCGGCGGCCGGAGCGCTCGGTGCCGGGGTGGGGGCGGGTGCGGCGGTGGCCGGCCCCGCGGTGGCGGCGATCATGCCGGCCAGCACGGTCAGGGTGGTCGCGGTGGTCAGCAACCGGCCTGCGGTGACTCTGTGTTGCATCGAGGCTCCTCGCGTGTGGGGGTCCTCGACCGCGGACTGCACAGGGGCTGGTGGCGCGCCGCGGGGCCGTGTGCGGGGACGGCCGTGCGGGCCGTCCGCGCTCGGGTGCCCGAACACTCACACGACGTCATGCCCGGGTCAATGCCTGGTGCGGGTGGGGCGCGGGGCTGGCGAATTCCGTCAAGCCGGCGGGTCCGGTTTTGCGCCAAGCTGCGGTTTTCCTCCAGTGGTTGATACCACATCAGGTGTCGGGCGGCGGCGCGGCGGGGCGGAGGGCGCCGCCCGCCGCCCGAAGGCCCGGCGGTGACAGGCTGCGACGACTGGGAGTGCGGTCCCCCGGCTCGTCCACGAAAAGGCGGGCACCAGGGTGCTCGATTCTTCTTCGAGGTCGAGGACGTCCACGCCCACCTGCGCTGCTACGCGAAGCGGGTGCGGGCCGACCCGCGGTGACGTGCCGTCAGCCTTCCCGCCGCCGCGGGATTCACCCAGGGCAGAACGCCGTGCTCTTCCCCCGGGGCCCGGGGTGCCTAGGCTGGAGGGGTGAGCACTCATGCGTCGAACGAAGCCCGCGTCATCCCCCTGCGTCCGCAGGCCTCGCCGCCCGCGTCCGGCGAGCGGCCCCGCGCCCGGCGGGATCCGCTGTGGCGCGACGTCGTCGGCGACGTGCTGCGGCGTGAGCGGCTCGCCCAGGAGCGCACGCTGAAGGATGTCGCCGAGGCGGCCCGGATCTCGATGCCGTACCTGTCGGAGCTGGAGCGCGGGCGCAAGGAGGCCTCCTCCGAGGTCCTCGCGGCCGCGGCCCGGGCGCTGGGGCTGGGCCTCGGGGACCTGCTCTCGCTCGCCCAGGACGAACTGACCCGGTACGCCCCGGGCCCGGCGGGCCGGGTGGGCCAGGCGGGGCGGGGCCGCACCTCGCCCCCCGGGCGCTACGACGGCCTCGCCCTGGCCGCCTGACCGGCCCCGGCCGGACCGGCGGCCACCCGAGGGTCAGGCGGGTGCGTGCCGCCGGTTCAGCACCTGGTCGGCGATGCCGTACGCGACGGCCTCCTCGGCGGTGAGCACCTTGTCCCGGTCCATGTCCGCGCGCAGCGTCGCCGCGTCGTGGCGGGTGTGCCGGGCGAGGACGTCCTCCACCTGCGCGCGGATGCGGACCATCTCCTTGGCCGCGAGGCTGAGGTCGGAGACCGTGCCCTGCCGGCCGCCGCTGGCGGGCTGGCCGAGCAGGACCCGGGCGTGCCGGAGCACGAAGCGCCGCCCCGGGTCCCCGCCGGCCAGCAGGACCGCCGCCGTGGAGGCCGCCTGGCCGACGCAGAAGGTGGAGATCGGCGCCTGCACGAAGGTCATGGTGTCGTAGATCGCCATCAGCGAAGTGAACGATCCGCCGGGCGAGTTGAGGTAGATCGAGATCTCGCGTTCCGGGTTCTCCGACTCCAGGTGCAGGAGTTGGGCGATGACCACGTTGGCGACGCCGTCGTCGATCTCGGTGCCGAGGAAGATGATCCGTTCGTTCAGCAGCCGGCTGAAGACGTCGTAGGTGCGCTCGCCCTGCGCGGTGCGCTCGATGACGTAGGGAACCGTGTACGAGCCCATGTCTACAGTCCGATCCGTCGGCGGGCGGCGGCCGGGCGGATGTCGGCGACCGACTCCACCACCTTGTCCACGAGCCCGTACTCCCTGGCCTGTTCGGCGGTGAACCAGCGGTCCCGGTCGCCGTCGCGCGCGATGGTCTGCTCGCTCTGCCCGGTGTGCTCGGCGGTGATCCGCTCGATGACCCGCTTGGTGTACTGGAGGTTCTCCGCCTGGATCTCGATGTCCGCGGTGGTGCCGCCGATGCCCGCCGAGGGCTGGTGCATCATGATCCGGGCGTTCGGCAGCGCGAACCGCTTGCCGGGCGCACCCGCGGTGAGCAGGAACTGGCCCATGCTGGCGGCGAAGCCCATCGCCAGCGTCGAGACGTCGTTCGGGACGAGCCGCATGGTGTCGTAGACGGCCAGCCCCGCGCTGACCGACCCGCCTGGGCTGTTGATGTACAGGCAGATGTCGGTGCGCGGGTCCTCGGCCGACAGCAGCAGCAGCTGCGCGCACACCCGGTTCGCCGACACGTCGTCGACCTGGGTGCCGAGCAGCACGATCCGCTGGGCGAGCAGCTGCGCCGCGAGGTGGTCGTCGAAGGCGCTGGGCGGGGTGTCGCCGTCCGCCGCGCGGGGCGGGGGCGTGGTGGGTGGAGTCATCTGACCTCTCCTCGTCGGAACGGGGTTGCCGTCGACTCCACTGTCGGCCCGGGAGGGCGCCCGGGGGCGGTTCCTCTGCCCGCAGCGGATTCGCCACGGGCAGACGGCGGCCGGTGGGCGCTCAGGCCGGGAGGGCCGGGAGGCGGTCCAGTGTGATCCCGAAGCGGGTGCGGTAGGCGCTGAGGGCCTCGTCGTCGGTGAGGGCCCGCTCGGTGCGCCCGCCGGCCGGGGTGGTGGTGATCAGGCGGCTGCCGCTGATGGTCACCCGGCCGCCGTCCGCGGTGGGCAGCGAGCAGGTCGTCGAGCGGGTGAAGTGGGAGTGCGGCGAGGTGGTCTGCCACCAGCAGGTCGGGGCGAAGTCGGCGAGCTCGTACGGGCGCGGGCCCAGGCGGTACTGCGGTGCGCCGTCCCGCAGGACGTCCAGGTCGCCGTGCCCGCCGGTCGGGAGGAGGGTGAACGCGCCCTCGGGATCGGCCTGTTCGCCGCGTTCGTCCAGGCGCAGCGGGTGGCGGCTGAAGCGGCCGAAGCCGACGTCGACCAGCCACGGCTCGTCGAGGTCGACCCGCAGGGCGAGGTGGTCGAAGGGCGGGCCGAGCCGTTCGCCGTCGAAGACGCGGGCGGCCAGCAGGCTCACCCGGTAGCCGAGTGAGGTGAGCAACCGGGCGAAGGCTCCGTTGAGTTCGTAGCAGAAGCCGCCCCGGCGGCGGGCGACGACCTTCTCCTGCAGGGCGGCGGGGTCGAGGTCGACGCGTTCGCCGAGGTGGATGCTCAGGTTCTCGAACGGGACGGTGCGCAGGTGCGCGAGCTGGAGCCGGGCGAGGGCCTGCGGGGAGGGTGTTCCGGGGTCGGGCAGGGCGATGCGGTCGAGGTAGGCGGAGCGCTGGGTGGCGGTGAGGCCGGTCGGCGGCTGCTCGGGGTGCGGTGCGTGGTTCATCCGGCCATTCCACCCGGGGTGCGGGGCGGGTGGCCATCGGCTGTTGGTCCTACGCCCCGCCGGGCGGGGGGCCATCGGCTGTTGGTCCTACGCCCCGCCGGGCGGGGGGCCATCGGCTGTTGGTCCTACGCCCCTCGGGGCGGGCCGCCGGTGGGGCGCCGACCGGTGCCCGGGGCCTGCCCTTTCGGCCCTCGCGGGGGCCGTGCCGGGGGCGTAGGGTCGGCGTGCCGGGCGGTGACGGAGGAGGCCGGGAGCGTGCGAGAGACCGTGAGGGGCTCGGCGGCGCCGACGCCCGGGGCCGCGCCGAGGAGGCGTGCGGCCCGGGGCCAGGACCCGGCGCCCGCCGCGCCCGGGCGGGCCCCGCACCCCGCCGAACTCGCCGCCCTCCAGCGGACGGTGGGCAACGCGGCCGTGACGCGCCGGCTGCAGCGCCTGGAGGATCCCGGGGTCAGGGAGCAGGCGCGGCGCGACGCCGCCGACCCCGTCTCGCACGGCGAGTGGGGCACGTTCCGCGAGGACATGGCCCGGGCGGGCTTCTCCCGGGACGTCACGGAGATCGCCTGGCAGCTCGTCCTCGGCGGCATCGCCGAACAGGGGCAGCTCAACGACGAGGCCATGGCGCGGTTCAGCGAGCGCCAGGCCCAGCGCGACCACCGCGCGTCGAACAGCTGGTACCAGGAGCTGGTGAAGGTCGTCGGCGACTACCTGGAGATCGACACGCCGACGCTGGCCCTGTGGTCGGGCGGCCGGGAACTCAGCGACTACGCCCGCGGCAAGGGCCACACCCCGCTGGAGGCCACCGCCTTCGGCGCGGTGGTCGACAGGCTGACCCTGACCCCGGACTGGATGCTCAAGACGCCGATGTGGAACGTCCTGTCCAAGGCCTTCGTGAGCCGCGCCCGCGGCCCCGTCCACATCTTCCTGCGGGCGTACGACCCGGAGAGCGTCCTGATCGCGCAGGAGGTGCCGCAGCTGCGCGTGGTCATGGCGCTCGACCCCGCGGTGCGGCTCGTCTGGCATCCGGTGTACGCCACGGACGACGGGAGCCTGATGGAGATCACCGGGCGCCTCGGCCTGGCCCCCGACGCGCCCTGCGCCGGCCGGGACGAGTGCGTGCGGATCCTCTACGACTACCTGCGCCTCGTCCACGACCCGGCCAACGACCACTCCCGGCGCGCCCACGCGGAGATGAGCGCCCGCCTCGCCGCCAACGGCACTCCGCAGTAAGGCCCGTGGGCAGGTCGGTAGGGTAGGTCGGATTCGGTACGGGAGTGGGGAGAGTGATGACCGACTCGAGGGAACATCGCGGCTGGATAGGCCGGTTGCTCGGCGGCCGCCGTGCGCGCGCGGGGCAGGACGCGCCGCCCGTGCGGCCCGTCGACGAGGACCCCAGGGCGTGGGCGCGCCCCGGGGAGCTGGTGGACCTGTCCTCCCTGCCCCCGCGGGTGGCCGAGGCCCTGGTCGAGGTCGCGGCGGCGATCGACGCGGCCGACCGGGCGCGCTTCGACGGCGACCGGGCCGAGGCCCACCGGCTGCTGCGCGGCGCCGTCACCACGGAGATCGAGCCCTACCGCCAACTCGCCGAGGAACGGCTCGGGGTGATGGTGAGCGAGGACGGCGACGTCGGGGAGGCCGTGGAGCTGTGGCTGCGCGCCGCCCGGGGCCCGGATCCCGAGCTGCGCCGTTCCGTCGCGGTCTACCTGGGCTCCATCCCGTTCGCCGACGGCGCGTTCCTGGTGAACGCCGATCCCGCGACCGTGCTGGCCCTGCTCCCCGAGGCGTGGGGCTTCGGGCGGGTGGGCGCCGCGGTGTACGAGGCCTCCTCCCACCGCCACCGGGAGGCCGGCCCCGCGGTGCGCCGCCAGCTGCTGGCACTCGATGCCCTCCGGTACGGGGACGGCAAGCTGGCCGCGCGGATCGAGGCCGTCCCGGTGGCGGACGAGCGCTTCCCTCGCCGGCGCGCCGAGTGGGCCAGCGGCGCCCAACTGGGCGGCTGCCGCTGGAGCGTGGTCGGCCACCGGGACGGGGTGTCGGCGCTCGCCGCGGTCCCGGTGCCGGTGGACGGCCGCGAGGTCGTGGTCACCGGCGGGGACGACGGCACCGTGCGTCTGTGGGACCTGGCCACCGGCGAGGCGGTCGGCGAGCCGATGGCCGACCACACCGGGCAGGTGCGCGCCGTGGCCGCGGCCGAGCTGGACGGCCGGGCGGTGGCGGTGTCGGTCGGGACCGACGAGGTCGTACGGGTCTGGGACCTGACGACGCGCCGGCTGCTGTACTTTCCGCTGGCCGGGCACTTCGACTGGGTGACCGCCGTGGACACGGCGGTGGTGCGTGGCCGTCCCGTGGCCGTCACCTGCGGCGACGACCTGAGCGTGCGGGTCTGGGACCTGGCCACCGGCCAGCCGGTCGGCAAGCCGATGCGCGACCCTTCCGGCCCCGCCGACCGCCGGACGGGCCGGCCGACGGCGCTGGTGACGACGGTGGTGCTGCGCCGGCCGGTGGCGGTGACCGGCGACTTCCAGGGGGTCGTCCGGGTGTGGGACCTCGCGAAGGGGCGTCAGTTCCTGCCGCCGGTGAAGACCGGGGGCGGCGCGGTGCAGGCGCTGGCCGTGGTGGACGTCAACGGCCGCCCGACCGTGGCCGTCGGCGCCTGGGACGGCACGACCAGCCTGTGGGACCTGGCGACGGCGCGCCCGGTGGGCGAGCGCCTCGTCGCCGCGCACGAGTGGCCGCAGGAGGTCGCGGCGGTGGCCACCGGGGCCGGGGCGGCGGTCGCCGTCAGCGACGACTCCGGCATGGTGCGGCTGTGGGACCCGGTCGGCGGGCGGCAGTTCGCCCAGGCCTTCGCCGGTCCCCGCGGCCGGACCCGGGCGCTGGCCTCGACCGTGACGCCGGACGGGCGGCCGGTGGTGCTCGTCGGTACCGACGACGGCCGGGTGCACCGCTGGGACCCGGCCGTCGACAGCGGCTCCGTGGGCAACCCGCGGCCCGGGCACGGCGACGAGGTGACCGCCGCGGCGACGGTCGAAGTCGACGGCAGGGCGCTGGTGGTCAGCACCGCCCAGGACGGCTCGGTGCGCCTGTGGGACCTGGCCACCGGCGCCGAGGCGGACACGCCCTTCGCCGAGTCCGGAGAGCCGGTGGAGGCGGTGGCGACGGCGGTGGTCGGGGGCCGGCCCGTGGTGCTCACCGTCGAGCCGTACGACAAGGCGGTCCGGCGGTGGGATCCGGCCACCGGAGAGTCGGCGGGCTCGCCGCTGGCCCACGACGACACCGTGGGCGCCGTGGCGACGGCGGTGCTGGACGGCCGGCCGCTCGCCGTCACCGGGAGCGCCGACGGCCTCGTCCGGGTCTGGGACCTCACCGCCGGGGAGGTCCTCCACGGGCCGCTGGCCGGGCACGAGTCCGAGGTGACCGCGGTGGCCACGGCGGTGCTGGACGGCCGGCCGGTCGCCGTCACCGCGGACGAGGTGACGCTGCGGGTGTGGGAGCTCGCCACCGGCACCGCGCTCGGCGAGCCGATCGACCTCCCGGGCGCCTCGCCGCGCGGCGGGGACGAGGCGGATGACGAGGACGACGAGGAGGACTGGGACGAGGCGTCGGCCCCGGACGAGGCGGATGAGGCGGACGGCGAGGAGGACTGGGACGACGACGAGGACGAGGACGAGGGCGACGGATCGGTCGTCGAGGCGCTGGCCACGGCGGTGGTCGACGGCCGCCCGGTCGTGGCGGCGGCCTGCGACGACGGCCTGGTGCACGTCTGGGACCTGGCCACCCGCGCCCTGCTCGGCCCGCCCCTGCGCGCCTCCGAGGACGACACCCCCGCGCTGACCACCGCCCGGGTCGCGGACCGCCCGGTCCTCGTCACCGGCGGCGACGACGGCACCGTCCGGACCTGGGACCTGGCCACCCTCGCCCCGGTCGGCCCCGACCTGGTGCTGCCGCTGCCGGTCGGCGCGCTGGCCACGGCCGCGGCGGACCGGCTGGTGGTCGGGTTCGGCTGGGAGGTCGGGGTGTTCCGCCTCGTGGAGTCCGCCGAGTCGGCCGAGTCCGCGGAGTGAGCCCGGGGGTCCGGCCCCGCGGGGCCGGACCCCCGGGTGGGGCGGGAAGCGCCGGCCGGGGCGTCAGGCGGGGAGGTGGGAGGCCACCAGGGCGGCGAACTCCTCGGGGGTGAGAATGCGGATGCCGAGTTCCTCGGCCTTGGCGCGCTTGGAGCCGGCCTTCTCGCCGGCGACCAGGAGGGTGGTGCGCTTGGAGACGGAGGAGGAGGCCTTGCCGCCAGCGCGTTCGATCAGTTCGTTCATCTGGTTGCGGGAGAGGTCGGCGAGGGCGCCGGTCATGCTGCCGGTGACGACGACGGCCTCGCCGGCCAGCGGGCCCGCCTCGGTGGTGCCGCTCTCCCCCGCCGCCGCGGGGGCCGTCGGGGTGGTGACGGCGGTGCCCACGCCGAGGGCGGCGAGGCGGTCCAGCAGCGGGGCGAGGTCGGCGAGTTCGGCGGCGACGACGCGGGCCTTCTCGGTGCCGATGCCGTCGACGCCGGCCAGGGTCTCGGCGTCGGCGGCCCGGATCGCCGTCATGCTGCCGAAGTGCGCGGCGATCCGGCGGGACATGGTCCGTCCGGTGCCGCGGATGCCGAGGGCGCAGAAGACCCGGTTGAGCGGCTGGGTGCGGGCGGTGGCGATCGCGGCGAGCAGGTTGTCGGCGCTGGTCTCCCCCATCCGGTCCAGGGTGAGCAGCTGCTCGCGGGTGAGGGTGAACAGGTCGGCGAGGTCGGCGACGAGTCCTGCTTCGACGAGTTGGACGGCGCGGGTGCCGCCGAGGCCCTCGATGTCGAGCTGGTCGCGGCCGGCCGCGTAGAGGACGGAGGCGACGGCCTGGCAGTTGCGGCCGCGTATGCAGCGCCAGCGCTGTTCGGTGGTGTCGATGGCGTCGCCGCAGCGCGGGCACGCCTCGGGGAAGGCGATGGGCTGCTCGTCGCCGGTGCGGGCGTCGAGGACGGGGGCCTCGACCCGGGGGATGACGTCGCCGGCGCGGTAGACGAAGACCTGGTCGCCGATCATCAGCCCGCGTCGTTCGATGTCGGCGGGGTTGTGCAGGGTGGCGAAGGTGACGGTGACGCCGTCGATGACGACCGGTTCGAGGACGGCGCGCGGGGCGATGATGCCGGTGCGGCCGACGTTCCACTCGACCTCGAGCAGCCGGGTGACCTTGTGCTGGGCGGCCAGTTTGCGGGCCACCGCCCAGCGTGGCGCGCGCGAGCCGGAGCCGGCCTCGGCGCGGTCGGCGGCCAGGTCGGCCTTGACGACGACGCCGTCGATCCCGAAGGGCAGTTCGGCGCGCAGGGCGGCGATCTCGTCGATCCGCCGCTGGACGTCGGCGATGTCCGCGCAGTGCCGCGGCGCGGCCGCGGTGGCGGCGGCGGTGTGGGCGCCGAGGGCGGCGAGGTGCTCCAGCAGGGCACTGTGGGCGAGGTCGCCGGGGCCGACGGCGTCGTAGGCGAAGAAGGTCAGCTCGATCCGGTAGGGGCGGTCCTTGGCGCGCAGGGTGCCGGCGGCGCCGCTGCGGGGGTGGGCGAAGGGGGTGGCGCCGTGGTCGGCGCGCACCCGGTTGGCGTGCTCGAACTGGCTCTGGGTGAGCAGGACTTCGCCGCGCAGTTCGATGTCGGCGGGCTCGGTCAGTTCGGCGGGCAGGCCGAGGATGGCGTCGGCGGCGTGGGTGACGTCCTCGCCGGCCAGGCCGTCGCCGCGGGTGATCACCTGCTGCAGACGCCCGGCGCGGTAGCGGGCGGCGACGGCGAGGCCGTCGAGCTTGGGCTCCACGCACCAGGCGGCGACGGGCCGGCCCAGGCGCCGCTCCAGGCCGGCGGCCCAGGACTCCAACTCCTCGGCGGAGAACACGTTGTCCAGGGAGAGCATCGGCACGCTGTGCGGGACGTCGCCGGTGGCGGCGCCGCCGGCCACCTTGCCGGTCGGCGACTCGGGCAGCACCTCGCCGGGGTGGGCGCTCTCGTACGCGGCGATGTCGCGCAGCAGGGCGTCGTACTCGTCGTCCCCGAGCGGGGTGGAGCCGTCGGCGTAGTACGCGGCGGCGGCCTGCACGGCGGCGGTGACGGCGTCGGCGTACGCGGACGGCGAGGTGAGCGGGGCGGCGGTCTCGGTCATGGGGGAATCATGGCGGCCGGCACTGACAGTCCGGCGGCGGGTGGGCGGGGTCAGGCCTGCCGGGCGGTGGTGGGGGTGTCGGCGCCGTGGCGGCGGGCGTCGCGGTCGCGCGGACGGGTCCGGGTTCAGTGGATCTTCGACCGCGCCGACTACACCTTCCTCGGCGAGCACACCGTCGCCCTCACCGACGGCACGACCGCCAAGAAGGGCGACGTCACCGGCCAGACGGCCGTCCTCCGCCGAGCCCTCGTCAACGCACTTGGCACCCGCCCGTAACGGCCTCAGGCCGGCTGAAGCCGCCCACGCAGCGCAGCGCGGGCCCGGGCGACGCCCCCGGGGGTGGCCCGCGCCCCGCTGCCGACCGCGATGCCCCTCGTGCCGAGGCCCGCACAGGCGCGGCAGATGCCGGGCCGGGGCACCGGATCGTGGCAGCGGCCGCACTCGGCGTAGGAGGCGGGCGGGGCTTCGGGGCGTTCCGGCGGCAGCTTGCGCCGCAGCCGGTCGCGGAGGACCGCCGCCGGGGAGTGCATCGGCTGCGGCAGCCCGGGGATCAGGGCCTGGGCCAACTCGGCCTCGCCGCAGCCTCGTTCCAGCCACGGCGCGACGAGCGGCGCCAGTGTCTGCGCCTCGGCCTCGCCGAGGCGCAGGCGCGGTTCGGGCCTGATCACCCGGAACAGGGTCGCCACAGCCGCCCGCGTCCGTTCATCCGGGAGGGTGGGTTCTTGTCCCGGGTCCTTTACGGGAGGGGTGACAGTGCCGCCGGTCCCTCGCCCACCGGAAGCCGGGCGGGGGACAGTCGGTTCGGGGTGCGGGGTGTCGAAGACGTGGGCCTCGGACCGGACCGTTCCGTCGGCCAGCCGGACCGTGTCGACCCGGTAGTACCCGGCGTCCTTCAGTTCCTTGAGCGCCCGCCGGACGGCGCCCCGCCCCTGCGGACTGCTGTCCGCCATCTGCCGCCCGTCCTCCCGCCACCCGTCGGGGCGGGAAAGGAGGTCGGCGAGCAGGCCACGAGCGGTGTAACTGAGCCGACGATCCTGCAACAGGCCGTTCGGAAGAACGGTGAACGCGCGCGCGTGCGCGCTACGATGAATCTGCATCTGGAGTTCCAGCTCCTGGTGCCCGACCCCGGGGTGTTCCATCACCGCCGGGGTCTCCTATGTTCTGTTGATGATGCGGAAAGTAGCATACCGGCTACACGGAGTGCGAACGTTGGGTATGGCGGCCCCAGCCGGTAGGGCGGCGTACGACAGCCCGCAGGCGTGACACGCACTGGCCGCCCGCGCTCCCCCGGGATCAGGTACGAGCGGCGGCCACCGCGTCCGTGTAAAGCTCCGTTGTCAGGTCGTCCTCGCTGATCCCGAGGTCCGCCAGCACGGCCCGCACGGCGTCCAGCGCTGCTTCGAGGCCGTCCTGGGCTGACGTAGCGGTCTCGACCTCGATGAATGTCGCGTCGAGTTCCGGCACGCGGACGAGCGTGGCGAGGAAGTGCCGATCGCTGCGTTCGAAGTCGTAGTTGCGGCACCGCTTCTCGAACCGGATGCGTGGGGTGAAGCCGAGGCCCCGGATGATCTCGTCGGCCGCCTCGGCGTCCTCCACCCGGGTCTCGGCCTCCCATTTCGACCCGGACGCCTCGTCCACCCGCGCGCCCTTGTACGTGAGCACGGTGCGAGTGTCGTCGGGCCCGTGAACGGAGCGGATCCGCAGCTCGCGGTCGGCTCCCATCAGGCTGCCGTCCAGGGCGTCGTAGTACGTGTCGCGGTACACCTCGGCGCGCCCGGCGCCGTACGACTTCTCCAATCGTGCGAGGACGAGTTCGGGGTCGCGTACGACGGCCTTGAGCTCCGCCTCGATCGCCATGCCGGTTCCTCCTGGGGTGCTACGCCTCCGGCGGCACGCTGTAGCGGCCCAGGACGTCGTCAGCCGTGGACCTGTCCAGCAGGCGCAGCTCCCAGGGCCCGGAGTTGACGTCGAACTCCTTGCCGAAGCCGACCCACTTGCCGGCCATTCGGCGCCCGGTCGGATCGACCAGCAGCTGAATGGCGCCGTGGTACCTGGCCCCCTGGTAGTAGCCGTCCTGCGCGGTCTGTTCCACCCACGAGCCCGTCACGACGTTCCGGTCGACAGTGAGGTCGAACGACAGCGGTGAATCGGGATTGGACGACGCGCCGGGGAGGGACCGGCCGGTGATCCGGTTCCCGCGCTGGGACAGGACGACGTGGTGCAGGCCGGTGAACGTGTTCTCCCGGCTGCTGCTGAAGAACTCGTAGTGGCTGATCCAGACCCCCGAGTAGTCCTCACCCGTGGGAGCAGGTGCGGCCTGCACGGGCGCGCTCGGTTCATCGCTGGTCATGCCATGGCCTCCCGTACCGTTCGCGTTGACCCTTGGCGGCCCGCCATGGGGCGGGCGCGCTCGAGGAGCCCGCGTACATGGGGGTTGCGGCGGTGCGGCCTGGTCGCGGAGAGCATCGAGCGGAAGCGGTCGTCGGCTCGGCCGGACTGGACGTGTGGGTAGTCGTCGAGGGCCCGGTGCCAGTCCGCGCAGGCTTCTTCGAGCCGGCCGGCCTGCAACTTCCACTCTGCGAGCATGCCGGTCATCCGCACCCGGTTGCGCACGTACACGGAGTACCGCAAGCGGTCGGATGCCTCCATCGCGGTGATCGCACCGGCTTTGTCCCCGAGCTCCCAGCGGACCTTGGCCTCGTGGTACGCGAGGGAGGACGGATCGTAGGAGCCGAATGCCTTTGCCTTGGACTCGGCCTGCTCCATCGCGACTTCCGCTATCCGCAGGTGGTACAGGGCTCCGGCCTTGTCCCCGGTCTGGGCGGTGGCATGCGCCTGCTGGCCGGCGAGGAAGGCCCTCATGCGGGGGCCGGCCTGTGGCGAAGCGGCCGAGGCGGCGTCCGCGAACCGCAGGGCGGTACTGCCGTGGCCGAGATCGACGGCCTGGACGCTCATGCCCCGCAGGGTGGTGCAGTACGTGAGGTGGTCGCCCGCGTGCCCGGCCAGCTCCAGAGCCTTCAGGTAGTAGCGCTGGGCCAGGGAGTCGTGGCGTTCATCCATGGCCATGTAGCCGGTCAGGTAGCAGTGGTCGGCGGCAGCCGACAGCATCGCCCTGCGGACGTCCTCGCTTGCGTCCGCCCGCAGGTACGGGACGATCGTGTTCACCAGGAACGAGGCGGCCATCGGGCGGGCCAATCGGCCGCCGAACTGGTCGTCCAGGTCGCTGATGCGCTCGGTCATCGCCGTGACGGTCTGGACCTCCGCCATGCCGATCCGTAGGTGCGGGTCGGTCCGCAGCCTCTCGAAGCGGCCCACCAGGTCGGGCCAGTCCGGAATGGTCAGGGCCGCCGAGTAGAGGCTGGCCGTGAGTACTCCGCGCCGGGATGGGTCCATGTCGAGGCTCCCCAGGTCAATCAGTCCTGACACCGTATCCGGCGACTGGTCAACAGGCGTAGGCATCTCGCGGAATCCGGCCTCGAAGGCGGTGATCGGCCGCCGGAGCCTCCGCGCCAGCGTCTCCAGCACCACCGGCAGGGCCTTCACCGAAGGCGAGGTGCCGCCGAGCCAGTGGGAGACGGCCGAAGCGTCGTACTTCAGCCGCTGCCCGGTCTCGGTGCCGGTCCGGTTGACGGCCCGTGCCAACTCGCCGTTTCCCCATGCTGCTTCGGTCATCAACGAGGCGAGCTTGTGGTTCGGCGCACGGTGGGTTCGCACGAAAGTTCCCCTTGCAGGCGGATTTCAAGGGTTTCAACGCCCTGGCTCGGCTCGACCATAGCCGATCACAGGGCAGGTCGGTTGACTGTTCGTCATCGCTCAATCACCAGCAGTGGTGCGACTGCTTCCCTCTCCCGCCCCCTTCGAGGTGTTCCCTCATGCTCACGTCTCGCCGTCCCCGCATGTTCGTCGCGCGCCTCGACTCGCGGACCGAATCCACGCCCCTGGCACGCTACTTGCTCCGGGCCTATCTCTCCGGGCTGCCCTCCGGGGATCGCTATCGCGACACCGCCGAACTCCTCCTCGGCGAACTCTTCACCAACGCGGTTCAGCACTCCGACGCGCCCGACGACCGGCGCATCGAAATCCGCTTCGCCCTCGTCAGCTCCCGCCTGCGGCTCGAAGTCCACGATGCCGGCACCAACCACCCCACTCTCCGTGCCGCCGCCCCCGACGACGAGCACGGGCTCGGGCTGTTCCTCGTCAGCGAACTGGCCGAACGCTGGGGCTGCGCTTCCCGCCCCTGTGGCATCGGCAAGTTCGTCTGGGCCCTCATCGCCCCCGCCGTCTGAAGGACCATCGCCGTGAACCTCGCCACCCTCGCCCGTCACACCCTCTCCCGTGGCGCCACCCCCGCCGCCACCTACGCCCTCCTCGCCCGCCTCGGCCACCGGCCCCTGCCCGTCGCCCGAGCCGTCTGCCTCGCCCTCGACATCCCCCACGCCGAGACCACCCGCCGCCTGGCCGACTGCTACGACGCCCTCCTCGCCGAGCACCACCCGGACTCCGCGAGCGACACCGGCGAACTCCTCGAAGCCCTCGGCGTCTTCGACGTCCCCAAATCCCTCACCGACACCGAACTCGCCGTCGTCGAACACTTCCTGGTCGCCATGGACGCCATGGGCGGCATCCGCCCCGGCCACCACCACGGCCTCCAACGCTGGTTCACCACCGGCAACCTCACCACCGCCTACCTCTCCCTCACCGCCACCCACCCCCTCCCCCGCACCGGCAACCCCGCCCTCTACTGGACCACCCTCGTCACCGCCGGCGAACTCCTCGCCACCACCCTCCCCTCCGACCGCCGCATCACCTACGCCCTCACCCACTGCCGCGCCCGCGCAACCCGCCCATGAGCGCAGGAAGTCGGCCCCGCCGACTTCCTGCACAGCAGACGGTTGGGTCTGTGCTCGGCGGCCCCGGCCATGAGTGGCCGGGGCCGCCGAAGCTCTCTTTCGGGCGGGCTCGTGTGCTCGCACACGAGCCCGCCCGCCCTATGGACCGGCCTCCGAACCTGTTGCCGCCATTCCGACTCGCTGTTCTTGCGGGCGGCCCGGCCGGGAACTGCGGGCCGCCCGCGCCTTGTTGTCTTTGCCGGAGGGATGGGTGGGAGGGCACTCGGTGTTTGGGGCGGGCCCGCGTGCTCGCCCTGGAAGATTTCACTTCCGGTGATTCCTCATATTCGCAAAGCCTGCCGCCTCGATCTCAGGTGGTCGTTTGGGGCGGGGCCGCCTTTTCAGCTCGGCCCCGCCCTGGCCTGGGCGTAGCTCGTCCGCTGTCTGCACAGGAAGTCGGCCTGGCCGACTCGCCGAGGGCAGCGGCGGGTTCGGCGGGGTGGCGGCCGGGAGCGGGAGCCGGTGGCCCTCGCGCCACTCGGCGGTGGTCCGCTCTCGATGACAAGGGATACAGCTCCAAGGCGATCCGCGCATGGCTGCGCGAACGCCGCATCATGGCCGTCATCCCGGAGAAGCGAGACCAGGCTGCCAACCGGAGGAAGAAGGGAAGCAGGGGCGGGCGGCCCGTTAGCCACGACGCCGGCCTCTACAAGCACCGCAACGTCGTCGAACGGTGCTTCAATCGTCTGAAGCAGTGGCGGGGTATTGCCACCAGATACGACAAGACCGCGAAGTCCTACGGGGCGGCTGTCACCCTTGCCGCGCTCCTCATGTGGACGTGACCCTTGACCACATCGCCTTGGGGGAGACGGGGCAGCCGATGTCCGCGATCAACGCGTGCCGAAGCCCAGGCGCCTCGGGACATTGCCCATCGTGCACATCTCAGCGACCTGCTCAGCCAAGTGGTCCAGGGCATCTTTGAGGGAGCTCTGATTGCTCCGCTCAAGGTGAAGAGTGTGGAGCCCGGCAGCGAACTCACCCCGGGGTTGATCAAGGTCAACGTCCACCCGGGCTTCGACGACCCAGCCAGCCGATGTGACCGTCGCGCCTGCAGAGAAACGCAACTCACTGACGTCGGGATCGCCCTCCGCATAGAAGGTGAAGCAGTGGTGAAGCAGCAACTCTGGCCCTGCGGGGTGCTGCTCAATCCGGATGGATGGCACCAGCCCAGACTCATCCCCAAAGGCGAAGGCGATGTAGAGCTGGGTGGTGAAGTCGTTCAGATTCTTGTGCAGGCGATCCATCGTCGTCAGCAAGAGGGCCACACCCTGTACATCACTCACGTCTGCGGTGTTCAACATGGCTAGATCGTCGCGCAGGAGCAATAGCGCCCGAACCCAGGTACAGCAGCACGCGGCTGCCGTACCTCGCGCCACACTCCTTGGACCTCAGCGGTTCCTCGAACCGGTATGAAGACAAGCCCTAGCGCACCACGGGAATCGCCCCGGAGCGCCAGTCAGCCAGCCGCTTGCGGATGCTCGATACCATCGGCAGCCCGTCCGTTTCGGCCGGGGTGAACCATGCCACCTCGTGGGACTCGTCGGACACTCGTAGCTCTCCTCCGAGCGGGCGTGCAAGGAGGCAGATGGAGAACTCCTGGCGGACCTCGCCGTCGTCGTAGGCGAAGACGTGCCGCGGGTCGGTGTAGGTGCCGACGATCCCGGTGATCTCGACCTCGATGCCGGTCTCCTCGCGCGTCTCGCGGACACCGCACCTGGCGAGCGACTCGCCGATCTCCATCTTGCCGCCGGGGAGCGCCCACATCCCGTTGTCGGTACGCCGCTGGAGCAGGACGCGGCCCGCGTCATCGACGACGACCACGGACGCGGCCGGGACCAACGAGTTCGCCGCGGGAGCGTTCGGGTCGTCCACGTAGTCACGCCTGGGCATGATCCATCACCTCCGCTGCCGGGGCCGTCCACACGTCACGCCCGTTCACCCACAAGTCCTCGACGTGACCGGCGAATCGATCGAACACGCCGTCGTCCTGGGCTCGCCTGAAGTGCATCATCGGGGCGTCGTGGCCGATCCTACCGGGCAGCAGTGGCGTGACGATCATGTCGTCGTCGAAGCGGAAGACGCTGAGTGAGACGTGTGCGGTCTCATATCGCGCCTCGATCGACGTGTCCCGCAGCTTTGCCAGTTCGGACAGGGTGACCTCGATCCGGGTCGAGAGACTCAGCGGGACGTCCTCCTCCAGCTCGCGTTGACGGGTGGCCGGGTGTCCGGGCTCACCCAGGATGAAGCGGATCCGAACGCCGGCCGCCGCTTTCTGCCGGAGCAGACTGCCGAAGTTCGCGTGCTCCAGCCACAGGAAGTAGTTGGTGTACCCGGCGAACGTCAGTTCCCGGGTTGCCCCCTTTACCAGCTGACGCCACAACGCGGCCGGCGCCGCCGACCGGTATGGGTACATCTGCACCAGCTCCCGGTCCGGGCCCGACTTCACGAGCTGTTGTACGGATGGCCAGAGCGCGGCTTCCTCCTCGCCTAGGGCCCGGCTGGCCGCTGAGCGGTGTCGGGCATGGGGCTCGCGAGAGGGATTCGCGAGCCATCGGTCGACGGTCTTGGGATCGACACCGCACACACGCGCGAGCTTGGACGAGGTCATGTTGGCACGGGCCATTGCGTCACGGAGTGGGCTGTTCACCGCTGGCCTTTCACGTTAGGGACGTTTCAAGGTCTACCAGTCGGACGTCCCAAACGTCCTGATAACGCGGTATGACGTCCCGTCGGACTGCCCGACGATTTCGAGCGTGACAGATGCCGCGCCGCTCATCCGCAGCCAGCGTCAAGACATTGGCGGGGGCCTCGTTCGATCCGGCGATCTCAATACGGGTGATCAAGCTTCAATTTCAATCACCGGATGGCGCCGCAACAGACGCGCGCAGCGTGATGCCGCGTCTTCGTAGCTTCCTGCCCTCCCCCTTCGAGGACCCCATGCTCACTGTCCGTCGGCCCCGCACGTTCGTTGGGCGCCTCGACTCCCGTATCGAATCCACTCCTTTGGCGCGGTACTTGCTACGGGCGTACCTCTCCGGGCTTCCCTCCGGGGACCGCTACCGCGACACCGCCGAGCTGCTGCTGTGCGAACTCTTCGCCAACGCCGTCCAGCACTCGGACGCGCCCGACGACCGGCACATCGAGATCCGCTTCACCCTCGTCAACTCCCGCCTCCGGCTGGAAGTCCACGACGCCAGCTCCGGGCAGCCGTCCCTCCGCACCGCTTCCCCCGACGACGAGCACGGGCGCGGACTCTTCCTCGTCAACGAGCTCGCCGAACGCTGGGGCAGCGCCACCCGCCCCTGCGGCATCGGCAAGTTCGTCTGGGTCCTGATCGCACCCGCCACCACTGCCTGAAAGCCCGAACCCTCCATGAACCTCTCAACCCTCGCCCGTCACACCCTCTCCCGCGGCGCCACCCCCGCCGCCACCTACGCCCTCCTCGCCCGCCTCGGCCACCGCCCCCTGCCCGTCGCCCGAGCCGTCTGCCTCGCCCTCGACATCCCCCACACCGAAACCACCCGCCGCCTCGCCGACTGCCACGACGCCCTCCTCACCGACCACCACCCCAACTCCGAGAACGACACCGGCGAACTCCTCGAAGCCCTCGGCGTCTTCGACGTCCCCAAGTCCCTCACCGACACCGAACTCGCGGTCGTCGAACACTTCCTGGTCGCCATGGACGCCATGGGCGGCATCCGCCCCGGCCACCGCCACGGCCTCCAGCGCTGGTTCACCACCGGCAACCTCACCACCGCCTACCTCTCCCTCGCAGCCGCCCACCCCCTCCCCCGCACCGGAAACCCCGCCCTCTACTGGGCCACCCTCACCACCGCCGGCGAACTCCTCACCACCACCCTCCCCTCCGACCGCCGCATCACCTACGCCCTCACCCACTGCCGCACCCGCGCAACCCGCCCGTAAGACGTCATCTCATTTGGTGAGTCGGCGATAGCAGATGAGGGCTGCGGCGATGCCGGCGAAGGCAGCGAAGTGCTCGGCCTTCCGCCGGCGCAGGCAGGAGCGGATGAACTCGGCAGGGTCGCCTCTCCCTGCAACGTATAGTGCGTCCCATGTCCAGCGAGCGGAGAGAGCCGGAAGCTCTCAAGAGCACGAAGCCAGCGACCTACGAGAACGTGTGTGCCGCGATCCTGGTCTCGCTCGACTACGCCAACCTGGACATGGACTTCCCCCGCATCGTGCACTGGCTGAGGCAGCTGCCCGCGGGAGACCGCGATCGCCTCCTGGGCGAACTGGAAGCAATCGCCACGACTGATGCGGTCCGCCGGGACGACGCGAGGTACCTGCTGGAGGGCCTCGGGCTGCGCCGCATCCACTGGGAGCAGCCCTAGAAGTCACCTCCCTTGGCGATCTGGCGGTAGCAGATGAGGGCTGCGGCGATGCTGGCGTAGGCGGCGAAGTGCTCGGCCTTGCGTTCGTAGCGGCGGTGGAGCCGGCGGAAGCCGCCCAACCAGGCCATCGTCCTCTCGATCACCCAGCGGTGCCGGCCAAGGCGCGTGGAGGACTCGATGCCGCGCCGGGCGGTGCGGGCGATGATCTGACGTCGCCGCAGGTAGGACCGGATGAAGCGATGGTCGTAGGCCTTGTCACCGTGCGGTTTGCCGGGCCTGCGTCGTCTGGGGCCGCGTCGCGAGCGGATCGGCGGGATGACTTCGGTGAGCGGGATCAGGGCCTGGCTGTCGTGGACGTTAGCGCCTGAGATCGTGATCGAAAGGGGCAGGCCGGTACGTTCGGTGAGCAAGTGGATCTTCGAATCGTACTTGCCCCGATCGACAGGATTCGGACCCGTCAGCTCCCCCTTTTCAGGACGCGCATGTTGACCTAGTCGACCGCGCAACGGGACCAGTCCAGCTCGCCGCGGCTGCCGAGGGGTGGGTGGGAGGGCACTCGGTGTTGGGCGGGCCCGTGTGCTCGCACGCGGACCCGCCCTGGAAGGTTTTCACTTCCGGTGATTCCGCGTATTCGAAAAGCCTGCCGCCTCGATCTCAGGTGGTCGTTTGGGGCGGGGCCGCGTTTTCAGCTCGGCCCCGCCCTGGGGCCTGGATGTAGCTCCTCCACTGTCTGCACAGGAAGTCGGCCTGGCCGACTCGGCGAGCACCGCAGCGGGTTCGGCGTGGGTGGCGGCCGGGAGCAGGAGCGGGTGGCCGTCGCGCCACTGGGCGGTGGTGCGCTCGCCGCCGAAGCGGCGCCGCCAGTACAGGTGCTGGGCGACGATCAGCGGGCCCAGCGCAGTGAGCAGCGGGAAGCCGGTGGTGAGCCAGCCGGCGGCGAAGCAGGCGCTGACGGCGCTGGTGGTGAGCAGGCCGGTGAGGGCGGCGGCCAGGGCGGCGGTGCGGCCGTGGGCCTTGGCGGCGACCAGCGGGTACAGGACGAGCAGCAGGAGGTCGCCGAGGCCGACGGCGACGGGGGCCGGGCCGCCGGTGAGGGCGAGCATCGGGGCGAAGGGGCGGTCCTGGACCTGTGCGAAGAAGCGGGTGGTGGTGTCGGTGAGGGTGGTGGCGGCCAGGTCGTAGCCGGTGAGGACGGCGGCGAGGGCGGCGGTGTGGGTGGAGCGCATGCCGCTCTGGGTCCAGAGGTTGGCGACGCCGATGACGGCGGTGGCGATGATCAGGTCGCTGCCGGCCCGGGCGGCGCCGGGGTGGCCGGTGAGGGCGGCGAGTGCGGTGGCGGCGGTGGCGGCCAGGGCGGCGGCCCAGGACCAGGGGGTGGCGCGCAGCCGGGTGGTGGCGAGCAGCGGGGCGAGGGTGAACTGGACGGCCAGGCAGCCGACGAGGCCGAAGAGGGCGGAGACGGCGGTGCCGGGCAGGGCGGTGTAGAGCAGTGGGGCGAGGACGACGCCGGCGCACAGGACGGCGACGTCGGCGCCGGTGAAGACGCCGACCGGGGGGCGGGGCATCCGGATGCGGGCGAGGTAGCGGGCGGCCAGGGTGATCTCGGCGGCGACGGCGGCGCTGAGGGCGGCCAGGGCGGTGGGGCTGACGTCCATTCAGTGCCTCCCCCGGCTGGGGTCGTCGAGGGTGTGGTGGCTGTCGGGGGTGTCGAAGGTGTGCTCGCGCAGGTCGGCGCGGACGGGCGCGGTGGGCGGCATGGCGGTGCGGTCGTCGTGGAGCACGATGTCGCACAGGCGCAGTCCGGCGGCGCGGGCGCGGTCTTCCAGGCGGCCGTGCAGGGCGGTGGCGGGCAGGCGGTCGACGAGCAGGTGCAGGCGGGCGGGTCCGTCGGGTCCGTCGGGGCCTTCGGTGAGGGCGTGGCGGGCGGGCAGCGGGACCTCGGGTTCGGCCTCGACGAGGTCGAGGACGTCGCGGGTGGTGACGGTGCGGCTGAGCGGGCCGTTCCAGCGGCCGAGGATCTCGGAGGTGGCGGGCAGGTGGGCGAGTTCGCAGGTGGGCGGCTCGGCAGGCAGGCGCACGAGGTCGCCGGTGGCGTAGCGCAGCAGGAGGGTGCAGTCGCGGTAGGGCACGTAGGGGGTGTGGACGACGGTGCCGGTGGCGCCGGGGGCGGTGGGTTCCCAGGTGAGCGGGTCGAGGACTTCGAGGTGTCCGAACTCGGTGGTGTGGTGGAGGTGGCCCTGGGTGCAGGGGGTGGCACCGGAGGGGAGGATCTCGGTCATCAGGTAGGCGGAGGTGAGGGTGGCGCCGAAGGCCGCCTCGGCGCGGCGGCGCAGTGGTGTGGAGAGCACCTCGCCGCCGACGCTGATCGACCGCAGGCCGAAGTCGCTGCTCCGCCACTTGTGGTGTTCGGCTTCCTGGACCAGGGCTGCCAGGTAGGAGGCGGAGGTGGTCAGGTGGGTGATCCGGGGGTCCTTGCCGGGCAGGCCGAGCGGGGCGGCGAGGCGGTCGAGGGCGACGGCAGGGCTGACGGTGCCGAACTGGACGAAGCCGGCGCCGGCGCGGGTGGCCGACTCCTCGGCGTTGACCAGTGGCATGGTGGCGCGGGAGCAGCCGGCGTAGGCGACGGTGTGGCGGGGACGCAGGCCGAGGCCGAGGACGGCGGAGATGGTGCTGAAGGCGACGGCGCACTCGAGTTCGGCGCGGGAGAACCAGACGGCGGTGGGGGTGCCGCTGGTGCCGGTGGTGAGTGCCATCAGGACGGGGGTGGCGGCGTCGGAGACGAAGGCGGCGGGCAGGGCGCGTAGCGCCTGCTTGGGGGTGACGGGGACGCGTGACCAGTCCTCGGGCTCCAACGTGGCCGGGTCGAGGTCGAGTTCGGCGAACAGTCGGCGGTAGTGGGCGGTGTGGCGGGCGGCGGTGCGGGCGGTGGCGCGCAGGCTGCGCCGGGCCACCTCGTGCCGCACCTTCGGGTCGACGGGTCCGGTCCGGCCGGGCAGCAGGGCGGAGTCCTCGCCGGGTTCGCCGAACTCGGCGATGGTGGCGACGAGGTCGCGGGCGAGGCGTTCCAGGTCCTTCGGCCGTATCCGGCGGTTCGTCAGGATGGCTGCGCCGTAGCGCAGTTGGCTCAGCGCGGTCGCGAACATGCGGGCTCCCCGGGCCAGGGTCGGACGGTGTGGCCACCCGGCCCCGGCCGGGGTCGACCGGGCCGGACCCGCGATCGGATCAGGCCATCGGTCGGGTCGTCGGTCGGATCCTCGGTCGGGTCAGACCATGTGGAGGAACATCGCGGCGGTGAGGGTGCTGAAGGCGTACTTGAGGTAGTGCTTGACCATGATCGGTTCTCCCTCGTACGGGCCGGCCGGGCGGCCCGGCCGGGCGCGGCAGCGGATGCCCGTGGCCGGTTCCGGTCGTCGGGCAACGGCAGTATAGGGACGCACCGGCCGCCCGCAACAGCCTGTGTGCAAGGCCAACCTTCTGATTGTTCACGTCAGTTCATGAAGGCCGCCTGGCGCCCTGGGGGTCGTCGTCGGCCGTCCGCTGCTCCCCCGGTCCGGTCCGGCGCCCCGTCAGGCCATACAGCGCCGCAGAGCCCTGACCAGCACCGACACCGGCGCCCTCGCCGCGGGGCGGAAGCGGCGGGTTCCCGTCGTGCGCGGGCGGCGTGTTCGGCCGTTCGGTGCATACCGGTCCGCGCAGGGGGAAGCCGCGCCCCGGAGGACGTTCCGTGGGCCACCGCCGCCCGCCGGGACGGATGGTGACGAGAAGTCAGGAGGAGCGATGCATCGGATCGAGGAGTCCGTCGAGGTTGCGGCGCCGCTCGGCACGGTCTACGGCAGCTGGGTGCGGTGCGAGGAGTTCCCGCGGTTCATGCGGGGGGTGGTCAGCGTCGACCGGTCGGACGGCGGATCCAGCTGGGTGGTGCGGACCGCCGCCGGGCCGAGGGAGTTCGAGGCCGTGACCACCGAGCTGGTGGAGCGGGAGCGGGTGGCGTGGACCAGCGGCCCCGGGCCGGTTCGGCACCGGGGCGTGGTCACCTTCCACCCCGTGGACGAGCGGACCACCCGGGTGATGCTCCAGCTGGAGATCGAGCCGCACGGGCTCTGGGAGCACCTCGCCGAGGCGCTGGGCTTCGTCGACCGCCGGGTGATCGACGACCTGGAGGACTTCAGGCAGCACGTCGAGCGGGACGGCGGGACGGCCGCCCGCACCGCGGGTGCGTAGCGGACGCGGCGGTCCGGACAGCCGATCCCCCGGGTGTCCGGACCGCCGCGGCGCCGGCAGGGTGGGGCCCTGCGGGGTTCAGCCCGCGAGGGTCTTGTTCAGGGCGTCGAGTCCGTCGGCGTAGATGCCGTGGAAGAGGTCGACGACCTCCTGCTCGGTGGCGCCCTTGGGGTTGAAGCGTCCGGACCACTGGACCTCGGCGACGTCGTCGCGGCCGGGGACGGCGTGGACGCGGAGGGTGGAGACGTACCCGTCGACCGGGAAGGGGGCCTGGAGGATGGCGTAGCTGTAGTGCCGCTCGGTCTCGTTGAAGTCGACGAGGCGCTCGACGATGACCTCGCCCTCGGGGTTCTTCAGGCTGCGGACGCGGCCGCCCTCGGAGGCGACGCTCTCGGGGATGTAGGGCAGCCAGTCGGGCAGGGCGTCGAAGCCGCCGATGAGGGCCCAGACCTTCTCGGGGGTGGCGGGGACGATGCGGCTGACGGAGGTGGAGGCCATGGTCGTTTCTCCTGTGCTGCGACGAGGGGAGCGTGGGGGTGTGGGGGTGCTCAGGCGTTGTTGGGCAGCGGGGCGGCGGGGCTGACGAGGCCGGCGGCGCGCAGGTCGGTCCAGAACGCGGTGGGGACGGTCTCGTTGAGGGCGGCGAGGTCCTCGGCGATGCGGCTGGGCTTGGTGGCGCCGGGGATGACGGCCTCGGTGACGGGGTGGGCGAGGGAGAACTGGAGGGCGGCGGCCTTGATGGACACGCCGTGCTTCGCGGTGAGGTCCTTGAGGCGGGCGACCTTCTCGATGATCGCCGGCGGGGCGGCCTGGTACTCGAAGTGGGTGCCGCCGGCGAGGATGCCGGAGCTGTAGGGGCCGCCGACGACCATGTCGACGCCCTGCTCCTGGGCCCTGGGCAGCAGGCGCTGGAGGGCGTGGTCGTGGTCGAGGAGGGTGTAGCGGCCGGCGAGGAGGAAGCCGTCGGGGCGCGGCTCGTCGAGGGCGAGGGTGAGCTCGATGGGCTCGGTCTTGTTGACGCCCAGGCCCCAGGCCTTGATGACGCCCTCGTCGCGCAGGCGGGACAGGACGCGGAAGGCGCCGGTGCGGGCCTCCTCGAACTTGGCCAGCCACTGGTCGCCGTGGAAGTCCTGGGCGATGTCGTGGACCCAGACGATGTCCAGGCGGTCGGTGCCCAGGCGCTTGAGGCTGTCCTCGATGGAGCGCTCGGTGGCCTCGGCGGTCCACACGTGGAGCATCTTGTTCGGGTTGCCGTGTTCGAACAGGCCGCCCTTCTCGCCGAGGTCGCGGTCGCCCTCCTCCAGCTCGTCGAGGATGACGCGGCCGACCTTGGTCGACAGCACGTACTCGTCGCGCGGCTTGGTGGAGAGCACCTCGCCCAGGCGCTGCTCGGACAGGCCGGCGCCGTAGAACGGGGCGGTGTCGTAGTAGCGGACGCCCTGCTCCCAGGCCGCCTCGACGGTGGCCAGGGCCTCGACGTCGGGGATCGCGCGGAACATGTTGCCGAGCGGAGCGGTGCCGAAGCCGAGCTTGCCGGGAAGGATCTTCTTCAGGGACATGCCATTTCCTCGTGGAGCGGGCGGGCGCTCGCGGGGAGGGGGTGCCCGCCAGGTGTCGCGCCCATGCCGAGCAATCAGTGCAGACGCGCCTTACATGCAGAAACAATAGTTGCATACGCGGGCCAATGCAAGGGATGCCCGGACGGGGGCGGGGAAGGCGCACGGGCGGCGGGATGGCAGCGGGCGGGGAAGGGGCCCGGCCGCCCCTCCCCCGCCCGTGCGGCCGGATGCCCAAGAACTACCTGGTCAAGGCCCGCCTGGAGGAGCTGATCGCCGAGCTGGGCCCGGGCGGGCGGCTGCCCACCGAGGCCGATCTGGCGCAGCGTCACGGCGTCGCCCGGGCCACCGTGCGCCAGGCGCTGCGCGAGCTGCTGCTGGAGGGGCGGCTGCGCCGGCAGGGCCGGGGCACGGTGGTGGCCGGGCCGAAGATCGAGCTACCGCGGCGACCGGTTCGGCTTCACCCTCGCCCTCGGCGCGCCGGAGGCCGACTGACCGGGGCGCGGCCGTACCCGGACCGACCAGGCGTGGACAGACCCGGACCGACCGGAGCGCCGCGGGACCCGGGGGCGCGGCCGTACCCGGACCCGGACTGACCTCCTCCGGCCCGACCTTGTAGGTTTCGGTGTCACCTGCTGCGAGGTGCCGGTGACACCGGGTGGGGAGGGAGGGCCCCGGCCGGGCAGGGGGACGGGCCCCGGAAGGGAAGGGCGGACGGTGGCCACGAACACGGAGAGCGTGTTCCGCAGCGAGGGCGTACCCGTGAAGGACCGGTTCGACTGCTGGCGGGAGCTGGTCAGCCGCACCCGGGACAGCGAGGTGACCAGCGACCACTGCGACGACTTCCGGGCGGAGATGCGGCGCCTGGAGCTGGGCCCGGTGACCCTGCTGCGCACTTCCTTCCCGCCGACCCGCTTCCACCGCACCGCGCGCCGGGTGCGGCACTCGGACCCGGGGGCCTTCCACATCACCCTGCTGCTCGACGGCGGCTTCGCCCTGACCCGCGACACCGGGCGCACCGAGACCTTCGGGCCGGGCAACCTGCACATGCTCGACAGCTCCCACCCCTTCGACCTGCGGTCCTTCGGCACCCGCGCCGCCAAGGCCCCCGGGGCCCCGCGCATCGAGGCCGTCGGCGTCGACTTCCCCCTCGCCCTGCTGCCACTGGCGCCGCACCGGCTGGAGGACCTGCTGGGCTGCGGCTTCTCCTCCCGGGAGGGATCCGGCGCGCTGGTCTCGGACTTCCTCCTGAGCCTCGACCGGCAGGCCGCCGCCCTGGGCCCGGCCGAGAGCCCCCGCCTGGGCGGCATCGTGGTCGACCTGGTGACCGCCTGGCTCGCCCGGGAGCTGGACGCCGAGGCCGCCGTACCGGACGACACCCGGCAGCGGGCCCTGGTCGAGAGCGTCCGGGCCTTCGTCGGACGCAACCTGCACGACCCCGGGCTGACGCCCACCGCGATCGCGGCCGCCCACCACATCTCCGTCAGCTACCTGCACCGCCTGTTCACCCGGCACTCCGGCGGCGAGACCGTCGCCGCCTTCATCCGCCGCCGCCGGCTCGAGCGGGCCCGCCGCGACCTGGCCGACCCCGCGCTGCGCGACCTGCCCGTCCACGCCGTCGCCGCCCGCTGCGGCCTGCCCCGCGCCGCCGAGTTCAGCCGCGCCTTCAAGGCCGCGTACGGCCTCTCCCCCCGCGATCACCGCCTTCACGCCCTGACCGGGACCGCCGGCAGGTAGCCGCACGGGCGGCGCGGGGCGGCCCCGCGCCCAGCCCCCGGCCCCGGGCCCGGGCCAGCCCCGCCCCCGGTTTCCCAGCCCCCGACCCGGACCCCGATCCCGACCCCGAACCCGATCCCGGGCCAACATATGTCACGACACATATGTCGTGTAACCTGTCCGATATGAGTACTACGGAGAAGATTCCGACCCTCGTCTTCGTCCCCTGCTTCTCCGGCGCCCCGTGGAGCGCCGAGCAGCTCGCCCCCTACGGCGACGCGCCCAAGCGGACGCTGCGCCTGCCCGAGGGCGTCGACGACATCGAGCGCTACGCCGACCACGTCGAGGAGGCGGTCGCGGACCTGGACGACTACGTGCTGGTCGGCGACTCGTTCGGCGCGAACATCGCGCTGGCGCTCGCCACCCGCCGCCCCGAGGGCCTGCGCGCCCTGGTCCTGTCCGGCGGATTCGCGGCCAACCCGGTCGACTCCAAGCCGTGGAAGGCCCTGATGCGGGTGATCGGCAGGGCCCGCGGCCCGTTCTACACCCAGCTGACGCTGCGGGCCCACGCCCACCGCCTCGCCTCCCCGTTCGACGGCGAGGGACAGGTGCCCTGGAGCGAGGCGCGCAGCCGGGAGCTGTTCCTTGCCAACACCCCGGCCGCGTCCTTCGGCGCGCGCGTGCGGGCCGGTCTCACCGCCGACTACGTCGACGCGCTGGGCCGGATCGAGGTCCCGACCCTGCTCCTGACCCCCTCGCACGACGTGCTGATCGGCGAGGACGCCTCCAAGATCATGCTCGCGGGCATCCCCGACGCCCGGGAGGTCGTGCTGCCGCGCACCGGCCACATGTTCCGCTTCTCCCACCCGGTAACCTACGCCGCCGCGGTCGAGGACTTCCTCGCCTCCCAGCCGACCCCCCGGAAGGACATCGATGCGTAAGGCCGAGCACCTGCGGTTCGCGATCCTGGCAGCCCAGCGCGAGGGCAACCGGCTGCTGATCCAGGCCCTCAAGCCCCACGGCATCACCCCGTCCCAGGCCGAGGTGCTGCGCCTGCTCCAGCAGCACGGCACCCTGAGCCTGAGCGGGCTCGGACAGCTCCTGGTGTGCGAGAGCGGCACCAACCCCAGCCGGCTGGTCGAACGCGTCGTCGCGGCCGGGCTGGTCGAGCGCCGCACCGACGACGCGGACCGCCGCTACCTCCAGCTCAGCCTCACGCCCGAGGGCGAGCGCCTGGCCACCGAGGTCGCCGGGATCGAGGAGTTCCTCTACGGCGCGATGGACGCCGCCTGCGAGGGCCTGGACACCGACGCGATGCTCGCGTTCCTGCACCGGTTCATCGACCCCCTCCCCTCGGGCGAGGCCCTCAACAAGCGCCTCTCCCTCGACTGACGCCACGGCCGGCACCACGACCGCGAACGCGAAAACCCCGCACCATGAGCACCCGATGCGCACGAGCGGACGGGAATCGCGGATCAGTGCACGCAATGCCAAGAACAGTCCACTCGGTGCCAACACGGCGGAGGTACCTGCCTGGCATGCTCATCCAGGAACACCGCGCAGCGGAATCTCAGGTTCCGTTTCCATGCCGACGGCCCGGCACGCCACGGGGGAGCGTGCCGGGCCGCCGGATTCCGGCGCGGCCCGTGCCGGAATCCGGCGCGGCCTGTCATGGGGCGCACTCGTACGCGCCTATCGCGGCCGCGTGGGCAGCGGCCCGCAGCAACGGAGTCTGGAGCCCTCGTGGAACCGATCGAAGCCGGCCTGGAGACCGATCCGGAGACGGCGCACATCCGGGACCTGGTGACCGAATCCGTCACCGGGTACGAACCCGTCGGATTCGCCGACCACTGCTGGGTCCTCCACGCACTCCGGGAGCTCGACGACGCGGGCCGCGAGATCCGCCGCACGCGCTGGGCGCAACCGTTGGCGGGCGCGGGGCGGCACCTGGGGAGCTGGGGCTCCACCCTCTCCACCCGGGTCTTCGGCGGCATCCCGCTGCAGGGGCTCGCCGTGCCCGACTCGGGAGCGCCGGACCGCGGCAGTCTGCGCGCCCTGGTGGAGGTGCTCGCCCGGTTCAGCCCCGACGGGCCGGACACCGAGTGCTACTGGGCGCAGCCCCCGCTGGAGAACATCGGCGAACCGGTGAAGCTGCGGCGCGGCCGGCTCCGCGAGGCGCTCGCGCTGTGGGACGGGCTCGGCTCCCCCGGCTTCCCGAACGCGTTCCCGGTCAACTGGTGGCCGGTCGACCGGTCGTGGTTCGTGTACTCGGACAACGACCTGTCCGCCACCGAGGTCTTCGGGTCGGCGGAGCTGGTCGCGGCGGTGCTCGCCACCGCGTCGCTCGACGCGGTCCGGCACCCGCTGGTCGCTGAGGTCCTCGACTCGCGTCCGGGCTGGCTCGTCTGAGCCGCGCGGCGGGCCGTCGCGCGGTCGTCCCGGGGTCATCCCGCGGTCCTCACGGGGTCGGGGCGGGCTTGTCGTTGGCGTCCTCCCTCGCCCAGGCGCCGGCGCCGAGGCGTCCGGTGGTGCCGAGGTCGAGTTCCGGGGTGACCATGACGGGGGCCGCGTCGGGGGTGGCGCGCACCCGGACGTAGGGGGCGTTGAGCGGTTCGCCGGCGCCGGCCTCGGTGGTGTTGCGCCACACCAGGGTGGTGCGGGCGCCCTCCCCCGGGCGCAGGTCGATCCGCCGGGGCGGGTCGTCGGCGCCGGTGCCGGTGGCGATCTCGGCGCCGCCGCGCAGGACGCGCACCCCGTCGAGGGCCCTGTGGTCGAGGTCGAGCGGCTGCACCTGCGGGTAGCCGTCGAGGGTGACGGTGGCGGTGCCGCAGTTGCGCAGGTGCAGGCCGACCACGCGCAGGCCCATCGCGGCGTCGCCCTCGTCGGCGTACAGCCGCAGGCCGGAGGGTGGGCAGGGACCGCCGGCGTTGGGCGCCTCGGCGGTGGGCACGCTGCGGACCTTGAGGAGTTCGGGCTTCGGCGCACGGGCCTCGGGCGGTGTCAGGGTGGGCGGCGGGCCTGTCCGCGGTGCCCGGCCGGGCGTGGTCAGGTCGATCCGCCCCTTCTCGGTGGCGCCCGGGGCGAGCCCGGCGACGGTCCGGGTCAGGTTCCCCACCCTTCCCCCGGGGCCGCCGAACACCGCCGCCCCCTGGCCCGGGTCGGGGCCGTTGAACACCACGGTGAAGTCGTACGGTTCGCTGTTCGGGTTGGTCACCTCGTACTCGAAGCAGGTGGGCCCGGCGGCGGTGATCCGCGCCCCGCCCTGGGCGACCTTGGTGGGCTGCGGCACGCCGGGCGCGCTCGGCGGCGGGGTGCCGCACGGCGCGGAGCTGCCGGAGGCCTCCGGGCCGCCGCCGGAGCCGGCGGTCGTCGCGGTGCCGCAGCCGGCGAGCAGCAGCGCGGCTGCGACCGAACTGAGTTGACGTATCGTCAGCTGGCGGCGGGGCGTGGAGGACTGGTGCATCGAGCGAGTCGATCACGCCGCGCGCCGGACGGCTGTGAGCTGCACCACTCGGTGTGCAACAGCCCTGCCACGATCAGCGCCGTCGGCGCGGTGGCGCGGTGGCGCGGTTCTCATCGCGTGGGGTCCTGTGCCCGGTCGGCGTCCGGCTGCCGGCCGGTGGTCCACGAGGCGAGGATGCGCAGGGCGTCGTGGGAGGGGCTGCCCGGTTCGGCGGTCAGGACCATGAGGCGCTGTCCGGAGCCGTCGGGGCTGGTCCAGGTGTCGCAGTCGAGGGTGAGGTCCCCCACCAGGTGGTGGCGGTAGTGCTTGGTGCCGTAACCGGCGCTGTTGACGCGGTGTTCGGCCCACCAGGTGCGGAAGTCGGCGTCCTGGAGGGACAGTTCGCCGACGAGTCGGGCGAGGTCGGGGTCGTCGGAGTCGGCCGCGGCTTCCATGCGCAGCGCGGCGACGGCTTCCCGGGCGTCGTGGGACCAGTTCCGGTGCAGGTGCCGGACGACCGGGTCGGTGAACAGCAGCCGCAGGTAGTTGCGGTGGTGGGGCGCGACGGTCGCGAAGTCGGTGTAGAGGGCGGTGGCGGCGGGGTTCCAGGCCAGAACGTCCAGGCGTTTGCCGAGGACGAGCGCGGGGGTGTCGGTGAGCTGGTCGAGCAGCCGCCCCATGGCGGGGCGCAGGCGTCGGTCGGGGCGGCGGGGGCGGGGGCGGGCGTCGGTCCGGCCGGCGAGTCCGTAGAGGTACGTCTGCTGGTCGTCGTCGAGGCGCAGGGCGCGGGCCAAGGTGGTGAGCACGGGTTCGGACGCCCGGACCCGGCCCTGTTCCAGCCGGGTGTAGTAGTCCACGCTGATGGCGGCGAGCCGGGCGACCTCCTCGCGGCGCAGCCCGGCGACCCTGCGGGCGGTGTCCGTCTCGGGGAGGCCGCACTCCTGCGGGGACAGCTGGGCCCGGCGGGCCTTGAGGAAGGCGCCCAGCGCCCGGGAGTCGGAGTCTGCGGTCATGCCTCCAGTGTCGGTGTGCCGGGGCGGGTGGGGCACGTGTTCCGGGGGGGGCAGGTTCTTTCCCGGGCACAGGCCTGACTCTCCCGCGCGGGCGGCGGGTGACGGAACGTGGAGGCGTGCCCGGCAGGGCGGGGCCCCGCGTCCCGGTGTCGGCGCGTCACGTCCCGTCACCGTCCCAGTGGAGATCGCCTCATGGCCCCCATGGCCCGCACCGCCGCCCGTACCGCCCATGACGTCCGTACCGTGCGTTTCGACAGCGCCGGCATCACGCTCGTCGGCCACCTCCACACCCCGCAGGCGCCGGCGCCCGGTCCGCGGCCGGCCCTCGTGGTCGGCCACCCGGGCACCGGCGTGAAGGAGCAGGCCTCCGGCACCTACGCGCGGCTGATGGCCGAACGCGGCTTCGTCACGCTCGCCTTCGACGCCGCCCACCAGGGCGAGTCGGGCGGTCTGCCGCGGGGCCTGGAGGACCCCGCCCAGCGGGTGGAGGACTTCAAGGCCGCGGTGTCCTACCTCTCGGCCCTCAGCGAGGTCGACGCCGGGCGGATCGGCCTGCTGGGCATCTGCGCCTCGGGCAGCTACGCGCTGGCCGCGACCGGCACGGACCGCCGGGTCAGGGCGGTGGCCGCCGTGTCCACCGCCGAACCCGCCCGCCAGTTCCGCCTCGGCGCCGACGGCACCCAGGACCCGGCTGTCTTCGAGGCCCTGCTGGACGCGGCCGCGGCGGCCCGCGGCGCCGCCGCGCGCGGCGAGGACCCGGGGGCGCTGCCCGTGTTCCCGGAGACCGCCGAGCAGGCCCACGCGCTGGGCGGCCGGCACGGCGCCGAGGGCTTCGCGTACTACTGCACCGCGCGCGGCGGGCACGAGCGCTCCGCGAAGACCCTCGCCTGGGAGAGCGTCGACCGGATGGCGCTTCACGACGCCTTCCTGGCGGTCCCGCTGATCGGCCCCCGCCCCGTCCTCCAGATCATCGGCGAACACGCCGTCACCGCCTGGATGGCCGTCGAGGCCCACCAGCGCGCCACGGGCCCCAAGGAGATCCACTGGATCGAGGGCGCCGGCCACGTCGACCTGTACGACAGGGAGGAGTACGTCGCCCGGGCCGTCGACAAGCTCACCGAGTTCTACACCGCCCACCTCGCCGCCCGCTGACGGCCGGAGTCGGACGCTCCTACCGAGATCCGTATGACAGGATCGAGAGGCCTGACGCCGTCCACGCGAATAGCCGGAGGACCCAAGACATGTCGACATCACCGGAGTTCCGCGGCTTCGACCTGGTGCGGCGCGGCTACGATCGCCCCGAAGTCGACGACTACCTCAGGGCCCTGTCCGGAGCCGGTGCGCCGCCGCCCGTGCCGGCGTTCCGGATCATGTGGCGGGGCTACGACCGCGAGCAGGTCGACGCGCGCATCGCGGAGCTCCTGCGCCGCAGGGGTGGCGGCGCGTAACCCCCGCGTAGGACGCGGCCGGTGCCGTGAAGGCGCGCCTCATGGCCGCCGGTGGCCCGGAGAAGCAGCATGTCGGCCGAGCGGGCCGGGACCACCGCGATCAACCGGTCAGTGCGAGTCGTTGCCGGGGCGGCAGGGGCGGCCCGGCTCATCAGATGGGCAGGTTCCAGCCCGGTCCGTCCTCGGTGCCGAGCCAGACGCGCTGTCCGGCCGCCGACACGGTGATCCCGAAGGCGTCCTGGTGCGGCGCACCGGCCGCCCGCCAGCTCCGCACCGCGTGCTCGACCCGGTCCCACAGGCGGACGGGCCCGCGCTGCGTCACGGTCCATCCGCCGCCGGGGCCGGGTGCCGTCCGGGCCTGCGATCCGGTGGACAGGTCCCAGAGGATCTGCTGGGCCCCGAATCCCGTGCGGATGGCTGCGGGCGCGGCGAGTTGGGCCACCCAGCTGCCCGTCCAGTCATCGAGTGTGGCCGGGTCGATGCGGGTCGGTGACTCGTCGCCGGGCAGCAGGTCCAGCGTCGGGCGGGGCGGCCGGTCGTGCGGGCGGGCGATCATGAAGCTGGTCTGGTCGGCCAGGAACCGTCCGGTGGCCTCGCCGGGGCCGGTCACGTCGAGCAGGGCGAGGGCGTTCGCGTAGCCCCACCCGGAGAGGGTGACCAGGATCCGGCCGCCGGGCTTGACCTGGTGAAGCCACGGGAGCGGGACGTACCGGACCGAGCAGGTGGCGATGAGCCGGTCGTACCGGCCGCCGTCCGGATCGCCGCGCAGCCCGTCACCGACGATCAACCGAGGGGCGAACCCGGCCGCCTTGAGCGCCGCAGCGGCCGCCGCGCCGACGGCGGGGTCGTACTCGACGCTGGTGAGGTCGGCGTCCCCGAGGCGGTGGGCGCCGAGGGCGGTCGAGTACCCGGTCCCGGTGCCGATCTCCAGCACGCGGTGTCCGGCCCTGGTGTCGAGCTGCTGCCACATGCGCAGCACCACGGACGGGAGGGTGGAGGACGAGGACGGGATGCCCGTCACGGTTTCCCCGGCCGTGTCCTCGGGCCCGACGTGGCCGGTGCGGCCGTCGAGTTGGGTGACCAGCGTCCGGTCGTCGTAGATCCCCTCCAGCCATCCGGGCTCGCCCTCGCGGACGGTCCGGTAGCCGGTCGGAACGCTGCCGGGGACCGGGGCGAAGTAGCTTCCGACGAAGAGCTCCCGCGGAACGGCCCTCACGGCGCTCTCCCACCCGTGTTCGGTCAGCACGCCGTTGTCGGTGAGCCTGTCGGCCAGAGCGGTGCGGAGTTCAGCCGGTGTGCTCATGTGCGATGGAACCTTTCTGAAGCTGGTCGGCGAGGGCGCGGGCAATGGCGTCGGTGGTCTCGGACGGCTGCCATGCCCACTGGCCGTTCGGGTTGCATTCAAGGAAGTACCAGGCGCCCGAGGCGGTCACCGCGAAGTCGAAGGCGCCGTAGACCAGACGAAGCTGTCCGAGGTAGGCGGCGACCGCACGAGCGACCGGCTCGGGTACGTCGATCGGCGTGCACGCCATCCGGTCCTGGCGGCGCCGCCAGTCGAGGTCGGGGCTGTCGATCCGGACGCCGAACAGGCGGTCACCGACGGCCGTCACCCGTACGTCGAACACCTTCGGCACCTTCGCCTGGAAGAGGTGTGGGCAGGCGGACACGGCATCGGTGATGTCGGCTGGATCGACTTCGCACACCCACACGGCGTGAGGCTGCCCGTCGACCGTGTATGGGGTGTTCCACAGCGGCTTGTACACCGCGCCGTCGGCTTGGGCCGCCACGAACGACCGGGCCTGCTCTGCGCTGTTCGTGATCACCGTGTCGGGAACCATGAAACCGAAGCGCTGCGCTGCCGCCAGCTGTGCCGGCTTGTGCTCGGCGGCGCGGTTGGCCCAGGGGTGGTTCACGTAGTGCGCGGCGGGAAGCGACGCGAGGATGCCTCCCGCACCCCACAGGGCTTGCGACGCGGCGAACCGACGGTCCTGTCCGTCCAGTTCGGACGGGCCCTCGTAGGGCGAGGCCCGGCGCACCCAGACGGACCGGACCGCGGAGAGCTCGACGTTCCGGCCGGCCGTGCGCAGGGTGCCCCGCTGATCGCCCGTGCGGTACGTGGCGGTCAGGGAGGCACCCGTGTGCAGGTCGGTGCCGGGGTCGAGACGGACCACCGGTACCCGGCGCTCGGCGAGCACCCGCAGTACCGCATCCGCGGTCACGTCAAGGGGATTGGTCAGTACCAGCACCGACCCGCTTCGGCCGTCCATCAGCCGTTGCTCTGGTCCTGGTCGTAGGACTCGGTGGTGTCGGCGTCGGTCGGGCTGCCCGGGTTCCCGGCGGGCGTGGTCTGCGTGGGCGTCAAGCCACTGGTGCTGGTGCCGTGACCGCCCATCTCGACCGTTCGGCCGTGCTCGTCCACGAACACCGCGACCTGCGTCTCCGGGTCGATGACGGGCGTGTACTGCGGGACCGGGACGGTAGCCGTGAACGGCTGCATGCGGCTGGTACCCCAGGGTGCGGTTGTCATCTGTCCTGCGCCTCCATTTCGTGGCGGTGCTGGTGGGATCAACAGCTCGGCTGGATGGCCGGGTTGTGCGATCCCGTTCCGCGCTCCGGCGTCGATACTCTTGGCAGGAAGGTACGAAGTGGGCGGCGAACGCCGCCATGAAGTTCTACACGATTCCACACCGACTGCTGGGATCACCCGAGCAGCGCAGCGGCAGACGTGATCAGTTCACGAGCGGCCGACCCGTAGACGGCCAACTGGGCCAGCTCACCGAACGTTTCGGCGTACATCGTGATCTCGCTCGGTTGGGTGATGGTCAGATATCCAGAGATCAGTTCCACGTTCACCTGCGCGCTGTCGAAGATCCAGAAGCCTTCAACCGGCCAGCGCGTCCGATCAGGCCGCATCGGAACAACTCCCAAGCTCACGTTGGGAAGCGATCCGACTGTCGTCAGGTGGCGCAGCTGGTCGCGCATGACGCCGACGCCACCGATCCCGCAGCGCAGCACGGACTCCTCAATCAGGAAGGCGAACCGCCGGTCGCCCGCATACAGCACCCGTTGGCGCTGCATACGGGCGGCTACCGCAGCCGGAACGTCGTCAACGAGCCCTCGGCGCTGCTGGATGGCCTGGAGAGCGGCAGTCGTGTACCCAGGCGTCTGAATCAGGCCGGGCACCAACCATGATGAATAGGAACGGAATCGATGTGTCCGCTCGTACAGTGGAAGTCGGGCTTCCTGAGCCGCCTTGAGGCCGGCGCGCTCCATGCGTCGCCACTCGATGAACATGCCTTCGACGGCTCGCAGAGAGGCGATCATGTCCGGCGCGCGGTCCTCGGCCCCGCAGGCCCGACACCACTTCCGGATGTCGTCCTCGGACGGCGGTGTGTGGGCGTTCAGCAGACGCGAGACCTTGGAGGGGTACCAGCCGCATGCCGCGGCCAGGTCACGTCCTGACAGCCCGGCATCCCGCTGGATCTCGCCGAGCCGGTCGGCGAGATTCTGGCGGGCGCGCTGGACACTTGAAGATGCCGGGACAGCCATGGACGGTTATCGATCAGGCGAGACGGTACTCCGCGTGCGGTGTCGCCCGCTTCCATGCGACCTCGTAGGCCGCCAGGTACCGCTTGGCGAACTCCGGATCGTTCCGGACCTCCATGCCGGCCTCGGCCCACTGCCCGTCCCCGGTGAAGTGGTGCAGGATCACCACCTCGTCGTCCATCACCCAGCCGTCCAGGCCGGGCAGGAACAGATCACCGGCGCGGGAGCGCGGCAACCACCGCACGTCCTCTCCCGCCGCAATGTTCGGAAACGTCACGTCGTACTCGTACCGGATGTAGTCGGTCACCGGCTCGGAGACAACCCGTAGACGGCGCATGGCGACTCCACGGCCGGTCGCCTCGGCCACCGCGTCCAGCCACGACCGCCACCACGACTCGCGGTCCATCGGATCAAGCCGCTTGCCCTGCTGCCAGGCGATGAACTCGGGGTCGTCCAGCATGTAGCTGTCCCGCATCTCCAAATGCACCGCCGAGCGCTGCGCCTTGGCCAGCTGCTCACGAACCGCTGTTGCCACCGTCGTTGACCTCACTGTCCGGCCGGGGGATGAACTGGATCATGTTGGCGGGCAGCCGGAACACGCCCTCGTGATCCGGGATGTCCGTGGAGTGGCCCGGGATGGAACCGACCTCCTGGGCTTCCCTGATGGTGGCCTCGTCGGCCTTCCAGGACTGGATCACCAGGTCACCGGTCGCCTCGTCCAGCCAGATGGTCGGCGAGCCGTCATCGGGGTGTTCGGGTAGATCCCCAGAAACTTTAGCGTCATGACTACCTCCCGTACCGAGTGGATTCCATACAGTTCCACGACCTTGGCCCCACCGGCGAAAGGCCGTCAAGGGCGCGAGTGGAGCAGTGCCGCAGCCCCCGACGCGCGGGCGGGGGCGGCGGGCGGCGGCGGGGAGTCAGGCGTCCTCGTCGGGCGTCGGGGCCGCGCGGAGGGCGGTGACGACGCCCAGGGCGACGGTCGCGAAGGCCAGGGCGAGGAGGACGGCGAAGGCCGTCCCGATCAGGTATCGCACGAGGTCCTGCGTTCGGCGTCGAGGAGCAGGGTGAGGAGGTTCAACAGCGTCGAGGCCGGCGCGGTGTTGAAGCGGACGAGGACGCGGCCGTCCATGGTCCTGTCGGTGTCGATCGAGGGGAAGATGAGGCCGAACTCACGCCCCCGCTCCCGGACTTCGTCCAGCAGGGCGCGGATGTGGTCCTCGGTGTAGTACCGGATCCGGGGGTCGGTCGGCAGCATCGGGTGACGGCCGGGGCGGTAGACCATCAGGCGGCGTCCTTCAGCAGCTCGAACCAGACGGACTTGGCACGCTCGTGGGGGTCGACGCCCCAGCGGTGGGTGAGGGCCTCGACGAGCTGGAGGCCCCGGCCGGACTCGGCGAGCAGGGACAGCGGCGGGGCCGAGGGC
Organism: Kitasatospora sp. NPDC001095; assembly: GCF_053598615.1. NCBI lineage: Bacteria > Bacillati > Actinomycetota > Actinomycetes > Kitasatosporales > Streptomycetaceae > Kitasatospora > Kitasatospora sp. NPDC001095. Next base: position 63,221 of record NZ_JBSFKQ010000016.1, on the reverse strand, counting down.
AGGACCGGGCTCTCGTCCGTGACGGAGACGCGGAGGGAGTCGCCGACGGAGATGATCTCGACCAGCGGCGCGGGGGTGTCGGTGTGGCGCCAGGCGTTGACGAGGAGCTCGCAGAGGGCGAGCTGCGCGTCGGAGATGAGGGAGGGGGACCAGCCGACGCGGGTCATGGTGTTGTGGAGGGTGTGGCGGGCGATGGCGATGGTGGGCGTGTTGATGTGACGCATGGGAGTTCTCCCGAGGCGTGAGTGAGGGGGAACCGGCGGAACAGGTGTCGCCGTGAGCCAGGCCAGCGGAGATGGGCGCGGCTGCTCTGCGGTGCTTGCTAGCAGGCGTTACTGACGATCCGTCGGATCAATGTGAGATCGACCATAGCGCAGTCGGGCTCAATTTTGAGCCGATGATGGGGAGGTTCCCCCGAACGTGGCACCTCCACCGCCTCGACCTGCGGCAGACTGGTCATCATGGCGCTACGACCGAACCCAACCCTTCGCCAGCGGCGGATCGGGACCGAACTGCGGAGGATGCGGGAGCAGGCCGGCCTCGGCGGCAGTCAGCTGGCACGCGAACTCGGCATCCAACCCGCACAGATCACACAAATGGAGAGCGGGAAGGGCGGGATCAGCGCGGAGCGGCTGCGGACCATCGCGTCCGTCTGCATGTGTGACAACCAACCCTTGGTCGACGCGTTGGCTGCCATGACCTCGGAGCGGGTGAAAGGCTGGTGGGAGGAGTATCGAGGGATCCTGTCCACTGACTTTCTTGAGATTGCCGAGCTTGAGGCGAACGCGCAGAGCATCTCGACCTGGGCCACGACATACCTCCCCGGACTACAACAGACCGAGGCCTATGCGGCAGCGGTGTTCTCCCGCTTCGCTCCCTTCATTCCCAGCCACGACCTCGACGCCAGGACCGCCTTCCGCATGCAGCGAAAGGACACTGTCCGCCAGAACGGGGTTCCCTACTTCTCATTCATCCATGAAGCGGCGCTGCGAATGCAGTTCGGCGGCCCTCGGGTCCTCGCCGATCAGCTCGACCACCTCATCGATGACTCGCTGACCAGGCGAGTCTCAGTACGCGTAGTACCGTTCGACCTCGACACGTTCCCGGGCTGCGGCGAGAACATCATGTTCATCGAAGGACCGGTACCCGAGCTCGCCACACTCCAGATGGATACTGTGGCCGGATGCATGTTCTTCGACGCCCAGGCAGGCCTGGGTCGCCACCGGAGCGTCTTCGAGCATCTGAACTCCGTTGCCCTCTCCGAGGCCGAATCGCGCGAGTTCATTCGATCCATCGGGGATGAAATGCGAGGCAAGTATGCGTGACTCCAAGTGGCAGAAGTCCAGTTACAGCGGGGCTTCGAGCGAGTGCGTGGAGGTCCGCACGGTCAGCGGCGTGGTCGAACTCCGCGAGTCCGACGAAGGCCACACCATCCTCCGCACCACCCCCACCACCCTCGCCGCCCTCCTCCACGGCATCAAGGCCGGCGAGTTCGACCACCACGCCTGAACCCTTGCAGCCCCCTTGCGCAGGAAGTCGGCCTGCCCGACTTCCTGCGCAACCGCCTCGTCTCCACCGCCCCTCGCGCATGCTTGCGTGAGGGGCCGACAGCTCCCCCAAGGCGCTCGACCGGCGTCCGGCAGCTCAGCTCGGCTGCTCGCCGAGGGCAGTGCGGAGCCAGTCAAGCGAGTCGGTCGCCAGAATGGTGTCCGCGAGCGCGTTGGCGGTCTTCGTGGTCAGCCGCCCACGGCTGTTGTCGATCCACCGCTGGGCGTTCGCGTAGCCCTGAGCCCGGTACTCGAGGCCCTGGATCAGGCACTCCAGCTTGTCGGCGTCCCGCGCGCAGATCGCTTCCGGCGACTCCTTCGCCTCGTACTCGGCGATGAGCTCCTGTACGGCCGACGCCAGAACCTCGGGCATGCCGGCGACCTGGTCGGCCGTCACCGCCTCTGGGTCGGCGCTGCTCGCGTACTTCTTTCCCAGGTAGTTGACGTCTCCCGTACGCGTCTCCGCGATGTCGTGCCAGGTGGCGAGGAACGCCGCCTGCGCGGGGTCGGCGCCTTCGAGCTTGGCGATGAGCGAGGCGAGGAGCGAGGTCCGCCAGGAGTGTTCGGCCACCGACTCGGGGTCGCGGACGCCGGCCATCCACCAGCCCGTGCGCTTGGTCTGCTTGAGCGTCCCGGCTTCGAACAGGAAGCGCGCCACCGAGGACAGGTCGTCGGGCACCGTCGGACTCCCCTCACGCCTCAGCGAGGCGGATTGCGTAACGGATGTTCTCAAGTTCGCGCCGCCCGCGCGACGAGAGCTCAGCGCTATCCAACATCATGGGAAGCCGTTCTCGTAGAGCGCTTGCCGCCGTTCCGGAGCGCAGCAGGTTCGGCCGGATCTGGAGCAGCGACCACACGCTGTGGATGTTCAGGTCGAGGTAGCCATGACGGGGGTCGATGCCATCGGCGAGGTGAGCGAACAGCTTGTGTCCGGGCCAGGAGCCCGATGCCCGGGATGCGATGAAGTCGTCGGAGAGTTCGAGTGGGATCTCGCCGATCCAGTACGCCCAGTAGTTGAGGTTCGCGGCTGCGCCGACGTCGTCGGCAAGGGCGGTTTCGATGAAGTGGGACATGCGGTCCGGGTCGCCGTGCCGAGCCGAGACCATCGCGACGGAGCGGAGGTTGAGCCAATCGCTCAGCCAGTCGCTCGGCCGCGCGGTTCGCTGTTGGTGGGCGAGCCACGCCCGCGTGTCGTCCTGGTCGTCAAGTCCGGCGAGGTAGAGCGCCTGGCGCCGGAGGAGGAACTGGTCGCTCCCCCGGGCCTCCTCCGCTGTGCGCCGCATGTTGGCGAAGAACCGGTCGCGGTCGCCCGTGGTGAGCTCCGGGCCGGTCGGTACAGGCCCCCGCCGGGAGCGGGCTGGTGTCGGCAGCTCACGGAAACGCCGGGGCGTCCCGCCGCCGAGCGGCCATGCCAGGATCTCGATGAGGTCGCGCTGTATCACCATCGACCCGAGAGGGCCGACGCCGGACAGTGCGCTCTCTCCGAGGACGCCGGCGAGGAGCACATCGGCCTCAAGGGCATGCTCAAGGGCTTGGAGGAGGGTGGGCGGGGAACCCATCCGCATCAGCCGGTGTCGGTACGCGAGTACCTGTCCGACGGGCACCGCGGTGAGTGAGCGTCGGCCGCTCTCCCACCCCGCGATCGTGTCCGCCGAGACCGCGAGACGTTCGGCGAACTCCTCCTGGGTGTGGTCCTGTTGCTCTCGGATCACCCGCAGGACGTACCCGGAGATGATGCCCGAGCGAGGGCGAGCGGCCCGGCCCTGACTGGCGGTCGGGGTTTGGCGTGAGCTTGATCGCAATGAAGTCCCCGTTTTCGGGAGTCCGCTCCGATTTACCCGTACTGGTGGTCACTGCATGGTCCGATCGGAGACTCCTACTGTGGTTGCCGTCCCCGGTCGAGGCTAACCGGAAGCCCTCCTGGCAAGCCTCCCCCTCCCCCGAACCGGTGACAGGAACCATCGAAACCATGGAGGTTACCGATGTTCGCTTACACGGATCGGATCCCGACCGGGAGCCCGCTTCCGCAGGGGCACGTGACCCCGACCCCGTTCGTCGTCGGGAAGATCGCCCCGTACCCGCCGTTCGATGCCGGCACCACCGCTCGCCGGATCGAGCTGGACCCGGCGAGCCAGACCGCGAAGTACTTCGACCCGGACGGATTCCCGATGATGATGCCTGGCCACGGCACGTCGTCCGGTACGAACCCGCCGACCGGCACCACCGGGCAGGGCGACACTCAGGGCGGGGACGCCGCGGACAGCGACACAGGGAACGACACCGACCAGTGACGTCGACTGACACGGGACCGGTCGCGGTCGTCACCAACCTGCAAGACCCGACCGCTGACCTGGTGATCGCCGAGCTGCACGACCGGGGTGTCCCGGTCGTGCGGTTCGACGCCGGTGACTTCCCCGCCACCCTGTCGTGCTCCGCTCGGATCGGCGGCAGCGCGCAGAAGTGGGAGGGGAGCGTGCGCACTCCCACGCGGCTCGCCGGTCTGGGCTCGGTCCGGTCCTTGTACTACCGGCGGCCGTCCGCGTTCGCGTTCCCCCACCTCAACCCGCAGGACGCCCGGGTCGCCGCCGCGCAGGCCCGCTACGGCCTCGGCGGCGTCCTCGTCTCCCTCCCCGGGTGCCTGTACGTCAACCACCCGAACCGGATCGGCGACGCCGAGTACAAACCCGCCGGCCTGGCCGCCGCTGCGGCCTGCGGCTTCCAGGTCCCACCAACCCTGCTCACCAACGAGCCTGACGCGGCACGCCAGTTCATCAGGACCCACGGGCAGGTGATCCACAAGCCGATCAGCATGCCGACGTACCTGATCGACGGCGTGGCCCAGACCGTCCCCGTCACCGAGGTCACCACCGTGGAGATCGGCGACTCGGTGGCCGGAACGATGCACCTCTTCCAACAGCGCGTCAACAAGGTCGCCGACGTGCGGGTCACGGTCATCGGTGAGCGGGTGTTCGCCGTCCGGATCGACTGTGACCTCCTGGACTGGCGCGTCGACTACTCCGCTCACACCTACACGGCGATCCCGGTCCCGGAGCGGGTCGAGCGCGCCGTGTTCGCCTACCTCGCGCACTTCGGGCTGGTCTTCGGCGCATTCGACTTCGCCCTCACCGGGCCGGAGCACGCCGATGACAGCTGGATGTGGATCGAGTGCAACCCCTCCGGGCAGTGGGCTTGGATGGAGCCTCCGACCGGGCTGCCGATGACCGCCGCTCTGGCAGATCTTCTCCAACGAGGAGCAGCATGACCGACACCGCACGGCTTCGGCGACAGCTTGCCGACAGCATCACCGGGCGCGATCTCACCGAACCGGCCTGGCGCAAGGCGATCGAGGAGGTCCCGCGCGAGGTGTTCCTCTCCGACGCCGTCTTCCGCCAGGGTCAGGACGCGCGGGGCGTGACGGTCTATCGGCCGTTGAGCCGCCACGAGGTCCCCGAGGCCGAATGGCTGGCGATGGCATACAGCAACGAGACCTGGGTGACCCAGGTCGATGGCATCGACGCCGGCGACGCGACCGGCCCGGTGCACGGACTACCGACCTCGTCGTCGACGCTGCCCTCGCTCGTCGTCCGGATGCTGGAGGCTGCCGGTATCGGGGCCGGCGACCGGGTGCGGGAGATCGGCACCGGAACCGGGTACTCCACCGCGGTCCTGTGTCACCGGCTCGGCGACGACCTGATCACCTCGGTCGAGGTCGACCCGGCGGCCGGTGCCCGCGCACGCGAGGCGCTGCATCGCCTCGGCTACGCCCCGACCCTGGTCGTCGGCGACGGCCTGGACGAACGGCAGGCCGGTGTCGAGTTCGACAGGATCGTGGCGACCTGCTCGGTGCGCAGCATCCCGTACCCGTGGCTCTGGCAGCTGAGGCCCGGCGGCACGATCACGACGTGCCTCGGCGGGTGGATGCAGGCCTCCGGGCTGGTGCACATCACCGTGCAGGAGGACGGCAGCGCAACGGGCCGGTTCACCGGCGAGGAGACAGCGTTCATGCTCGCCCGGCCGCACCAGCCGCCGCCTCGTCCCACGTTCACCATGCACTCGGGTGTCGCCCGCTCGACCGGCCTCGACCCGTCCCGCCTGTGGTCGTGGACCGGCAGATTCCTCGCCCAGCTCGCCGCGCCCTCGGCCGAACTGCTGGGCGCCGGTGCCCAGGTGATTCTGCTGGACACCGCGACCGGCTCCCAGGCATGGACGGAGGTGGACGGGGCCGGCTGGACGGTTCATCAGCGCGGGCCGCTGCTGCTGTGGGATGCGGTGGAACGCACCTTCGAACGGTGGGAGGAGGCCGGTGCCCCGGAGCAGGAGCAGTTCGGTCTGACGGTAGCCGGCGAGGACCAGCGGGTGTGGATCGGCGGTCCGAGCGGCCCGAGTTGGCTCCTGCCCTCCTGAGCGCCGATAGGCTGGGTGCCCCGTCTCGAAGGAGGACCAGGTGGACGAGGACGAGCCGCTGGAGCGGTGGGCGGCCCGCCGGGACGCACAGCGCCGTTCGGTCGGCACGCTCAAGGCCGTTATCCTCGGCTTCGAGGACGCTCCGTCCCACCTGCACCAGGGCGAACCGCGACTGATCTCCCGCTGGGACGGCTACCAATGGGTGCCCGAGACCATCGCGCCGGACTACGCCGCCGCACAACGACTCGTCCACGGCATCGAGGGCGACGGCGTGATCCCGATGGTGTCGGCCCGCCCGGCGAAGAAGCCGGCGGGCAAGCACCGTAAGCCCTGACCGTTGACCCAGCGCCTGGCCCTGGCAGGGGCCAGGCGCCTTCGCGTCATGCGGGGCCTGACCACTCCGCCCCGCCGAGTTGTTGCTCGGCGGGGCGGAGTCGTGTGCGGTGGATCGTGCCCGGCTTCGACCGGTTCGGGCTCACCGTCACGCCCGACGGGCAGACCGTGTGGCTGGACAGCCCGGACGACCCCGTACCGGCGCCGCACTGATCGGAGTGGGAAGTCGGCCGGGCCGACTTCCCACTCCGCACCAAGCGCCTTACTGCTTTGGCTGGCTCGCCCGCTGCTCCCCTGTTACAGGAGCCGCAGGTGATCGAGGGCGAGGTAGGCCGCGGCGGTGTCGGTCATCTCCCCCGCGCGGAGCACCCGGGTGCGGAACTCCGCCAGGTCGAGGGTGACCACGTCGATGAACTCGGTGCGCTCCGGCCGCGGTTCGCAGATCTTGACGCAGTCGGTGGCGACGAAGGCGTGGCGGCGGGTGTCAGCGTACGCGTCGAGCCAGTACGACCCGACCTCGCGCACGTCGCCCTGGTAGCCGGTCTCCTCCAGCAGCTCACGGACGATGGCGCCCGCCGCGGACTCCCCGGGTTCGACGTAGCCGCCCGGGAGTTCGTGCAGCACGCGGTCGGGGCCCGGACGGTACTGGCGGACGAGAATGACCTGCCGGCCGGAGGTGAGGGCGAGCACGGCGCCGGCCGGGCGCTCGCGCTTGAGGTAGAACTCCTCCTTCCTGCCGTCGGGCATCTCGTAGTCGACGCGGTCCACGGCCCGGCCGAACTTGCTGAACACGGTGGTGCGTTCGAGCTCGCGCCACGACGCGGCGGTGGTGTCGGTCATGGCCAGGACTGTGCGACTCGCCTCGTCGAGGAGGGAGCCGCTTCCACTGGGATGGCGGGCGCGGCACGTCCGGGAGACCACCGGATCGGGTGATGTGGCAGGGCACATCGGTGGGCAGTCCACGGCCACCCCGGTACGCTGATCCGCCCGCCTGGAGGGGAAGTTGGAAGGCCCTCAACGCGCCTGGTCCACCATCCTGACCGGCTCCCGGCTGACCATCCGACGTCCCGGCGACCTGACCTGGTTCGACAGCGAGATCGCCGCCACCCGCGAGTGGCGCCATCGCGTCCACGACCACGGCACCCTGCTACTGATCACCGGCCCGTTCACCAACGCCTTCGACTTCCGACCCGCCGCCCCAACAGGCCGGCTCTTCCTCCTCAACACACCGGTCCGACCCGCAAACGACACCTGACCGGGGCCATCCTCGAAGCCGTCGGACAGCAAGCCGCGGGGGCAGGACGCAGCAGGGCGGCCGGGGACGCGGCGCGGCGGGCCGCGCAGGCGCTGACCGAGGTCTGCGGGCAGATGGGCTGGGTTGTACCGGCGGCTCGGGCCGCCGGATCCGGTGCTGGCGGCCAACGTGCGGTGGCTGGCGGGATACTGGCACCCGCGAAACCTGGGCCGGGCCGGGCCGTGCTCAGGCACAGCGTCGAGTCCATCCTGCGCGCCACGTCGGCCGTCCGGACGGCGGGGCCCCCGTCCGACCGGGCCGGCGTGTAGCTCCCGGGCGGCGTCATGGACGCCGGACCGGCGGCGCGGGTGTGGCCGCGCCACCGGTCCGACGCCGGGTGAGGGCGGTCGGTCAGCAGGGGACCTTGCTGCCGTTGTCGGTGAGGAGGTCGTCGCGGATCCAGCCCTTGACCCCGGTGGCGTCGTTGCGGGCGTAGGTCCACGTCCCGTCACTGGCCGAGACGTAGCAGTGGTAGTCGATCAGCTGGGTCGAGTAGGACATCCCCAGCACCGCACAGCCGGTGCTCGGGCCGCTGCGCATGTTGACGCCGTTCCCGGAGCTCTTGTGCCAGGTGCTGCTGTCCTTGTCGCTGTAGGACACGCCGCAGGCGGCAAGTGCGGGTGTGTCCGTGGGCGCGGCACCGGCGGGGACGGCGGCAGCCAGCGGCACGATCAGGGTGCCGGCGGCCAGCAGGAAAGCCGCGGCGGTGCGCTTGGCGGAACGGTGCATCCAGATCCTCCGTGAGTGTGGCGGGACCGCTTCAGTCCCGCGACCGGGAGGCGCACTCCGGATCGACGGCCGACGTGCGCTCCGATACGACCGTTCCACCACCGTCGGTGCGGTTCGATGGCGAGGCGTGTCAGCCGGTTGGCAATGCGTGCCGTTCCAGGTTCCCCTCGCGCTCGCGCCACTCGCTGGGTGTCAGACCGTAGGCGGTGCGGAAGGCGCGGGTGAACTCGGCGGGCCGCAGAAAGCCCCAGCGCGCGGCGACAGCGTGGATGGTGAGCTGCCACAGGCGCGGGTCGGCCAGGTCGAGGCGACAGCGTTCGAGCCGGCGGTGGCGGATATGCGCGGCTGGCGTCGTGTCCTGCTTCTGGAAGATCCGGTAAAGGGTGCGCAGCGAGATCCGGTGGGCGTCGGCGACGGCCTGGGGGTCGAGCCACTCGGCGGGGAGGTGGTCGTCGATGAAGGAGAGGATCTGCAGGTAGAGGACGCGTTCCCGGGAGTCGCCGGGCACGGCGGCGAGCCGGTCGAGGTGGTGGGCCAGGAAGGTCTCGGTCAGGTCGGTGAGCACCCTGCCCAGCCGGGCCGCCTGGCCGGCGTTCTCCGGGCAGTCGCCGGTCAGCGCGGTCATGAAGCCGGACAGCAGCAGGCCTGTGCCCCGGGTACCGTCTAGCGGCGTTGCGAGCAGGGAGGTGATCTCCCGGTGCGGCAGGTGCAGGAGGCGTTTGGGGATCTGGATCATCAGGCACTGGGCGCGGCTCTGCCCGGGTCCGACGAAGGACTCGAACGGGCACGCGCTGTCGTGGACGACGAGGTCGCCTGGGCCGAGGAGAGCGCTCCGGTCGGCCAGTTCGATGCCTGGATGGCCGCGGCGGATGAACAGAACCTGGTAGTGCTCGGGGTCGAACTGCCGGACCAGCCGCGGTGTGCGCCGCAACGCCAGGGGCGAGTAGTTCATGGCGGCCAGCCGGCAGTCCCCCAGTTGCGCGGCGCTCAGTTTGGCCGCGAAGCGGTCCGGGTCGAGCGATCTCATCTGCACGGTGACCGTCCCCCGGACGGCAACCTCCCGCCACGCTCCGATCCAGTCGGTCTCCGGCACCCGGTCACTGTCGTAGAGCGTTTCCACCCAACCCCCAACCTGACATGGCCGCGCCACGTATGCCCACTATACGTCCGTGGGCGAAGGGGCGCGAGACGAGGAGCCGTCAGGGCACGGACGTGGGGCGCGCTCGGCGGCGGCATCGAGGGCGCCGTCACCAAGCCCGTCGACCACAAGGCGGCCGTCAGCAACGAGCCTGGCGATGGCCTTCTTCACACTGGCCGGACCGCGGTGTACCGAGTAAGGACCGCCCCCGGCTACAGGAGCCGGAGCTGATCGAGGGCGAGGTAGGCCGCGGCGGTGTCGGTCATCTCCCCCGCGCGGAGCACGCGGGTGCGGAACTCCGCCAGGTCGAGGGTGACCACGTCGATGAACTCGGTGCGCTCCGGCCGCGGTTCGCGGATCTTGACGCAGTCGGTGGCGACGAAGGCGTGGCGGCGGGTGTCGGCGTACGCGTCGAGCCAGTACGACCCGACCTCGCGCACGTCGCCCTGGTAGCCGGTCTCCTCCAGCAGCTCGCGCGCGATGGCATCCGCCGCGCACTCCCCCGGTTCGACGTAGCCGCCGGGGAGTTCGTGCAGCACGCGGCCGGGGCCCGGGCGGTACTGGCGGGCGAGGATGACGCGCTGGTCGGAGGTGAGGGCGAGCACGGCGCCGGCCGGGCGCTCGCGCTTGAGGTAGAACTCCTCCTTCCTGCCGTCGGGCATCTCGTAGTCGACGCGGTCCACGGCCCGGCCGAACTTGCTGAACACGGTGGTGCGTTCGAGCTCGCGCCACGACGCGGCGGTGGTGTCGGTCATGGCCAGGACTGTACGACTCGCCCCGTCGCGAGCGAGCCACGTCCGCGCGGATGACGGGTGCGGCAACCCCGGAAGACCACCGGATCGGGTGACGTGGCAGGGCACAGCCATGGCCGGCACCCGCCTCGCCACCGTGCTCCACCGGCGGGGGGACCGCTCCGGAGCCGATCACCACGCTGCTCAGGCCTCGGCACCCGCCGCCTCCATCGGCTCCGCGCGCCCGACCTCGGCCCTCGCTGACAGACGGGCCACTGACGGCCGGTGAGCTCGACCACCACGCCTGAAACCTCCCGGCCCCCTTTGCGCAGGAAGTCGGCCTGCCCGACTTCCTGCGCAACCACCTCACCGAACCGCACCGACACCCTTGCCCCTCGCGCCGGCCCCGGCGCGAGGCTCCACTCTTCGTCGCCCGGCGGGCCCTTGCGCTCCGCAAGGGGCCGCCGGGCGAGGGACCCACGCCGACGCCCCCGTATGGCTGCCCAGCTCCGCCGAGGGCGGCCGTGGCATGCATCTGGTCAGCGAACACGCCCACCGTCGGAGCACTCGTCCCACCCGCGTGCACGGCTTTCGCCGCCCGGCGGCGCCCGGCCCCACCGCGTGATATCCGCTGGCCTGCAGTCGGCGACGCGCGGCAGTATGCCGCCATGACGACGAACGGAGCCCCCCGAACGGCGGGCGAGGCGGTGCAGGAGTTGCGGGGGCTCGCCCACTGGTGGGTCGACGGCCGGTACGCCGACCCGGATCGTCTGGTCCAGGCCGCTCTCCGCGCCCTGGTCGTCGGCGTCGACACACCGTCACTGCCGATCCTCGCCGGGCTCCTGCGCAGCGAGAAGGACCAAGCCCCGGAACTTTTCGGCCAGGTGATGGACGAGCTCGGTTGTGGCTTCCACCCGCCCGAGGACTACTGGGAAGGCCGACTGGCGCTCGCCCGCTGGTACGCCGCCGAGATCGTCGGCGGATGGCTCGACCCCGTCGAGGGCGCCGAACTCATCATCGAGAACGTTGCCGAGGCCTACGGCGAGTCCGCGGAGTTGGCACCCATGGTCGACGCGGTGAAGGCGCTCCAGAACTACGGCGAGCCGACATACCCGGACGACATCCCCGCACACCTGACCCGGGCCGCCCACGAACTCCTGGCCCGTATCCCCTCCTGACAGCACGACCGCGCCGACACCGGCCGCGACGCGTCTGCGGCAAGGCCGGGCGCAGTCGCGTGCGGTGGAATACGGTCGGGAGGCTCAGCCCGGGGCGGGGGCGGCCGCGGGGCCGGGGGCGGCGGCGCCGCCCGTCCCTTCGAGCTGCTGGATCAGGGCCTTGAGCGCCGCGATCTCCTCGCTGAGGGCCTTCTTGCCCGCCTTGGTGAGCTGGATCCAGGTGCGGGCCCGCTTGCCTTCGTAGCCCTTGTCGATCGTGACCAGGCCCGCCTTCTCCAGGACTCCGAGGTGCTGGGAGAGGTTCCCGGCGGTGAGCCCGAGCGTGCTGCGGAGGAACGTGAACTCCACCTGCCGGGCCTCCTTGGTCACCGCGAGGATGCCCAGGCGGACGCGCTGGTGCACGACGTCGTCGAGGCCGTTGGTGGGATGTTCGCTCATGCGGCCGACCGCCCCTTGCGCCCCTGCAGCAGGGCGAGGCCGAGGCCGCCGAGCAGCAGCACTCCCCCCTCCAGCAGGATGTGCGGGAGGCCGCCCCACGGCGAGGGGTCGGGAAGGTCGCCGGTGCTGATCATGGAGCCAAGGTACCCGCAGGCGATGGCGAGGAGCAGCCAGCTGCGCTCGATCCGGGCGAGCAGCAGCAGCGCCAGGCCGATCGTGCCGGCCGGGCTCACCACCGAGTTGTCGAGGATCGGGGCGAAGGGCGACGGCCCGCGGAGGTCGGCGAGGAACCCGGGGTCCAGTGCCGTCCACGCCACGTAGCCGGTGATGAGCACGACCAGGGTGATGCCCAGCGCCAGGTACGGTCCGACCCGGGTGCCCAGGCCGAGCCTGGCCGAGCGCCGCACGTAGAACCAGCTGATCGCGGCGTAGGCGAGGAGTAACGCCACCGGCCAGTACCACATGGCCGGCGGCAGGCCGCCGTTGTGGTCGCCTTGGCCGTAGCGGACCACCGGGGCGGCGCCGAGGCGCACCGCGGCGAAGACGAGGAGGGCGAACCAGGCGCCGCGCTGCTCACGGTGGATGTGCCGGGTCAGGGCCTGCTTCATCGTCAGGAGGTCGCGGGGGTTGTTCGAGGAGGGGGCGGAGTGAGTCGTCACGCCCACAAGGTTTGCATGACAAACCGATTGCGTCCAGAGACCTGTTGTCGATCCGGCGAAAGTGGGCGCGCCGAAGAAGCCCTCCACATCGGTGTCATGACGCTTCGTCAAGGAGATCGGCCGTGGCCGTCCAGGATGGGACGTCTGCTACGTCGCTCCGCCGAGCCGCTGGTAGAGCACGTGCCGGGAGCGTCGGGTGCGGGTGACGAGGCCGGCGCGGTGGAGGATCTGCAGGTGGTACGAGGCGGTGGCCGGGCTCAGGTAGAGCCGTTGGGCGAGTTCCGTCGTGGAGCGCGGTTGGCTCAGCTCGGCCAGGAGTTTGCGCCGCATCGCGCCGATCAGCGGGTGGTCCTGCGCGGGCGGCAGGCAGTCCGCCTGCGCGGCGGGGTAGACGATCAGCGGGGTGCGCGGGGCCGGCGCGCCGGGTGGCTCCCCGGCGCAGAACAGGGCCCAGTCGACGAAGACGCTCGGCGTCAGGATCACCGCGTCCGCGTCCAGCGCCAGCTGGTGGATGCTGTCCGTACGCATGTGCACGAGCAGTTCGCCGTCGCGCCACTCCAGGTTCGGGGCCAGCCGGTTGAGGGCCTCGGCGAGCCCGGACCGGGCGATCTCGGAGGCCCGGGCGGTGACGTCGGCCTCCAGGCGGGCCCGGATCGCCGGCCACGAGAGCGCCAGCGCCGCGTGCCAGAACCGCGCCATCTCGTCGGCGAGGCGGTGCGCGAAGTGGTCCTCCCCGCGGTCGAGGGCCCGCAGGAGCTGCCGGGGCGGCGGGTGGCCGGAACCGGGATCCCAGGCGTGGCCGTTGACGGCCCCGGCCAGCTCGTAGCGGATCCGTTCCTGCGGGGTCGTCGCGATCTGGTGCAGCGCCGTGTCGATGTCGGTCAGGAAGGCCGGGGGCTCCGGCCGGATGAAGTCCGGGGCGTACCCGAGGGGGCCGCCTGCGCCGACGACGGCGAGCAGCCCGAGCCGGTGGCGGGACAGCGCGTCCGTGGCCCTGGTCCGCCACTGCGGGGTCAGGGTGGCGGGGCTGAAGCCGACGAGGCGGAGCAGGTCCTTGGCCGCGCCCACCGGTGAGACCGCGAACCTGACGCCTCCCAGCCCCCGGGCCCCCAGGCGGATCCGGATCACAGACGCTCCCCCTTCGCCAGCCTCTTCGAAAACCATCGAATCATTCGACCGGCCGATCGGCGTGGCGTTTGCTGGATTCACCGAACCGCCCAGCCCTGAGAGGAATTTGGGACCCGTGATCGCTCACAAGAAGCCGGCCGCCGTCGTGGCCGCCGCGGCAGCCCTCGTCGTCGGCGCCACCGGCGCGGCGTCCGCCCAGGCCGCGCAGTCCGCCCGGACCGCCGAGGCCGCCGGCCAGGCCGGTCACGTGGCCTGGAGCCAGGGACAGGCGCCCGGCACCCGGGCGGGCGCCCTCACCGCGGGCCTCTACGTCCGGATCTACAGCCTGTACCAGGGGACCCCGGGCCAGTGCCTGGACGCCGACGCCACCGCCGGCGGCAACGGCACCCGGGTCCAGGTGTGGGGGTGCAACGGCACCACCCAGCAGGAGTGGTTCCTGTCCACCGACGGCAGCCTGCAGAACGTGCGGTTCCCGGGCATGTGCCTGGACGCCGACACCAACGGCGGCGGCGCCAACGGCACCCGGGTGCAGCTGTGGCAGTGCAACGGCACCACCCAGCAGAAGTGGTACCACCCCTCCGGGGACCTGGCCATCTACAACTACCGCTACAACAACGGCAACAACACCGTGCTGGACCGCGACATCAACGTGGCCGGCGACGGCGCCCGCACCCAGCTGTGGGGCAAGAACTTCCAGTCCCAGCAGTGGTGGGACATCCGCACCGCGTGACGCCTCCGGCGCGGACGGCCGGTGACCACGCCGTCCGCGCCGGCACCCGGTGGCCATGACGTCTCGACACGGAGGGAATACCCCATGGGAATCGCCCACCACGGAACGGCGGCACGCACCCGGACGGGGCTCGGCACGGCGGCCGTCGGGCTCGCCGCCGCGCTCGCGTTCGCCGCAGGAATGACGCCGGCCTCGGCGTCGAGCACGGCGCAGCAGGGCAGCGGAACCTCCTCCCCCTCGGTCAGGGACGGGGAGATCGTGGAGCTCTGGAACCTCAACAGCCAGCACTGCCTGTCGGTCGGGGCCGGGAGCACGGCGGGCGGGGCGGGGATCATCCAGTGGTCCTGCTACGGCGGCGCCGAGCAGTACTGGGGCCTCTACCCGATGCCGAACTCCGGCGGCGGCTACGAGATCGTGAACAAGAACAGCGGCAAGTGCCTGGCCGATCCGGCGAGTTCGCCGAACGCGGGCGTCCAGCTGATCCAGTACGGCTGCGACAAGGGGCCGGAGCAGACCTGGTACTTCGGCTCGAACCCGGACACGGGCTTCGCGCAGATCAGGAACCGGGCGAGCAACCTGTGCGCCGCGGTCGGCGGTTCGAGCACGACGCCGGGCGCCCCGGTCATCCAGTGGCCCTGCACGGGCGGTTCCGAGCAGCGGTGGACGGCCTCCGGGTGACCGCCGGACGCGTCACCGCCGGCCGGCGGCGCGTCGAGGAGGCCGGCGCGGACCTGGGCCAGGCGGGCGAAGCCCGTCCGGGCCGCGGGGACGGGGGCACCGGAGGAGGCACCGGCCGGCGCGGGGGTACCGGCCGGTGCCGCCCCGGCGGTCTGGGGCAGGGCGGCCAGGGACAGCGCGGTGGTGCCCGCGCCGAGTCCGACGGCCCTGGTGAAGGTGCGCCTGTCGATCACGCCGTTTCCTCCGTCGTACGAATGTGCCCTTCGGGCCGGTGGGTTGACACCGCGTCAACGTCCCGCGCCGCCGACACGTGCCGCAGGGGGCGCCCGGGAACACAGGGGCGCCCGGGGCCGGTGGGGCGCGCCGCAGCCTGCCCGGCGCTCGCACGATTGGGTGGCGACCGCCATTGATTCCGCACCGTTCACCGAGGCCTGCTGGAGTGGACGGGCTCCCCCAGGCCCGTCGCACTCCTCACCGAACAGGTCAGGTGAACGACATGCTCGACCACTCCGTCCGCCCGTCCCGTCCCGCGCTGTACCTGCGCTGCTACCCCGCCGACGCGGCGGGTCTGGAGTACCAGCGCGCCGCGTTGGAGCGCCTGGCCCGCCAGCGCGGCCTGCCGGTGCCCGCCGCGTTCCTGGACGACGGGGTGCGCTCCGGCGACCGGTGCCCCGCCCTGGAGCGGCTGCTGGAGCGGGCCGGGCAGGGCTGGGTGAACGTGGTGCTGGTGCCCGGCCCGTTCGTCTTCTCCCTGGACGACCGCAGTGCCCGGGCGACCGTGCGCCGGCTGGAGGCGCTGGGCTGCACGGTGCTCGAACTGCCCGACCGCGCCGCCCGGCCGCACCGGCGGCCGGCCCCCGCCTGCACCGCCCGAACGAGAGCACCCGCATGAAACCGCCCGAACAAGATCACCCGAACGAAACCGCCTGAACACGCCACCCGCACACACCGTCCGGACACACCATCCGCACACCCCCGCACCGCCCGTACCGCGACGGCGCCCCGGCGGCCACGACCGGGAGCCGTCACGGCATGATGGGCCCCATGGCCTTCGCAACCCTCCTCGGCGAGCGCCGCGCACCCGGACCGACCGGACGGCCGTGAGCCGGCCCGTCGAGCCGGGATCGCCCGGTGCCGGATTCGCGTTCGTCGGGCGCCGCCCCGAACTGGAGCGCCTCACCCGGGCGATGCTCCACCCGCCCGCCGTCGTCCTGGTCGAGGGCGAGGCCGGTCTCGGCAAGTCCCGGCTGGTGGCCGAGGCCGCCGCCGACGCCGCCGCGGCGGGCCGCCGGGTGCTGACCGGCTTCTGCCACCCGCTGCGCGAGCCGCTGGCCTTCGGCCCGGTGGTGGACGCGCTGCGCGGCGTCGGCCCGTTCCTGCCGCCCGCCGACCGCATCCCGGCCAGTGCCGGGGCGCTGCGTCCGCTGCTGCCCGACCTCGCCGACCGGCTGCCGCCGCTGCCCGCAGCCGCCGGTGACGGGACGCCGGGGCTGCGGCTGCTCGTGCAGGCCGTACGGGCGCTGCTGGGCGCGCTCGGCGAGACGGTGCTGGTCGTCGAGGACCTGCACTGGGTGGACGACGCCACCCGGGAGCTGCTCCTGCTGCTGGCGCGGGACGTGCCGGCGGGGCTGGCCCTGGTGCTCACCTACCGGGCCGAGGACCTGCCGCCGGACACCCCGGTGCTCGGCGCCGCCTACCGGCGTCCGGCCGGGGTGGGCGGCGCGCTGGTGCGCCTGGCCCCGCTCGCCGAGGCCGAGGTCGACGAGCTGGCGCGGGCGGCGCTCGGCCCGCGCGCGACGCCGGCGCTCGCCCGGGTGCTGTTCGACCGCAGCGAGGGCCTGCCGCTGGTCGCCGAGGAGGACCTGATCACGCTGTGCGAGCGGCGCGGCGCCGGGGCGCTGACCAACGCCGCGGACCTGGCCGCCGATCTGGAGCAGTCCGAGGTGCCGCGCGGCCTGCACGACGCCGTCACCGAGCGGCTGGCGGCGCTGTCCCCGGACGCCGCCGCGATCGCGTCCGCGGCCGCGGTGCTCGGCGTGCCGGCCGGGGAGGACCTGCTGGCCGCGGTGGCCGGCCTGGAGGCGCAGGCCGCGGCGGACGGCCTGACCGAGGCACTGCGGGCGGCGGTGCTCCACGAGCGGCCGCTGGCCCACTACGGCTTCCGGCACGTGCTGGCGCAGCAGGTGGCGTACCGTCGGCTGCCCGGGCCGCGGCGCACCGCGCTGCACCGGCGGGCGGTGGCGGCGCTGGGCGCGCGCGAGCCGAGGCCGCTGGTGCAGATCGCCCACCACACCCTGGCGCTGGGCGACCGGGCGGCGTGGCAGGAGGTGGCCGAGGCGGCCGCGGACCAGGCGGTCGCGCTCGGGGACAGCGGCAGCGCGGGGGCGCTGCTGCGGCGGCTGTTGGACGAGCCCGACCTCGATCCGCACCGGCGGGGGCGGGCGGCGCTGGCGCTGGCGCGGATCGCCGCGGACGGCGTGGACTCGGTGGCCAGTGCGGCGGTGCTGACGGCGATCATCGCCGACCCGCGGCTGCCGGTGCCGGACCGCGGCGAGATCCGGCTCTCGCTGGGCTTCCTGATGGCCGTGCACGGCGGGGACCGGGCCGGTTTCGACCGGATGGAGGAGTCCCTGGAGGAGTTGGAGGAGCGTCCGGGCCGGGCGGCCAGGGCGATGGTGGCGCTGGCCATGAACGAGCGCGACGGCGCCGGGGAGCGCGCCTGGCAGTGGCTGGAGCGGGCCGAGCGGACGCTGGCCGCGCACCCGGACGAGGAGGTCGCGGCGGCCGTGCGGGCGACCCGGCTGACGTTCCTGGCGCGCGAGGGCGACCCGTCGGTGTGGGAGCTGCTGGAGGAGCTGCCGCGCAGTTCGCGGCGGCCGGAGATCGTCCGGCAGACCACCCGCGCGCTGTACAACGCGGGTGAGATCGCCGTCGAGCTGGGCCACGACCGGCGGGCGGCGCGGCTGTTGGAGGAGAGCCGGCGGCTGGCCCGGCAGGCGGCGATCCCGTATCTGGAGTGCTACAGCCGGATCGCGCTGGTGCGGTTGGACGGCCTGGCCGGGCAGTGGGAGGGGCTGGAGGAGCGGCTGGCCGCGCTGGGCGCGGAGTTCCCCGACCTCGCGATGGCCGGGGTCGAGCAGGCGCTGCTGCTGGGCCGGCTGGCGGCGGCGCGCGGCCGGCTCGCGGTGGCGCACGCCCACTTCGCGGAGGCGGGCCCGTACGGGGAGCGGGAGTCCCAGGTGACCGGGGCGCTGCGGGCGGCGGCGGGGCTGGCGGCGCTGCAGTTGGCGGAGGGTGACGTGGCGCGGGCGGCGGCCACGCTGGAGCCGGCGCTGGCGGCGCTGCGGCTGGCCGGGGCGTGGCCGCGGGCGGCGGAGTTGCTGCCGGTGGCGGTGGAGGTGCTGCTGGCGGACGGCGACCGGGCGGGGGCCGGGGAGTTGGCCGGGCAGGCGGGGGCGCACCTGGAGGGGCGGGACGCGCCGGCCGCGCTGGCGGCGCTGGCCTTCGCCCGTGGTCTGCTGCTGGCGGACGGGGATCCGGCGGGCGCGGGCGCGCAGTTCGTCCGCTCGGGCGGGCTCTGGCAGGAGATCGGGCGCCCGTACGAGGCGGCGCGGGCCGGGGAGCGGGCGGCGACCGTGGTGGCGGGGGTGGACCGGGCGGCGGCCGGGGAGCGGATCGCCGCCGCGGAGCGGGCGTACCTGGCGCTGGGGGCGGCCTCGGACGCGGCCCGCTGCCAGCGGCTGCGGCGGGAGTTGGGCCTGGGCCGGGCGGCCTCGCCGGGGCGGCGCGGCTACGGCGAGCGGCTGTCGCCGCGTGAGCGGCAGGTGGCGGCGCTGGCCGCGCAGGGGGCGGCGAACCAGGACATCGCGCGGGCGCTGTTCCTGTCGACCCGTACGGTCGAGCACCATGTGGCCGGTGCGCTGCGCAAGCTCGGGGTGGGGCGGGCGGGGCTGGGTGAGGCGCTGGCGGCCGAGGACGACGCCACCTGACGCCATCCGACACCACCTGACGCCACCTGGGAAAATGGGTCCCGCCCCGCTCCCTCAAGGGGGCGGGACCCGGTCCGGGTCAGCCGTGCTGGTGGTGCCCGGAGCGTTCGACCAGCCGGGAGAGCCGGGCCAGTCGGGCCAGGCCCGGGCGGCGCAGGCCGCTGCTGCGGCGGGCAGGCAGGACCAGCCCGGGGTCGGGGGCGGTGAAGTGCTCGTCGGCGTAGAGGCGAAGGCGCTCGCGGCGGGTCATGGGCGACCTCCTGGGGGGTGAGGGTCGTCGGCTGGGGCGGGTTCCAGGAAACCGGCCGGGCCGGGGTGGGATCAATGCGTACCGCTACCCAATCCCGTACCGAACGCTGGGTACCCGCCGTCCTGGGTACCCGCCGTTTCCGCTCCCCCGCGGCGCGCCGCGGCCCCGTACCGCCCGGGGACGGTACGGGGCCGCGGGGTGTCCGCCGGGGGTGGGTCAGGCGTCCGGGGCGCGGGCCTCGGTGGCGATCAGGGCGGCCCGGTCGGCGGGGACGGTGCGGCCGCCCACCGGGGAGGGGGCGGCGCGGGCGGGTTGAGGGCTGGTCAGCGGGGTCAGTAGCGCAGGACGGCGGCGATCCGGCCGGAGTCGGCGAGGGTGCCGTCGGGGACGAAGCCGATCTCGCCGCCGGTGTCCAGGGTGCGCTCGACCACCTCGTCGACGATGTCCTCGCGGGCGCCTTCCTGGTCGGCCTCGGCGGGCACCAGGTGCTCGCCGTCGTCGCGCACGGTGGCGCGGTAGTTCTCCTCGACCACCAGGCGGGCGATCCGGCCCTCGCCGACGGTCTGCCAGACCTCGTCCAGGCCGGCCGCGAACTGCTGGGCGCCGCGGGCCTTGTCGAGCTGGGCGAGGTGTTCGGCGACCTCGCGCTCGGC
Source organism: Kitasatospora sp. NPDC001095 (assembly GCF_053598615.1). Taxonomy (NCBI): domain Bacteria; kingdom Bacillati; phylum Actinomycetota; class Actinomycetes; order Kitasatosporales; family Streptomycetaceae; genus Kitasatospora; species Kitasatospora sp. NPDC001095. The sequence continues at coordinate 43,342 of NZ_JBSFKQ010000016.1, read as the reverse complement.
CTGGGCGCGCACGGCGGGCTCGACGACCTTGCGGACGGTCTCGGCGTCGGCCTGGGCCAGGCCGCCGTGCGGGAGCTGGGCGGTGGACTCCTTGGCGATCGGGCCGACGGCGTCCAGCAGGGCGAGCGCGGCGGCCTCGCCGACCACGTACAGCGGGCGGGGGGCGGCGGCCAGCAGCTTGCCGACCTCGGTGTCGGCCTGGCGCAGGAAGGTCTTGGTCGCCTCGTCGCGGAAGGTGCTGGGGGTGTCGCCGATCTGCTCCTGCCGTTCGGGGTCGGGGTTGTCGAAGACGCGCACCAGGGGGAAGCCGTTGCCCTTGTGCTCGGCGACCCGCTCCTCGGTGCCGCCCCACAGCACCACCTTGTCGGCGGCGACCGCGAGCACCCAGAACGGGCGCTCGGCGGCGTGCGCGGCGACCAGGTTGCGGGTGAGGTAGGTGTCGGACAGGACCACCCGGGCGGGGGCGGTGCGACCGAGTGACCAGACCTGGTGCTCGCCGGGCGCGGCGAAGATGGCCAGGCCGTCCTCGGCGTGCACCAGGTCGACCTCCGCGAGGGCCCGGTCGAGCTGCTCCAGCACGTCGATCCGCTCGGCGCGGGAGACCTTCGGGTCGGCCTGGACGCGCTCCTTCGCCTCGGCCAGCAGGTTGCGCAGCCGGACCGGGTCCTGGGCGTTGTCCGGCTCCCGGCGGTGGGTGGGCATCAGGATCGACACCGCCGGATAGGGCCGCGGCCGGCGCAGCTCGGCGAGGACGGCGGGGCTGAGGTCGGGGCGCATGGAGACCCTTTCCGAAGGCGGTCGGCCTTCTTTCGTGGACGCGCGAAGCCTGGGCACTGGGCGCTGGGCACTGCTGCCAAATGTCGTCAATGTACCCATTCACGGCTTCTGCGGCGCGCACGACCTGGGCCGGGCACCCCGGGACCTGCGGCTGCGGGCGGCGGCCCGCCGGCGCCGTCCGGGGTCGGGCGGCGGCGTCGGCGGGACGCGACGGTCGGGACCGTCAGAACTGGACGTCGGTGCAGGAGTAGAAGGCGTTGGCGGTGTCGGCGATCTCCCAGACGGCGACGATCACCTGGTGGCCGGTGCGGCCGGTGGGCAGGGTCGCGGTGTGGGTGGTGGTGGCGGCGGGCTGGCGGCCGTTGTAGGGGACGGTCAGGAACGGGGTCAGGTCCAGGGCGGAGCGGGTGATCGGCTGGCTCGCGTCATAGCCCGGCTTGGTCAGGTAGTACTTGAAGTTCGTGGTGGAGTGCCGGGCCTCGATCTCCCAGGTGAAGGTGAGCTGCTGGCCCGCCGTCACCCTGGTGGTCGGCCAGGCGCCGCCCCGGGGGTTGTCCAGCGGGGCCCAGCGGGCGTCGCCGCCGGCGCAGATGGTGCCGTCCGCCGGGCCGCGGCTCGGGAAGCCCTTGGGGCCCTCGACGCTCTGCGGCTCCCACTGGATGTCGCCGCAGTCCCACGGGACGGCGTTGGCGCCGCAGAGCGCGGAACGGCTCGGCGGCAGGTTGATGAAGCCGTGCGACTGGGCCGGCAGGGCCGCCGCGATCGGCAGGGTGATCGCGGCCGCGGCGGCGGCGATCAGGTGGCGCTTGCGCATGGTGCTCCTCCGTGGGGGTGGATGGAGTGTGCGCCCGGCGCGGGGCGTGCGCGTGGGGGTGCGCACGGCGGCCTGCCGAGATATGGCATGCCCGCGCCAGACCGGTTGCCCGACACCGTAGGAGCTGCCTTCCCCGCGCGTCAATGGTCTGAACCATTTGCGCCAAAGCCCCGTGGATACCGGGCGCGGACCGGCATCCCGCACTCGGCACCCGACCCGGACCGGTACGCCTCCGGCGGGTCCGACACGGGTCCGGCGCGGGGGAGATTGCTTGCACAAGCGTTATACAGGCTCTAGCCGATATTTCAAATCATGGCTTATCCTGTACCCAGCCACATCTGGAAGGAGGCCGGGCCCCATGACCGCCACGGACCCCGCGCTCACCGCCCTCGCCAACGGCTGGGGCGCCCTGTCCCTCCTGCACGGCAGGATCGAGTCGCACATCGAACGCGCCCTGCAGGCCGAGCACGACCTGAGCGTGCGGGAGTACTCGCTGCTCGACGTCCTCAGCCGCCAGCACGACGGCGTGGGCGGGCACCTGCAGATGAAGCAGGTCGCCGACGCGGTCGTCCTCAGCCAGAGCGCCACCACCCGCCTGGTCACCCGACTGGAGGACCGCGGCCTGCTGTCGCGCTACCTGTGCCCGACCGACCGCCGAGGCATCTACACCAACGTGAGCGAGGACGGCCTGAAGCTCCTGGAGCGGGCCCGGCCGACCAACGACGCCGCCCTGCGCGAGGCGCTCGACGAGGCCGCCCGCAACCCCGAGCTGACCTCGCTGGTCAGGGCGGTCGAGGCCGTGGACGCCGCCTCGCCGGCCCGCTAGGTGTTCTGTCCCGTGAGGTTGGGGACGCGGCTGGCGGGTGGCTTGCCTGCGAGCGCGGTGTGTCCGCGGTGGTGATTGTAGGTGTGGAGCCAGTCGGGGTAGGCGTCGCGGCGTTCCTGTTCGGTGCGGTAGGGCCTGGCGTAGGCCCATTCGTCGAGCAGGGTGCGGTTGAAGCGTTCGACCTTGCCATTGGTCTGCGGCCGGTAGGGCCGGGTTCGCTTGTGCGCGATGCCCTCGGCGGCGAGGGCATCGCGCCAGGCGTGTGACTTGTAGCAGGAGCCGTTGTCGGTCAGCACGCGCTGGACGGTGATGCCGGCCCGGGCGAAGAACGCGTTCGCCCGGGCCCAGAACGCCGTGGCGGTCTCCTTGCGCTCGTCGGGCAGGATCTCGCTGTAGGCCAGGCGGGAGTGATCGTCCACGGCGTTGTGGAGGTAGCTGTAGCCCACCCCGGAGCGGTTCTTGCGCCCGGCCTCGCGACCCAGGGTCTTGTGGCCTCCGCCGTCCGGGATGTTGCCGAGCTTCTTGATGTCCACATGAACCAACTCGCCCGGTGCGGCGCGCTCGTAGCGGCGAACGGCTCGGCCGGTCGCGCGGTCGAGGTGCGTCAGGCGGGCGAGTCGGTATCGGGTGAGGACGCGGTGGACGGTGGCCGGGTTGAGTCGCAGGAGGTAGGCGATGCGGGCCGGTCCCCAGCGGCGCAGGACGCGGACCTTGATGATCCGCCGCTCGGTGCGAGTCGGGGTGCGGCGCGGGCTGTGGTGCGGGCGGCTGGAGAGGTCGCTCATGCCCGCCTCGCCGAGCGCGCGATAGCGGTCCGCCCAGCGCTTGGCCGTGGTGGGCGAGACCTGGAAGCGCTCGGCGGCCCGCCGCAGCGGCCAGCCGTCCTTGACCACGCAGCGGGCCAGGCGCAGGCGTCCGGTCTCGGTCAGCGGTGCGTTACGGTGTGGCATGAGGGCCTTTCTGGGTGCCGGTGCAGATGTCGCAATCCACACCGAGCCAGAAGGCCCTCACTCATTTCAAGATCGCCAGGCCGTGAACCGTGTCACCAACCTCCGTGGTCAGTACAGCTAGGGCCTCCGCCGACAGCGCCGCTCCCCCGGGCCCGGCCGCGTTTCCACCCCCTTCGGCCCCTCCACCCCCTTCGACCTCATGGCGCATGCCCACTGTCAGCGTTTGCACTTATCGCGCGTCTGCAACTATTGTTTAAGCACGCAAGGCGCTAGCTCAAGCAATCACAGAAGGGTTCGGGCCCATGCCTCTCGCTCTCATCGCCCTGGCCATCGGCGCATTCGGGATCGGGACCACCGAGTTCGTGATCATGGGTCTCCTGCCCCAGATCGCCGGCGACTACGGCGTCTCCATCCCCGACGCGGGCCTGCTGGTCACCGGCTACGCCCTCGGCGTGGTCATCGGCGCCCCGCTGATGACCGCCCTCGGCACCCGGATCAGCCGCAAGACCATGCTCATGCTGCTGATGGGCCTGTTCGTCGCCGGGAACCTGCTCTCGGCATCCGCCCCGTCCTTCCCCGTGATGCTGGCCGGTCGCATCGTGACCTCGCTGGCCCACGGCGCCTTCTTCGGCATCGGCTCCGTCGTCGCCGCCGACCTGGTCGCCCCGCAGAAGAAGGCCGGCGCCATCGCCACCATGTTCACCGGGCTGACCGTCGCCAACATCGTCGGTGTGCCGCTGGGCACCTTCATCGGCCAGGCGGTCGGCTGGCGCACCACCTTCGCCGGCGTCGCCGCGCTCGGCGTGATCGGCCTGCTCGGCATCGCCAAGCTCGTACCCGCCATGCCCCGCCCCGAGGGCGCCCACCTGCGCCGGGAGCTCACCGCGTTCCGCAACCCCCAGGTGCTGCTCGCCATGGCGATGACCGTGCTCGGCTTCGGCGGGGTCTTCGCCGCGATCACCTACATCGCCCCGATGATGACCGACGTCGCCGGCTACGCCGACGGCTCCGTCACCTGGCTGCTGGTGCTGTTCGGCGTCGGCATGTTCCTCGGCAACCTGCTGGGCGGGCGCTACGCCGACCGCAAGCTGATGCCCATGCTCTACACCACCCTCGGCGGCCTCGCCGTGGTGCTGGCGCTGTTCACCCTCACCGCCCACAACAAGATCCTCGCCGCCGTCACCGTCCTGCTCGTCGGAGCCCTCGGCTTCGCCACCGTCCCCCCGCTCCAGAAGCGGGTCCTGGACCAGGCCCACGGCGCCCCCACCCTGGCCTCCGCCGTCAACATCGGCGCCTTCAACCTCGGCAACGCGCTGGCCGCCTGGCTCGGCGGCATGGTGATCGCCGCCGGCCTCGGCTACACCGCCCCGAACTGGGTCGGCGCCGTCCTCGCCGCCACGGCCCTGCTGCTGGCCTTCTGGTCCGCCGCCCTGGAGCGCCGCGACCGCACCCGTGAGGCCGTCACCACGAGCGCGGCTCCCCGCCACGCCGCCCTGCGCCACTGACCATCGATCCGACCGGAACCCACCCCACCACCGGGAGAAGCACCACCATGAGCACCACCACCGCCGTCGCCCCGCTGACCACCGCCGACGCCGAGCTCCTCGTCGAGACCGCCCGCAGCGCCGCCGAGGCCGCGGGCGTGCCGGTCAGCGTCACCGTCCTGGACGCAGGCGGCCACCTGCTCGCCTTCCGCCGCGACGACCGCGCCGTGCTGATCTCCGGCGAGACCAGCACCCGCAAGGCCTACACCGCCCTGCAGCTGAACGCCCCGACCGCCGACCTGGTCGACCTGGTCAAGCCCGACGGGCCGTTCCACTCCCTGCCCACCGCCCTGGACCGCCCGCTGCTGTTCATCGCCGGCGGCATCCCGGTCCACCGCGACGGCCGGCTGATCGGCGCCATCGGCGTCGGCGGCGGCGCCCCGGAGCAGGACCACTCCTTCGCCACCGCCGCCCTCGACCGGCTCGCCCGGTGAGCACCGCCCCCCGCACCCCCCGGGAGGTCTTCGCCGACCACGGCGAACGCCCGGGCACCGGCGGCCTCGACCTGATCAGCGCCCGGACCGTCCCCCACACCCTCACCGACCGCACCGTCCGAAGGAGACGAGCATGACCCCCAACGTCCCCGCCGTGAAGCTGAACAACGGCGTCGAGATCCCCCAGCTCGGCTTCGGCGTCTTCCAGGTCCCCGACGAGCAGACCACCGCCGCCGTCGCCTCCGCCCTGGAGGCCGGCTACCGCAGCATCGACACCGCCGCCGTCTACGGCAACGAGACCGGTGTCGGCCGCGCCCTGGCCGCCTCCGGCGTGGCCCGCGATGACCTGTTCGTCACCACCAAGCTGTGGAACGCCGACCAGGGCTACGACGCCACCCTGCGCGCCTTCGACGCCAGCCTCGACAAGCTCGGCCTGGACCACGTCGACCTCTACCTGATCCACTGGCCCACCCCGGCCCGCGACCTCTACCTCGACTCCTGGCGCGCCATCGAGCGCCTCACCGAGGAGGGCCGCATCCGCGCCGCCGGCGTGTCCAACTTCCAGCCCGCCCACCTCCAGCGCCTGCTGGACAACAGCTCGCTGGTGCCCGCCGTCAACCAGGTCGAGCTGCACCCCGGCCTCCAGCAGGCCGAGCTGCGCGCCTTCCACGCCCGGCACGGCATCGCCACCGAGGCCTGGAGCCCGCTCGCCCAGGGCGCCGTCCTGGACGACCCGGCGATCACCGCCATCGCCGAGCGCACCGGCAGGTCCGCCGCCCAGGTCGTGCTGCGCTGGCACCTGCAGCTCGGCAACATCGTCATCCCCAAGTCGGTCACCCCGGCCCGCATCCGGCAGAACCTCGACGTCTTCGGCTTCGAGCTGACCGAGCAGGACATGACGGCGATCGCCGCCACCGACCGCGGCCTGCGCACCGGCCCGCACCCGGACCAGTTCAACGCGAGCTGACCTGCCCCACCACTCCCGTCCCGGGCGGTCGCACCGCCGCCCGGGGCGGGTTTTTGCAAGGATGCGGCGCGGTGGCCCAGGTGGCCCGTGGGACCGCGTCTATGACTTGTTCCGCAGGGACGAGCGGCTATGACCAGCAGCTGTCCCGACACCCACAGGGCCTCCGGTTGATCCCCCCGGATTCTCATCGAGTCGGACCCGAGTCACGGACCACCCGAGGCGTCGGGCTCGACCACTCGGAAGCGTTCCGCAACGACAAGAGTGTCGTCATCGATGACCGGGGTGCGGCCCAGGAACTCGCTCACGCCATCGCTCCGGAAGAACTCCTCGTGGGCTGCCCTCCACTCGGCCACGTTGGAGTAGCCGCGCCCCTCGGCTCGCGCGAAGTCGTCGTCGATCTCCTTCATGGGAACGACGCGCACGTCGGCGAGCTCGATCGTGACGGCCGGACGACCTTCGGAATCAAGCACCGAGAATCGCTGACCGGTCGTCGGTACTGCCTCTCCGGCGTGCTCGTAGATCTCCAGGAGCCCCGTGAGCGCGGTCTTCTGGCCGCTCAGGATTGCCGCCACACCACGGTCACGTTCCGGACCGGGGAAGGCGAGTTCAAGGGTCGGAAGGTCGTCATGTCCCATCGAGCGAGGGTACGAAGCCCGGTCGCGTTGATCAAGGGCCACCGCTCCGCTCACTCCCGGCACCCACATCAAGCACTTTCACCACACGCCCTGGTACTCCGGGTGGCGCAGGGCGACGGCGGCGCGGACGGTGTCGGCCTGGTGGGCGGCCTGGCGGGCGACGGGCAGCCAGACGGGCTGGAAGCGCTGCTGGTACTGGGCGCACCAGTCCCGCAGGAGGTGGTCGAGGCGGGCGGCCTCGCGGGCGGCGGCGGCGCCGGCCGGACGGACGGCGCGGCGCAGCAGGGCGGCGGCGCGCACGGGGATGCGGTGGGCCCACAGATCGATGCCGGCGAGGCGGGCGCGGGTGAGCGGGGTGTGCGGGAGGTCGTGCCCGTGGGCGTCGGGGTCCCATTGGTCGGCGAGTTGGTGCAGGGCGGTGAGCGGGGTGCGGGCGGCGCGCAGCAGCGGGGTGTCGGGGTGGCGCAGGTGGGGCGTGGCGGCGTCGAGCAGTGCGGTGAGGAGCGTGCCGCGGTGGCGCAGGCGGTCGGCGTGGGTGCGCAGGTGCCGGCGGACGGCGTCGGCGGGGCGGGTGTCGCCGAGGTGGGCGCTGGTGAAGGCGGGGACTTCGACGAGGACGGTCTGGCCGCCGTGGCGCTGGGGGGCGAACCAGGTGCCGGCCTGGCCGCCGCCGGTGTCCTGGTGGGGGGTGAGCATGCCGGTGGCGGTCTCCTGGTGGTCGATGTGGTGGGGGGTCATCAGGTAGACGCCGGGGCCTGATTCGTGCAGGTGGAAGGTGTCGAAGTTGCCGGTCTCGACGGGGATGCCGTGGGTGGCGGCGGAGCGGGCGAAGGGGCGGGCCAGGGGGGCGGGGTCGATGGTGGCCTGGAGGAAGGTGCCGCCGACGTCGGTGCTGTGGAGGGAGAACTGGAGGGTGGGGCGCAGTTCGTCGATGAGGTCGAGGAGGGCGCGACTCTCGGGGAGGTCGGCGCCGATGGCGGGGGCCCATTCGGGCTGGTCCTCGGCGGCGGGGCGGTAGTAGTGGGCGAAGTAGGCGGGCAGGGTGCGGGCGGTGCGGCTGCCGTCGGCGAGGTGGGCGCCGTCGGGGTCGAGGCAGAGCAGGAAGTGCCAGGCGAGGTCGGGGCGTCGGGTGGTCAGGGCGTGGTGGGCGAGGTCGGTGACGGCGGCGCGGGAGGCGAACTCGTCGGCGTGGGCGCCGGCGACGACGAGGAGGTTGTGGGGGGCGTCGCGGCCGACGGTGAGCAGGGTGAGGGGGCGTCCGGCGCGGGAGGTGCCGACGGTGCGCACCCGGCACAGGTCGGGCCACTGGGCGGCCAACCGGTGGGCGGTGGCGGTGAGTTCGTCGAGGCTGGGGTAGTGGTCGTGGAGGCGGGCGGCCCGGTCGGCGGGTGTCGTCGTGTCGGTCATCTTCGGTGTCCTCCCCTGGTGGTCGTGGCAGTAGTTGTACCTGCTGCGGGAGGGTCCCGGGCCCGCCCGGGCGCGGAGGCTCGGACGGGCCCGGGACCCGTTGTGTGTACGAGACCGGGGTGGACGCGGCCGTGGTGTCCGATGGCGGGTCGATGACCGGCCAGCGACTCCGAGCTGTACAGACAGCTTGACGCCAGTCGATCAAGATGTCGACGCATCGACGAGGACGGCCCTGCGGGTGGGGCCCGCCCCGGCGGGCCCCCGCACCGCGCCGGCGGGCACCCCTGGCGAACAGCGCGGTCACACCGCCCGCCGCCCGCGTGCGAACGGCGCTGCGGGGTAGCCGAACCGGCATGCTGACACTCGGAGTCGAGGAAGAGTACCTCCTGGTCGACCCGCGCGACGGCGCACCGCTCCCCCGCGCCGCCGAGGTCCTGAGCACCGCCTCGCTGGCGCCCGCGCTGCGCCCGGCGGAGGCGCAGCACGAGCTGCTCCAGGTCCAGGTGGAGAGCGCGACCCCGGTCTGCGAGGACCTCGCCGAGGTGGGCCGCCACCTCGCGCGGGTACGGGCCGCGCTGAACGCGGCCGCGGCCCAGCACGGCTGCCGGGTCGTCCCGGTGGGCTCCGCCCCGTTCGGGCCGCCCGGCTCGGCGGTGCCGGTCACCGACGACGCGCGTTACCGACGGGCCCGGCGCCAGGCGCCCGTGCTGGTCGACGACCTGATGCTGAACGGCATGCACGTCCACGTCGGCGTGCCCGACGAGGAGGAGCGCCTGGGCGCCCTGGTACGGCTGCGGCCCTGGCTGCCCGTGCTGATAGCGCTGAGCGCCAACTCGCCCTACTGGCGGGGTCGCGACACCCGGTTCGCCAGCTGGCGCACGGTCCACTTCGACCAGTGGGCCGTCAGCGGCCCGCCACCCGCCTTCCGCGACGGTGCCGACTACCGGCGGCGGGTGGCGGCGCTGCGCACCGCCGAGGTCATCGCCGACGAGGGGCAGCTGTACTGGCACGCCCGGCTGTCCGGGCGCTATCCGACGGTGGAGGTGCGGGCGATGGACGTCCAGCTGACGGTCGCCGACGCCGAGCTGTTCGCCGGCCTCGCCCGGGGCCTGGTCGCCACCGCCGTCCTGGAGGAGCGGTCCGGGCATCCGCGCCCGGACGTCCCCGAGGAGCTGCTGCGCGCCGCCACCTGGCACGCCGCCCGCACCGGTACCCACGGCCGGCTGGTCTCCCCCGTCGACGGTGTCGCCCGCCCGGCCGAGGCCGTGGTCGAGGAGCTGCGCGCCCACGCCGCGCCCGGCCTGGAGGCGGCCGGCGACGCCGGGCGGGTGGCCGGACTGTGGTGGGGCTTCGATCGCCGGGGCAGCGGCGCGCAACGCCAGCGCCGCTGGTTCCGCGAGCACGGCCGGCCGGGCCTGACCGAGCACCTGATGGGTTCCACCGTCACGCGCACGCCGTAACCGGGCGCCCGGCCCCTGACGCGTCCGGCTGCCCGGACGCGTCAGGGGTCAGCCGTCGCCGTCCCCGTCGCCGCTTCCGTCCCCGCCGCCGTCCCCGCCGCCGTCCCCGGTGCGCTCGTCGGGGCCTGCTCACTCGCCTCGCTGGTGCCCGCGGCGGACCGGCCCGATCCACCTGGTGTCGCGCCGCGAGCCCCGGGGCAGACGCGCGGCGTGAATCCCATCGAGCGGGGCCTGCGGGCCGTGGACCGCTTCCAGCAGCGCCACCGGGCCCCCGGCCTGGTGATCGGCGTCGTGCGCAAGTACGGCGACGACCGGGGCGGGCTGCTGTCCGCCCTGATCACCTACTACGGCTTCGTCGCCCTGATCCCGCTGCTGCTTCTGCTCAGCACCGTCCTCGGCTTCGTCCTGCACGGCCACCCCGGGGCGCAGCGCGCCGTGTTGGACTCGGCGCTCGCCGACTTCCCAATCATCGGCGACCAGCTGCGCCAGAACGTCCACTCGCTGCAGGGCAGCGTCCTGGCGGTGCTGATCGGCGTGCTCGGGCTGCTGTACGGCGCGCTGGGCATCGCGCAGGTGCTGCAGCACGCCATGGCCGAGGTGTGGAACGTGCCGGGGGTGAAGCGGCCCGGTTACTGGCCGCGGCTGGCGCGCAGCCTGCTGCTGTTCGCGGTCCTGGGCAGCGGGCTGGTGCTGGGCACCGCCACGGCCTCGCTGGTCGGCGGCACGCTGGCCGGGTCGGCCGCCCGGGTCGGGGGGCTGGTCGTCTCGGCGCTGGTGAACGCCGCGCTGTGCCTGGCCTGCTTCCGGGTGCTCACTCCGCGCGAGGTGCCGCTGCGGTCGCTGTGGCCGGGCTGCGCGCTCGCCGGGCCGCTGTTCACCGTCCTGCAGGCGACCGGCTCGCTGCTGGTCGCCCACGAGCTGCGGCACGCGGGCCAGGTCTACGGGTTCTTCGCGACGGTGATCGGGCTGCTGTTCTGGCTCTACCTGGCCGCGCAGGTCACGGTGTACGCGGCCGAGACCAACGTGGTGCTGGTGCGGCGGCTGTGGCCGCGCAGCCTGCTGCAGCCGCCGCTGACGAAGGCCGACGTGGCGGTGCTGTCCTCGGTCGCCCGGCAGGAGGAGCGCCGGCCCGAGCAGCGGGTCGACGTCTCCTTCCACCACGGGCCGGGGCCGCAGGACGCCGACCGGGACGGCGAGGGGGGCGCCGGGGGTGGCGCGGACGACGGCCCCGACGACGGCGTTCGCTCCGGTTCGTCCTGATCCGCCTGCGCTGCTGCGCGCCGACCGGTGGTGTCCGCGTGGTCGAGGGCCGGCGGAGCGGCCGGCGGGGGAACCGGGACGGCCCTGGTCAGGCGCCGGGCGGACCGGGCCGGCCGGGCGGTTCCGGCGCGGACGGCGGCACGTCGGCGACGGCCCCGGAGTCCGGGCGGGACCCGGGGGCCGGGGCCACGGGCAGCCGGGGCAGGGCGTACGGATGGTGGTCGCGCAGGTAGCCGATGAGGTGCTCGCGCAGCTGGCAGCGGAGCTCGAACGCGTCGGCGCCGTCCGCCGCCGTGGCCAGCACCCGGACCACCATGGTGGTGGGGGTGGTGTCGACCACCTGGAGGGCGCTGCCCTCACCGTCCCACAGCTCGTTCCCGGCCAGGAAGGAGTCGAACTCCTTGCGCAGCAGCGCGACCGGGGCGTGGTGGTCGAGGTGGAGCAGCGCGGTGCCGGTGATCCGGCTGGAGCGGCGGGACCAGTTCTCGAACGGGCGGCCGACGAAGTACGACATGGGCATCACCAGGCGCCGCTGGTCCCAGGTGGCGATCACCACGGCGGTCAGGGTGATCTCCTCCACCGTGCCCCACTCGCCGCCCACCACGACCACGTCCCCGATCCGGGCGAGGTCGCCGAAGGCCATCTGGACGCCGGCGAAGACGTTGGCCAGGGTGCTCTGGGCCGCGACGCCCGCCACCACGCCGACCAGCCCGGCGGAGGCGAGCAGGCTGGTGCCGATGCCGCGCACGGCCGGGAAGGTCATCAGGACCGCGCCCAGCGTCACCACGGCGACGATCGCCTGGCCGATCCGGCCGAGCAGGTCGGCCTGGGTGCGGGCGCGCCCGGCCCAGACCGGGTCGCGGCGGTGCACGGCGAGGCGCAGGGTGCTGTCCACGACCAGCGCCACCACCCGGGCGCACAGCCAGCCTCCGGCGGCGATGGCGAGGATCACCATCAGGTGGCGCAGCCCCTCGCGGGTGTCCGGCGGCGCGGCTATCCAGGGCAGCGAGCCGAGCAGGAGCAGGCCGGCTGTCAGCGCCAGCAGCGGGAGCCGGCAGCGGCGTACCAGCAGGGGTATGCCGGCGGTGCCCGAGCGGACGGCCAGGTACCGGACCGCGAGCTGGGCGGTCCGGTCCAGGCCGTACGCGAAGAGCACCGCCGTGGCGCTCGCGAGCACCAGGCGTAGCAGGCTCCACCACATCTGCCGTTCTTCCCTTCTCCCGGGTGCTGCCGGTGGCGCCGGGTGCGGGCGCCGCCGGTCGAGTGCTCGCTTTTCCCGGCGGGGCGAGGCCATTCCTGGCCGGTGGCCGGCGGGGCGGCATGGATGCGGCGGTCCGGGGCAGCCGGTCAGCGCGCGTCCGCGCCGGGCCGGGCACCTCGCCGGCCCGTACCACGGAAGGGAGAAGCGTATGAGCGGCGACGACGGCGTCTGGGAGTTCCGGGACGCCTGCGGCCACAGCGCCGGGACCGACCTGGTCGGGTTCCACGTGGAGGCGCAGGACGGTCCCATCGGCAGGGTGGACAAGCTGTCCGAGGAGGTGGGGGCGCAGTACCTGGTCGTCGACACCGGCCCCTGGATCTTCGGGAAGCGGGTGCTGCTGCCGGCCGTCACCGTCACCCGCATCGAGCTCGCGGAGCGGAAGGTGTACGTGGACCGGACCAAGCAGGAGATCAAGGACGGCCCCGGTCTCGGCGCCGACGTGCCGGAGGCGGAGCCCGGGTTCCGGGACCGGTACGCGCTGTACTACGGCCCGTACTACAGCGGCCGCATTCTCTGAGCGTCCGCGCCGGCCTGCCGCCGTCCCGTCCGGGGCGGCGGCAGGCCGGCGTGAGGGGGCGGCGTGAGGGCGCGGGGCGGCGTGAGGGCGCGGGGCGGCCGCGGTTCAGCCGCGGGCCAGCCGGTGGGCGTCGAACTCGGCCCAGATCGCCTTGCCCTGGCCGTGCGGCTCGGCGCCCCAGCGGTCGGCGGTGCGCTCCACGATGAACAGGCCGTGGCCGCCGGGCAGGGCCGGCTCGTGCGGCAGGCGCAGCACGGGCAGGGCGGGGCTGCGGTCGCTGACCTCCACCCGCAGGCGCTGCCCGGTGGCGTCCAGGACCAGCTCCAGCGGGCCGCCGCCGTGCAGCATGGCGTTGGCCACCAGCTCGGCGACCAGCAGCACGACGTCCGCGCCGACGCCGTCGTGGGTGCCGGGCGCGCCGGCGGGGGCGTACCAGTCGCCGACGGCCTCGGCGGTGAAGGCGCGGGCCCGGGCGACGGGCTTGGGGAGCCCGGCCAGGGGCAGCCGCCTGCGCTGGCCGCCGGGCGGCAGCGCCGGGCGGGACCGGGGCGCGTCGCCGTCCAGGGTTCCCCGGCTCATCGTCATGTGAGGGCGCCCTTTCGGATCGACGGCGGTTCGCATGGTCGGTTTCCCGGCGCTTTCGGGATTATGCCTGCGCCGGCACCGGGTGCGCGGCCCCCGCGGTGCGGCGTGCCGGGGTGCCGTCTCCTGCGGAGCGTGGACCGGTTCAGGCCGCCAGGGCCTCCTCGGCGGATGCGTGGATGGAGAACACCGCGCGGGTGCCGGTCAGTTCGAGGACCCGCATGACGGTGGGCGGCACCGCAGCCAGGTGCAGGTCCACGCCCTCCTCCGCCGCCGCGAGGCGGGTCTTGAGCAGGAGGTTGAGGCCGGAGGAGTCGCAGAAGCCGACCTCGGCGAGGTCGATCACCACGGCGCCGGGCCGCTGCGCGACCAGGGCGGTGAGGGTGTCGGCGGCGGGGGCGAGCGTCTCGATGTCGAGGTCGCCAGCCAGGGCGCAGACCACCGCGCCGAAGGCCGCGGGGCGGGTGCGTACCGCCAGTTCCGCACGGTGCGGGGAGGCCGCCGGCGCGAGGTCCCGCCGTTCGTCGTCGGATGGCATCATCGTCGTCCCCTCCATGTCCGTGCCCTCCGACCTTACGTAGGCGGCCTCCCGCGGCCAAGCGGGGGGCGGCCCCGGTGCGATGGCTCAGTCCTCCTCCAGCCCTTCGCGCAGGCGCCGCAGGGTGCGGGCGAGGAGGCGGGAGACGTGCATCTGGGACAGCCCGAGGCGGGCGCCGATCTGCGACTGCGTCAGGTCCTCGCAGAAGCGCATCGACAGGATCAGCCGCTCGCGTTCGGACAGGGCGCCGACCAGTGGCTTGAGCGCGACGAGGTCCTCGACCCGGGAGAGGTCCGGGTCCTCCTCGCCGATGCGCTCGCCCAGGCTGCCGGGGCGGTCGTCGTCCTCGGCGCCGGTGTCCAGGGAGCCGGCGGTGTGCCCGTTCGCGGCGGTCAGGCCCTCGATCACCTCGTCCTCGGCGAGCTGGAGGTGGGCGGCGAGTTCGGCCACCGTGGGGGCCCGGTCCAGCTCCTGCGCCAGGCGCTCCTGGGCCTTGGCCAGGACGATCCGCAGCTCCTGGAGGCGGCGGGGCACGTGGACGGCCCAGGTGGTGTCGCGGAAGTACCGGCGGATCTCGCCGAGCACGGTGGGCAGGGCGAAGGTGGTGAACTCGACGCCGAGTTCGGCGTCGAAGCGGTCGATGGCCTTGATCAGGCCGACGGCGCCGACCTGCAGCAGGTCCTCCTGCGGCTCGCGGTGGGCGTTGAAGCGGCGGATCGCGAACCGGACCAGGGACAGGTTCATCTCCACCAGGGTGGCCCGCACGTACGAGTACTCCCGGGTGCCCTCCTCCAGGACGGCGAGGCGGCGCAGCAGCACCCGGGTGAGTTCGCGGGCGTCGGCCGGCGGGACCTCCCGCGGGTCCTCGGCCGCGGCGAGTTCGGGTGGCAGCAGGTCGCGCAGCGCCGACGCGGCGGGGGCGGCCGTGCGGGAGGGGTCCTTCGTCGGCGAAGCGGCGGAGGCGGTCAGTTCACCAGTGGTCGTGACCATCGGAGTCCTTCCTCGTGTCGGCACGGTCGAACGCCCCGGATACCCCGCCTCGGCCGATCGATGCAGTGGCCGCGCGTGGAGGTTTCGTGAACCCGGGCGGGTGTCCGGGCCGCGGCCGTCCGCCGGCGCGGGGACGGCCGCGGCCCGGCTCGGCCGGGTCGGGGGCGCGGGTGCCGCTTCGCAGGGTCAACTCCTAAGGGGCCGTGGGGCGGTGGAGCCGGCGGGCGGCGGTGCGGATGGCGAGGGTGTACGGGGCGTCGAGGGCGCGGGTGGGGGCGTCGAGGTCGTCGAAGGGCACCAGGGCGCGGTGGGTGTCGTCGGTGGTCTGGGTCCAGGCCGTCCAGGCGTTGTGGACGTCCTCGTCGGTGACCTGCTCGCCCTTGGCCTGGAGCAGCACGGCGTAGATGCGGAAGAGGTCGTCGGAGCCCTCGGGAGGTCTGGCCTCCGTGGGCAGGCAGGAGCGGATCAGGTCGGCGATGGGGTCGAGGTGGCTCATACGGCCAGTGTGCCGGTGACGAGCGTGCCGGTGAGCAGGATCAGGTGGGCCAGCGCGAATATCACGGGCACGAGCCGTTCGGTGGTGCCGAGTTCGGTGTAGTGCCGGTGGCGCCGGCCGGTCGC
Organism: Kitasatospora sp. NPDC001095; assembly: GCF_053598615.1. Taxonomy (NCBI): domain Bacteria; kingdom Bacillati; phylum Actinomycetota; class Actinomycetes; order Kitasatosporales; family Streptomycetaceae; genus Kitasatospora; species Kitasatospora sp. NPDC001095. The sequence goes on along the minus strand of NZ_JBSFKQ010000016.1, from coordinate 27,759 downwards.
GGCGCTGTTCCTGAGGACGTCCCACTCCTCGGTGTAGATCCGCGCGGGCAGCTTCTCCTCCAGGCTGTTGATGACCCGGAACTTGGCGCCGTTGAGGTCCCGGTAGCTGCGCAGCTGCATCCACCAGGCGCCGGAGAGGGTGATGCCGGCCAGCGCGACGGCCGTCGCCACCCACCACGGGGACTCCGACAACTTCGGTATGCCGAAGCCGATCAGGGTGACCAGCGCGGTCTGCACGGACAGGAAGAAGGTGTTGGCGCTGCCCCGGCGGGCGGAGATCCGGTCGGCCATCTCCACGGCGAGCAGGTACAGTTCCAGCGTTTCGGACCGGCCGTTCGGCTCCTGCGGCTTGGTCATCGCGCGGCCCCCCTCGGGCGGGTGGTGTGCCGGCTTCGCCCGCTGCCCGGGCTCGGCCCGATGTGTCCATCCTTCCCTGCGGGCCGGCCCGTCAGTGCTGCGCGCCGACGGCGGCGGCCACCGCGACCGGGGTGGCCGCGGTGGCGGTGCCGGTCGGCAGGGCGCGCAGGGCCGCCTCTGCCTGTGCCTCGCCCTCCCCGTACTGGTGGGCGCGGGCCTCGCGCAGCGCGGCGCCGAGGTGGCGGGCGGCCTGTTCCGGGCGGCCGGTGGCGGCCAGGGCGCGGCCGTAGAGGGTCTGCAGGACCACCCGGCGGGTGACCGGGAAGGGCGGTTCGGCGACGGCCAGGCCGCGGGCGGCGTGGTGGGCGGCCTCCTCGGCGGCCCCGTTGGCCAGGCACTCGTGGGCGAGGTGCTGGCGGGCGAGGGCCACCAGGTCGGCGCGGTCGGCCCGTTCGGCCAGGGACAGGGCCTTCAGCAGCAGGCTGCCGACCCGGGCGCGGCCGGCCCGGTCGCCGTGGCGGGCGAGGGCGACGGCGAGGTTGACCAGGGCGACGGCCCTGGCGGTGCCGTCGCCGGCCCGGTCGGCGAGGTCGGGGGCGCGTTCCAGGTGGACGAGGGCCTCCCCGGGGCGGTCCTCCTCCAGCAGCACCCAGCCCAGCAGGGCCCGGGCGCGGGACTGGGCGCCGGGGTCGCGGTCGGCCTCGGCGGCGGCCAGGCCGTGTTCGAGCAACGGCACCCAGCCGTCCCTGACCTGCCAGACGATCAGCGGCCACTGGAGCAGCACCAGGCGCCAGGCCCGGTCGTGCAGTCCGGCGGCGACCGCCGCCTCGACCGCGCCGCGCAGGGTGTCGCGTTCGGCGGCGTACCAGGCGAGCGCGCTCGCCCGGTCGGGGAAGGGGCGGACCTCGGCGGGGCGGCGGGTGCCGGGCGGCAGGGTGCAGCACGGCTCGCTGCCTGGTTCGGCGGCGGCGCAGGCGGTGAGCAGGGTGTTGAGCAGGTGGTCGAGCAGGCGGGGCAGCACCTGGGTGTCGGTGTCGCCGGGCAGGCTGCGGGCGTAGAGGCGGACGAGGTCGTGCAGGGTGTAGGCGTCCCGGCCGATCTGGACGATCAGGTGGGCGGTGGCCAGTTGGGCCAGGGCGTCGGCGGCCTCCTCGGGGCGGCAGCCGGCCAGGGCGGCGGCGGTGCGGCTGTCGAGGGTGGTGCCGGTGTGGGCGCCCAGGCGGCGGAACGTCCGGCGGGCGGGGTCGCTCAGGTGCTGGACGGTCAGGGCGAGGGCGGCGGCGACGCTGGTGTCCTCGACGTCCAGGAGGTCCAGGCGGCCCTGCTCGTCGGCGAGTTCGTCGGCGAGGGCGGCGAGTGTGCGGGCCGGGCCGGTGGCGAGGCGGGCGGCGGCCAGCCGCAGGGCCAGCGGCAGGCCGTCGCACAGGCCGGCCAGCCGGGCGGCGGCCTCGGGTTCGGCGGCGACCGGGTCGGGGCCGAGGGTGGCGGCGAGCAGGGAGACGGCCTGCGGGGAGGACAGTTCGGCCAGCGGCACCGGGCGGGCGGCGTCGGAGGCGACCAGGCCGCCGAGCCGGTCGCGGCTGGTGACCAGGGTGACGCAGTCGTCGCCGTCGGGCAGCAGCGGGCGGACCTGCTCGGAGCGGCGGGCGTTGTCCAGGACGATGAGCATCCGGCGGGTGGCCGTCAGTTCCCGGTAGCGGGCGGCCATCGCCTCGGGGGTGGCGGGCATCCGCTCGGCGGGCAGGCCGAGGGCGAGCAGCAGTTCGCGCAGGACGGCGGCGGTGTCGCGTTCCGGCAGCGTGCTGTGGCCGCACAGGTCGACGAAGAGTCGGCCGTCGGGGAAGTCCCGGTGGCGGTGGTGCGCCCAGTACAGGGCGAGGGCGGTCTTGCCGACGCCGGCGCCGCCGGTGAGCACGGCGACGGCGCCGGGGGCGGCGGTGGCCCGGTCGACGGCGGCCAGTTCGTCCTCCCGGCCGGCGAAGCCGCGCGGGCGGCGGGGGAAGGGCCAGGGCGCCGGGGCGGGCGTGGGCTCGGGCACGGGGATGAGGACGGGGACCGGGACCTGGACGGCGACGGGGGCGGGGGCGGCTTCGGGGGCCGGGTCGGGGGCCGGTACGGGCGGGCTCGGCGGGGCGTCGGTGCGCAGCAGCCGGTCGTAGGCGTCGGTGAGTACGGGCCCGGGGTCCATGCCGAGTTCCTCGGCCAGGGCGCGGCGGGTGCGGTGGAACCAGGCCTGGGCCTCCGAGCGGCGCCCCGCGCGGCCGAGCGCGTGCATGAGTTCGGCGACCAGCGGTTCGCGCAGCGGGTTGGCGGTGGCCTCGGTGCGCAGCAGGTGCGCGGCGGCGCCGTGGTCGCCGAGCCGGCCGTGGGCGCGGGCCAGTTCCTCGACGGCGGCCAGCCGCAGGTCCTCCAGGGCCTGGGCGGCGCACTGCAGTGGCAGGCCGGGGGTGGTGCCGGAGAGGGCGGGGCCCCGCCACAGGGCGAGGGCCTCGCGCAGGTCGGCGGCGGCGCGGCCGGCGTCGTCCAGGGTGCGGGCGCGGGCCACCAGTTGTTCGAACCGTACGGTGTCCACCGCGTGGTCGGGTGCCCGCAGCAGGTAGGCGCCGTTGTCGGTGACGAGTTCGATGCCGGCGGCGGGGGCGTCGTGGGCGGTGAGCAGGGCGCGCAGTCCGGAGACGTGGTTGTGGATGACGGTGCGTGAGTGCCGGGGCGGCGCCTCGTCCGCCCAGAGGGCCTCGGTGAGCCGTTCGACGGTGACCGGTGCTCCGGGGTTCAGCAGCAGCATGGCCAGCAGGCTGCGGCGTTTGGCCGATCCGGCCGGAAGCTCCCGGCCGTCCTCGGCCACCACGGCCACCGAGCCCAGCAGTCGGAACTCCACGCACCACCCCTTAGATGTATATGACAATCATATGACGGCAGGCGATCTGTCGATCGCGGAGCGTCGCCCCCTGGTCCACGTGCGGCGGGGCGGCGGGCTCCCGGGCGGCGGGACCGGAGCCGGGCCCGCCGCGTTGGGGAACTACCGGGTGACGGCGTCGTCCATGGACTGCTGCCAGTACGTGACCTTGAGCGGGTCGTCGATGTGGAGACCCTTGGCGGGCAGCGCGGGGTTGCTTCCCGCGCCGACGCTTGACCGGAGCTTGCGCGGTGATCCGTCCCGGGCGCCACGGTCTGCGGCCGATCAGGGACGCTGGGACACCGGGACGGGCTCTGAGCTGGGGGAATGCCGGAGCCCTGGAACGCGTGGATGAGACGTTGGGAGCGGGCGGCGGTGAACACGGGCCGAGCCGGGCGGTGGAAGGGGCGTCCGGGGTCGGGCCCGACCGGTACTCGGCCCCGGCCGGATCCATCGCGCGGGGCCGGTGGCCGTAAGATCCCCGACAGCACCGGGCCCGTCAGGCCTCAGCACACGTCTCCGCAGCTCACGCGGGTGCGTGTGATCGCCGGGGCACCCGGCGGCCAGGACAATGGTGCGGACAGTTCCCCGGAAGTACAGAGAAAGCGAAACCTCACCATGGATCTCGGCGTGCGCTGGAAGCTGCACGGTGACGGGCGCACGCCCGCACCGGGGGCGGTGGTCCGTCCCGACGAACGGCTCTCCTGGCCCCGCACGGTAGGGCTCGGCGCCCAGCACGTGGTGGCGATGTTCGGGGCGAGCTTCGTGGCGCCCGTGCTGATGGGGCTCGACCCGAACCTCGCGATCATGATGTCCGGCGTGGCGACCGTGATCTTCCTGCTGGCCACCAAGGGCCGGGTGCCCAGCTACCTGGGCTGCTCGCTGTCCTTCGTGGGCGTGGCCGCGGTGATCCGGGCGCAGGGCGGCACCAGCGCGACGGTGACCGGCGCGGTGTTCGTGGTGGGCGTGGTGCTGTTCCTGGTGGGGGTGGCGGTCCAGAAGTTCGGGGCGCGCATCATCCACGCCGCGATGCCGCCGATCGTCACCGGCGCGGTGGTCATGCTGATCGGCTTCAACCTCGCCCCGGTGACCGCCTCGGTGTACTGGCCGCAGGACCAGTGGACGGCGCTGCTGGTGATGCTGTTCACCGGTCTGGCCGTGGTGTGCCTGCGCGGCTTCTGGTCTCGGGTGGCGATCTTCCTGGGGCTGCTGTTCGGCTACGGGATCTCCTGGCTGTTCGACCAGGTCTTCGGGAAGATCCACTCGGTGGACGGCGCCGGGCACCTGACCGACCACTGGCGCCTGGACCTGTCGGGCGTCGGCAAGGCGGACTGGATCGGCCTGCCGACCTTCCACGGCCCGTCGTTCCAGTGGTCGGCGATCCTGGTGGCGCTGCCCGTGGTGATCGCGCTGGTCGCGGAGAACGCCGGGCACGTCAAGGCGGTCGGCGAGATGACCGGCACGAACCTGGACGACAAGCTGGGCACCGCGATCTCCGCGGACGGCATCGGCTCCATGCTCTCCACCGCGGTCGGCGGCCCGCCGAACACCACGTACTCGGAGAACATCGGCGTCATGGCCGCCACCCGGGTCTACTCCACCGCCGCGTACTGGTGCGCGGCCGGCTTCGCGCTGCTGTTCGGCCTGTGCCCGAAGTTCGGTGCCATCGTGGCCGCGATCCCCGGCGGGGTCCTCGGCGGCATCACCGTCATCCTGTACGGCATGATCGGCCTGCTCGGCGCGCAGATCTGGACCAGGGCCCAGGTGGACCTGCGCAACCCGCTGAACCTGGTGCCGGCCGCGGCGGGCATCATCATCGGCATCGGCAACGTGACGCTGAAGTTCACCGACACCTTCAGCCTCAGCGGCATCGCGCTCGGCACGCTGGTCGTCATCACCGGCTACCACGTGCTGCGGGCGCTGGCCCCGGCGCACCTCAAGACGCAGGAGCCGCTGCTGGACGAGGGCACCTCCTCGTACGACGAGCAGAGCCGGCCCGACGTGTAACCGGGAGCAGGGAGCACGGCGCGACGGCCGGCGGAAGTGTCCGAAAAGGATCTTCCGCCGGCCGTTCCGTCTGGCCGGACGGGCCGGTGCGGTGGTCGAATCACTGCCCGTCCGCACCGGCCACTCATCCACCTTGGAGAGGCATGTCCCCTCTGTCCCACCGCCGCAAGGCCGCCACCGCGGCCGTCGCCCTCGGCACCCTCGCGATCACCTGCGCCGGGGTGACGCCCTCCAGCGCGGCCGGCCAGGTCCTGTGGACGCCGAGCACCAGCACCGGCCCGTCCTCCTTCAAGGCCGTCCAGTGCGCGGCCGGCAACTTCGGCGTCGTCAAGGACTCCGTCAAGGGCAGCGTGTGGCGGGCCTTCCAGGCCGCCGGGGAGGAGCGCTGCGAGACGCTCAGCCCCGACCTGAAGGAGGGCGACACCTTCTACCTGGGCTGGTCGTCCAAGGTGGACGTCAAGGACACCGAGAGCCGGTACGTCTTCCAGCTGAAGTGCTCGCCGAGCACCGACACGGCCAACCACCCGATCGAGATCGACATCGTCAACGGCCGCGTCCGCCTCCAGGAGTGGGACACCGCCCACGTGGCGCACTCGCTGTGGACCGCGCAGACGGCCAACAACACCTGGCACTCGTACGCGCTGAAGATCCACCTGGGCCGCACGGACGGCACCATCGACTTCTGGTTCGACGGGGTCAAGCAGACCTTCACGACCGGCTCCGGCACCTTCAAGGGCACCACCTGGGACGGCGACCGCAACTACCTCAAGTGGGGCTCCTACCACCCCGCCACGGGCGACGCCACGAACACCTTCACCAGCCCGGTGATGGCGACGACCCTGGAGGCGGCCACCGCCGGCTCCTGACCCCCGCCGAGTCCACCCCCAGGCCCGGACCACCCCAACGCGCGGTCCGGGCCTCTCGGTTCATCCGCGCACCGGGCGGCCGGGCACGGACGGCGGTAACCGGACAGCCTGCGGCGGACCGGCGGGCCGCGTCGTCGAAAGACCGCAGGCCCGGACCGCGGGGGGTGCGGTCCGGGCCTGCGCTTCAGGTGGCTGAGGTGGCCGGTCGGGGCCTGCGACGGGTCAGCAGTACTTGAAGGAACTGATCTTGTCGTTGATCCACGACGGCAGGGACGGCCACTGCTCCCGGGGGCCGATCCTGAACTCCAGGCCCCCGTAGTTGTTGTGCTCGTAGAAGCAGATGCTGCTCCCGGTGTTGTTCACCACGGACGAGGTGATGTCCTGCATCCCCTGCCAGAAGGCGCCCTCCGGCTTCAGCTTGCCCATGTCGCTGATGTTCTGGTCCGAGGCGAACGACCCGAACTTCTGGTAGGGCTCGCCGCGGACGAACCCGCCCTCGGACCACAGACAGACGTAGTTGGCGGGGCACGCTCCGGCGCCGTGACCGATGGTGAGGATCGTGTTGGCGCCGGCGGATCCCGCCACGGTCACGACCAGCCCGACGGCGGTGGCGGCGGCCAGGCCCAGCCTGGTCAGGTTCTTGGAGAGCTTCATGACGATCTGTTCCGTTCGGGAATCAGGTGGAGGTCGGGGTCAGCAGTACTTGAAGGAGCTGATCTTGTCGTTGATCCATGACGGCAGGTACGGCCAGTGCTCCCCGGGACCGATCTTGAACTCCAGGCCCCCGTAGTTGTTGTGCTCGTAGAAGCAGACGTGGCTCCCGGTGTTGTTCAGCACCGACGAGGTGACGTCCTGCATGCCCTTGTCCGTGCTGGCGACCTTCTGCAGCTTGCCCATGTCGCCGATGTTCTGGTTCGAGGCGAAGGCACCGAACTTGGCGTCGTTGTAGAACGTGCCCTCGATGAAGTTGGCCTCCGACCACAGGCAGATGTAACCGCTGGGGCACGATCCGGCCCCGTGGCCGATGTTGTAGATGTTGGTGGCGCTCGCGGAGGTCGCGGTGGTCACGATCAGACCGGCAGCGGCGGCGGCGATCAGGCCGAGCTTGGACAGGTTCCTGGAAAGCTTCATGACGATCGGTTCCGTTCGGGTTCAGGTGGAGGGGAAGGGCAGGTTCAGCAGAACTTGAAGGAGCTGATCCTGTCGTTGATCCACGAGGGGACCGAGGCCCACTGCTCCCGGGGGCCGATCCTGAACTCCAGGCCGCCGTAGTTGTTGTGCTCGTAGAAGCAGATGCTGCTCCCGGTGTTGTTCACGACCGAGGAGGCCTCGTCCTGCATGCCCTTCCAGCGGGTTTCCTGGGCCACGAACTTGATGACCCCCATGTCCGGGATGTTCTGGTTCGCGCCGATGGCCCCGTAGTCGGTGCCGCCCTTCGGGTTCCCCACGATGAAGTTGTTCTCGCTCCACAGGCACACCCAGTTGGCGGGGCACTTGCCGGCGCCGGTCTGGATCGTGGTGAGGACATCGGCGCTCGCGGTCGTCGTCGTGGCGGCGAGCACCCCGGCCACCGTGGCGGCACCCACCGCGAGCCTCGTCGCCGTTCGCCGCAGGTTCATCCTGATCTCCTCTGTATCTCTGCATGCCCAGGGGGGTGCTCCGACACATCGCTTGCGGAGCGACACCACTGTGACGGCCAGGGCACTGAGGAGACATCAGTCATCCGACTGCATGTGAATCCGACGCCTGACGGCCTCATACTCCCGTGCGACTTCGCGATCCCGTCCGAGGACCGCATGCCGCTCGCCTCGGCGTCAACCGCGATCGTGTCCGGACTCCTCAGCCTGCTCCCGGGCTGCCATCACGTCTTCGCTGTGCTCGAAGGCCCAGGCGCCGAATGCCTCGATCGGCCCCAGCAGCGTTCGCCCCAACTCAGTGAGGGTGTACTCCACGCGCGGCGGCGACCCGGCGAAAGCGCGGCGCTTCACCAACCCGTTGAACTGGAGCCGACGCAGCGTCTCCGTAAGGACTTTGGGACTGATCCCGCCGATCCGTTCGCGCAGTTCACCGGGTCTCGCGGGACCATCGCGCAGCGTCCACACCACCACTGCGTTCCAGGTGTTGGCCAGCAGGTCGAACGCGAGGCGGGCGCGGCAGTCGGCTACGAAGTCCTGATCAGTGGTCACTTACCAGATGGTGCCCGAGCGGCTTCCTAGTGTCGTCCCGAATCCGACTTACGGGATCACCACGAGGAGGCTGAACTGATGAGGATCGGGATTGCCGGTACGGGCAACATGGCGCGGGCGCTGGGTACACGGTGGTCGCGGGCCGGGCACGACGTGCTGGTGGGCGGGCGGGACGCCGGCCGCGCCGCGACCCTGGCCGACCGGATCGGCGCTCGGGCGGGGACTCTGCGGGACGCGGCCCGACACGGCCGGGACGCGGTACTGCTGGCCGTGCCGTACTCGGCGGCGATCAGCGTGGTGTCCGGCCTGGCCGACACCCTGCGAGGCCGGACGCTGATCGACTGCACCAACCCGCTGGCGTCGGGTTTCGTCCTTGAGACCCGGGGCGGGCCCTCGGCGGCCGAGCGCGTCGCGGCTGCGGCGCCCGGTGCGTCCGTGGTCAAGGCATTCAATCTCTGTCACGAGAGCGTGTGGGGCTTGACGCCGCCGGTCTTCGGCGGACGCCCTCTCGCGGTGCCGCTCTGCGGTGACGATGCACCGGCTCTCGAAACGGCACGGCTCCTTGTCCGCGACATCGGCTGCGTGCCGGTCAACGGCGGGGGGCTCGACCGGGCGGGCCTGCTGGAGGCGACGGCCGCGCTCCTGATCGGCCTGTGGGTGGGTGAAGGTGCGGATGCTCAGGCGATCGCGCCGCCGCTGGAGTACGCGGGGGTCGATCCCTCCTGACCCGCGCTCCTGTGTCGGATCGGCGCGGGAACGGGCACGGCCACTGCGTGATCACCGGGGGTGCGCCACACGGCCCGGCCGGATCAGGTTCCAGAGCACTCATGGCCCTTGCCTGCCCTCCCCCGCTCACGCAAAACGCCCGGCCGGGAACCCCCAGCCGGGCATCAGGCCGACTTCAGACCTCGCCGAACTCGCCACCGCGGACAGCAGCGACGAAGGACGCCCAGGCCTCGAACGGGAAGACGAGAGCCGGACCCTCGGGGTCCTTCGAGTCGCGGACAGGCGCCAGGCCGGGGAAGCCGGGAGCCACCTCGACGCACGACCCGCCGTTGTTGCTGTAACTGCTCTTGAACCATGCGGCGCCGGACAGGTCTACAGGGCGAATCATGACGTTCCTCTCATGCCTTGCTTGTGGATCTTCTCCAGTGACGCAGCCTTCGACAGCGCTTCCACCTGGAGCTGATGGTAGTCCCGCTCCCAGGCCTGGGCAGTGTCAGCGTCTCGCTCGAGGAAGCCGCGCAGCTGGCACTCCGAGTATGCCAGGAGTGACCGATCCGCCATGGTCAGCAGCGTGACCATCATGGTGAACGGAAGCTCCTCCGCGAGTGAGAACGGCGCCACCTGGATGGTGATGTTCGGGCGGCTTGCGAGGTCTTCAAGGTGTGCCAGCTGCCGCGCCATGACCTTGGCCCCTCCCACCCTTCGCAGGAGGGCGCCTTCATCCAGGACAAAGTGCAGGCGTGGCGCCGACCGCTGGTCAAGCAGCTTCTGGCGTGTGGCAAGGAAGTCGAGTCGGTCCGCAGCCTGCTCCTCGGTGATGCTGCCCCGCCGTACGGCTGCGGACGCGAAAGCGCTGGCATACTCCATCGTTTGCGTCAGGCCAGGAATGATGCCCAGCTCGAAGTGGGAGATGCGCTGGGCTTTCGCCTCTTGCGCCGCATACTCGGGAAACCCTTCCAGCAACGACGATCGACTGAGACTCCAGTACGTCAGTTCCAATGCTCCACCGGCATCGACTGCCTTGTCAGCCTTTCGAACCCAGTCAAGTGTGGGATTGCGTGTCCCTCGTTCGAGGTTCGAAATCTGACTATCACTCAGGTGGGTAAGCTCACCAAGCTGGGTCTGCGTCAAGCCCGCCGCCTTGCGCAACCTGCGCAGTTGAGCACCAAACGCCCTGAGGGGCGAAGCCGATGGATCCAGCTGAGACTCACGCATCGTCAGACCTCCACTGCTGCGCGAATTCCACACGGGGAAGATGTCAAGTGGGGAAGCCTTCCGATCGTAGCGGGCAAGACGCCACCATGGCTACACCTGGTGATCCGCCGGGTGCACAGCGCAATCTTTCGCACGCAATCCCCTTGAGGTCCTTCGCCATGCTCACTGCCCGGCGCCCCCGCACCTTCGTCGCGCGCCTTGACTCCTGCGCCGAATCCACGCCCCTGGCCCGCTACTTGCTACGGGCGTACCTCTCCGGTCTCCCCTCCGGGGACCGCTACCGCGACACCGCCGAGCTCCTCCTCGGCGAGCTCTTCGCCAACGCCGTGCAGCACTCGGACGCGCCCGACGACCGGCACATCGAGATCCGCTTCACCCTCGTCAACTCCCGCCTCCGACTCGAAGTCCACGACGCCAGCTCCGGGCAGCCGTCCCTCCGCACCGCTTCCCCCGACGACGAGCACGGGCGCGGACTGTTCCTCGTCAACGAGCTCGCCGAACGCTGGGGCTGCGCCCCCCGCCCCTGTGGCATCGGCAAGTTCGTCTGGGTCCTGATCGCTCCCGTCACCACCGTCTGAAAGCCCGAGCCCCCCGTGAACCTCTCAACCCTCGCCCGTCACACCCTCTCCCGCGGCGCCACCCCCGCCGCCACCTACGCCCTCCTCGCCCGCCTCGGCCACCAGCCCCTGCCCGTCGCCCGAGCCGTGTGCCTCGCCCTCGACATCCCCCACGCCGAGACCACCCGCCGCCTCGCCGACTGCCACGACGCCCTCCTCGCCGACCCCCGCCCCAACTCCGAAGCCGACACCGGCGAACTCCTCGAAGCCCTCGGCGTCTTCGACATCCCCGTCGCCCTCGACGCCACCGGCCGCGCCGTCGTCGACCTCTTCCTCACCGCGATCGACGCCCTGGGCGGCATCCGCCCCGGCCACCAGCACGGCCTCACCCGCTGGTTCACCACCGGCAACCTCACCGCCGCCTACCTCTCCCTCGCCGCGACCCACCCCCTGCCCCGCACCGGCGACCCCACCACCTACTGGACCACCCTCACCACCGCCGGCGAACTCCTCACCACCACCCCCAACCCCGACCCCCGCATCCGCTACGCCCTCACCCACTGCCGCACCCAAACCACCCGCACCTGAACCCCCGCGCACGAGAAGTCGACCCCGCCGACTTCCTGCGCGGCGCGGCCGTCGCCGGAAACGGGAACGAGCCCGCCGGGTGTGCAGGCTCGTTCACCGCGGGCGGGCCGCTTCCCTTACCGGCCGTAGACCTTCCACTGCTGGGCGATGTCGCCGCTCAGGTGTTCCAGGGTGACCTTCTCGCCGAGGCCGTGCGGTTCGGGGACCTCGCCGGGGCGGTCCGCGGACTCGATGAGGACGGGCTCGGTCTGGCCCGGCTTCGCGGGCTGCAGCTTCCAGGTCTGGTGGCCGAACGCGGAGCCGCAGTCGCCCAGCTTCACAACATCCCCTTCGCCGAAGGAGGTGACGCATGGGAAGCCCGGCCGGTTGGCCGCCCGGATCTCGTACGTACCGGGGTCCACCTCCCGGAAGATCCACTCGTTGGAGTCGCCGAGGGTCACGTTGTCGCCGGGGCCCGGGTGCAGGAAGTTCCCGTACTTCTCCGACGACACCAGCGCGTTGAACTCCGTGGGCTGGGCGGAGGCCGCGGGCGCGGTGGCGGTGAGGGCGCCGGTGAACAGGCCCGCCGCGGCGACGGCCAGTGCGATCTTGCCGGTCTTCGTCATGTCGTCTTCTCTTTCACTCGATCGGTCGCAGGCGATTCCTGGGACGTCCACGAACATCCTGGACACCGCCGGCGCCGCCGGACCGGGCGAGGCCGGGGCCCCTTGCCCTTCGCGGGTGAAAGACCGCACCGGGCGTATCACCCCGGGGCCAGCCGAACGGGCGCGGTCGCACGCGGCCCACCTGCGGCAACTCGCCGTCGGAGCGAGGGTGTTGACGCAGAGTGACCAGCCGGGTGGCGGCCACTCCCCCCCGGTCGCCCCTACGGTGTGTCGTCCTGCCCGGATTCCGGGCCGGTCAGGAACTCCGGGCCGGTCACGAACCGCTTTCGGCCGCGACGAAGGTGTACGCGCCGAGTTCGAGGAACAGGGCGTCGTGGAGCCCGGGCACGCCGGTGAGCGGGACGGCGAGTCGCCGTTCGAGCGGCCCGGCGTTGCCGGTCACCGGGTTGTAGGCGCGCAGCACGATCCGGGCGTCGCACGGGAGGGGCGTGTCGAACCGCACCACGACGGTGACCGTGCCGGAGTAGTTGGCGGGCAGCAGGATCGAGCGCGTGTACCCCTCGTCGTCGCCGGGTGGGTAGATCTGCGCCGCCAGGCTGAACGGGGCCTGCTGGTCGGTGTTGGAGAAGGTCGCGGTGCCGGCGGGCAGGTCGGTGCCGGAGATCCCGAAGACGAATCGCGTCCGGGTGTTGTTGAGGTTGCAGATGGCGAGGTTGGAGAGGACGTAGTTGGTCTGCCGGCAGGGGATGACGTCGATGTTGCGCCAGCCGACGTTGGGGTTGTACCTGACCCAGTTCAGGTAGTCGACGAGCGAGCTGAAGGTGGGCAGCGTCGCGGGCATGGGGTGGGCGGGGGTGTCGACGGTGGTGATCGTGCAGTAGTGGCCGGGCGGGTTCTGGCTCGGCCAGAGGAAGGCGGACCTGCTGACGCAGATCTGCCCGGGAGGGATCTCCCTGCTGCCGCCGCGGACGGTGAACGGCACGGTGGTGCCGCCGCCCTCGGCGTTGAGCGGGGTCCATGCCCGCGGGTCCAGGAGCAGTCCGCCGGGGGCGTAGTAGAGCCTGACATCGCCGGAGGTGGGGCATCCGGTCCTCAGGTTCTTCCCGCGGACGTAGATGCGGTTGAGCCGCCCCTGCACGATGGGGTGGCTGATGCCGAGGTCGGGGCCGCCGTAGCTGGACTCCAGCAGGCCGAAGTCGAGAATGTCGCTGCCGAACGGGATGATGTCCGGGGATTCCCAGACGGGGTCGGACGTGGGGGTCTGTCCCGTGTCCTGGAAGTTGTCCCGGACCAGGATGTCGTTCCAGTTGGCGGCGGCGTTCATGGTTCCTCCCCGAGTGAACGGTGGGTGCCGGACGGCGGGACGGGCCCGGTGCGGGTTCTTCGGCGGTGGTCCCGCCGGACGCGGGTCTTCGGGCCGAGCGCCGTACGCCGGAGGCCGTACGCCGTGCGTCGGCTCACGCGCCGTCGGACGGGCGGGCCGTCCTCGTCGGCGGCCGGTGTCCGTGGCCGCCGGAGGTGTCGGTGGGTCGGTCCTGTCGGGTCGGGACGGCGGGTGCGCCCGTTCCGAAAGGTCGCGGGTGACGGCGCAGCGAAGGCGAATCGCCACCTGGTGCGGGTTCGTGGGGAAACGTCCCGGTACAGGAAATGTATCGGGCTCGAACCACCTTGCCCAATACGCCGGAAGAGTGAATGCGCGGCACGTACGGAAATCGGCCCCCGCCGGGCGGTGGGGGCCGATTTCCTTGCGCGGCGGGTCAGTTGTCGTTGTTGACCTTGGTGTACGCCGCGCTGTAGCCGGTCGGGCAGTACAGGGTGTCGCTGCCGTTGCCCATGTGCCAGGACCCGATGACCGTCGTCTGGTTGCCCTTGACGTTGTCGTTGTTGCAGACCAGCACCAGCTGCCAGTGGTTCTTCGTGGCGGTGGTCTGGCAGCTCACCGATCCCCAGTTCGCGCCCTGGGTGGTGCTGCAGTACGAGGTCGCCGACGCCCCCGGAGCCGCCATCACCCCGGCTGCCACCAGCAGTGCCGCACCGGTCCCCAGAGCCGCAATCCGTCGCATGGCCTTCTCCTTCGTCGCGTCTCGGACAACGTTGCGGTCAGCATGCCGGGTTCGTGATCGGTTGTATCCACCGGCGACACGAATGGCCGAGACGGGCCCCTGCGGACAGTGCGATGATCTTTCACTGAACACGGGTCAGAAAGTGAGCAAAAAAGACATGCAACCGACGTTCGTACTGGTCCACGGAGCTTTCGCGAGCTCCTTCTCCTTCGCGCCGCTCCAGGCCGAACTCGGCCTCCTGGGGCACCGTTCCGTCGCCGTCGACCTGCCCGGGCACGGGTTCGCCGCGACGTACCCGCGCGCCTACCAGGCGCCGCAGGACCTCGAGGGGCTCGCCGCCGCGCCGGGGGCCATCAAGGGCGTGACGCTCGCCGACAACGTCGCGCACCTGGTCGGGATACTGGAGCGGGCCAAGCGCAACGGGCCCGTCGTCCTGGTCTCCCACAGCCGCGGCGGCCTGACGGCCACCGTCGCGGCCAACCGGCGGCCCGACCTGATCGACCGCATCGTCTACGTGTCCGCCTGGGCCCCCGTCGACCTCGATGTCGGCGCCTACTACGCCGAGCCCGAGATGGCCGCGGTCGACGCCGCGGGAATGGCGGCGGCGATGGTCGGGAACCCTGCCGAACTGGGGCTGCTGCGCTCCAACTTCCGCACCGCCGACCCCTCCGTCCTCGCGGCGTTCAAGGCGGCCTTCCTCGCCGACGGGACGGACGACGAGTTCCTGGTCCTCCTCAACACCTTCCAGCCCGACGAGAACCTCGACGCCGGCACGCCCGAGGACCGGGCGCAGGCCGACACCTGGGGACGGATCCCCCGGACGTACGTGCGGCTGACCGAGGACGCCGGCATACCGCTCGCCATGCAGGACCGGATGATCCGCGAGGGCGACGAGCTGACGCCGGAGAACCGGTACGACGTCCGCACGCTCACCGGCAGCCACCTGAAGTGGCTGGTCGACCCGGCGCCGGCGGCCCGCGTCCTGGCGGAGGTCGCCGCGCTGCTGCCCGCCGGATGACCTCACGGCGCTTGACCTGACGGCTGCCGAACACGCGCGGGCGCCCGGCCGGGGGAGGAAGTCCCGGCCGGGCGCCCGTCGGTCAGGCCCGTCAGTCAGGGGTCGGGGCGATCAGAGGCCCCTGATCGTCCAGTACACGGCGGCGTTGTTGCCGCTGCCCCCGCTCTGCGCGAACCCGAACATCGGGTCGGAACCCGCGGTGTCGTAGCCGTTGCTGCCGACGTACGGGTTGTTCCAGTGGAGCTGGACGCGCTTGCCGTTGAGCCCCGGGTTCCCGCAGTTCGCCGCGTCGTAGATGACGTGGCCCTCGGTGCCGGTCATGAAGCCGTTGCTCTCGGACTGCCAGCGTCCGGTCTTTCCGTCGCTGATGATGGGGTCCGGAGCCGTCGTCCAGATGCCGTGGTCCAGCCAGTTGTTCTGCAGGCGCAGTTCGCAGCCCGTCCAGTTGACCACCAGGACCTCCGTGCTGCGCGCCGCGCTCAGCAGCTGCGTCTGCTCCTGGGCGGGCTGCTGCTGAGCGGTGGCCGCGCCGGCCGGGGCCGCCGCCGTGAACAGCGCGGCGGCGACGCCGGCCGCGGCCAGGGTCGCTCGGACCAGGGACTTCCGCTGTGCCATCGGGTGTTCCTCTCGCTCTGGGACCGCGTCGGTGCGGTCTCCTGCTCGAAGCCTCGGGCGCACCCGTCGACAGATGGTCGACAGCCTGTTGACAGGTGATGGACAAGCGGTCGGTGGGGCCCGGATGAGCCGCCCTGACCAGGGGCGATGCGGCCGGTAAAATGCCCCGGGGGATTTTTCGCGGGTGGAGGGGGACGGCCGGTGGGTGGTTTACGGTTCGCGGTGCTGGGGCCGCTGCGGGGGTGGCGGGACGGCGGTGAGCTGGCGCTCGGCTCGCCGCAGCAGCGGAGCCTGCTGCTCGCGCTGCTGCTGAGGGCCAACCACCCCGTGTCGGCCGGCCAGCTCGTCGACGACCTGTGGGGCGAGGAGCCGCCCGCCAAGCCGTCCGCCGTGATCCGCACCTACGTCCACCGCCTGCGCCGCGTCCTGGGGCCCGACGCGCCGAGCACGCTCAGCGGCGGCTACCTGCTCACCGTGGACGCCGGGGCGCTGGACACCCACCGCCTCGAGGAGCTCGTCGGCGAGGCGAAGGCGCTGCGCGCCGCCGGGGAGCACGCCCGCGCCGCCGCCGCGCTCCGCTCGGCGCTGGCCCTGTGGCAGGGCGAGCCGATGGCCGCGCTGCCCGGCCCGTACGCGGAGCGGCAGCGCGGGGAGTGGGCCGAACGCCGGGTGACCGTCCTGGAGTCGTGTCTGGCGGCCGAGGTCGAGGCCGGGCCGTCCGGCGAGGTCGTCGCCGAACTGACCGCGGTCACGGCCGAACACCCGCTGCGGGAACGGTTCTGCGAACTGCTGATGCTCGCCCTCTACCGCACCGGCCGGCAGGCCGAGGCCCTGGGCGCGTACCGCGCCACGGACCGGCGGCTGCGCGAGCAGCTCGGCGTCAGCGCCGGGCCCGGTCTGCGCGAGCTGCAGCGCCGGATCCTGGCGGCCGACGCCGCCCTCCTGGCGCCCGCGCCGCCCCGGCCCGCCGCCACCACCGGCGCCACCGCGGCCGCCACCGGTGCCACCACCGCGCCCCGCCCGCCGTACCGGGCGCCGGTGCGGCCGACCCAGGTCCCCGCCGACCTCGCCGACTTCACCGGCCGCGAGACGCAGACCGAGGCGCTGCGGGCCGTCCTGCTCGCCCCCCGCACCGTGCCCGTGGCGGTCGTGGCGGGCCTGGGCGGCGTGGGCAAGACGGCGCTGGCCGTGCACGTCGCGCACGGGCTGGCCGCCGACTTCCCCGACGGCCAGCTCTACCTCGACCTGCACGGGGCCGACGGCCGCCCGACCCGGCCCGAGGAGGTGCTGGGCGTCTTCCTGCGCTCCCTCGGCGTGCCGGCCGACGGGCTGGCCTCCGGGCTCGCCGAACGCTCCGCCCAGTTCCGCTCGCTGCTCTCCGAGCGGCGCGTGCTCGTCGTCCTCGACAACGCCCGGGACGCCGAGCAGATCAGGCCGCTGCTGCCCGGGCGGCCCGGCTGCGCCGTCCTCGTCACCAGCCGGGCCCGGCTCGGTTCGCTGCCCAACGCGCAGGTCGTCGAGCTGACCGCGTTCGCCCCTCGGGAGGCCCTCGGCCTGCTCGGCCAGGTGATCGGCGAGCAGCGGCTGCGGGCCGAGCAGGACACGGCGGCGGAACTCGTCCGGCTCTGCGGCCACCTCCCGCTGGCCGTGCGCATCCTCGCCGCGCGCCTGGCCTGCCGGCCCGGCTGGGCCATGGAGCGGCTGCTCGACAAGCTGTCCGGGAACCTCCGCCGGCTGGACGTGCTGCGCGCCGGGGACCTCGCCGTCGAGCCGGCGTTCCGCTTCGGCTACGACCAGCTGACGCCCGAACAGGCCCGTGCCTTCCGGCTGTTGGCGGTGCCGGAGGTGCCCGACCTGTCGCCGGGCGCGGTCGCGGCGGTGCTCAACGTACCCGAGCACGAGGCCGAGGAGCTGGCCGAGTCGCTGGTCGACTGCTCGATGCTGGAGACGGCGCCGCCGGACCGCTACCGGTACCACGACCTGCTGCGCTCCTTCGCCCAGCGGCTCGCCCCGGAGGCGGAGGCGGACGGGCAGGTGCGGGGCGAGGAGGACCGCCCGGCGGCCGTGCTCACCCGCCTGGTGGCCCGTCAGCACGCGGAGACCGTCGCGGCGCTCGGCCCGTCCGCGGCCCGCGCCGCCCTGCCCGAGGCGGGGGCCGGCGCCGGCCCCCGCACGGTGGCGCCGCCCGGCGGCGTCGACTACCGGGGCGTCGGCGCGCTGGTCGGCCAGTACGCCGGGCTCCCCGAACCGCCCCGGCTCGACCTGGCGGCCGAACTGCTGCTCGGCTGCAGCCTGTTGTGCGAGACCGGGCAGGCCACCCGGCCGCTCGGGCACGCGGCCAAGATCCTGCTCCAGGCCGCCGTCCGGGCGGGCGACCGGACGGCCGAGGTCAGGGCCAGGCTGGTGCTCGGACGGCTGCTGACCGAGGTCGGCTCCGAGCCCGCCGCCCTCGCCGAGCTGCTCAGGACCCGCGACCTGTGCGCCGCCGACGGCCTGCCGGGGCCGCTGCTCGCCCTGGCCCACGCCGCGCTGGGCGCCCTGTTCGTCCAGGTCGGCCGGCCGGGCGACGCGCTCGGCGGCTTCACGGCGGCGATCTCGGTCTGGGAGCGGCTCGGCGACCAGCGCTCGGTGGCGGCCGAACTGCTCAACCTGGCGGGCGCGTTCACCGAACTCGGCCGGTACGACGCGGCGGTGCGCGTGGTCGACCAGTCCCTGCTGATCTGCCACCGGCTCGCCGACTACGAGCTGCAGGCGCTCGCCCTGGACTCGCTGGGGACGATCGCCCACGACCGCGGCGAGTTCGAGCAGGCCCTGCGCCACCACCGCAACGCCCTGTCCCTGCTGCGGCCGGACGACCGGCGCCGTACGGGCCGCACCCTGCTGCGGCTCACCGAGTCGCTGCGCGCCGTGGGCCGCGGCGCGGAGGCGGTGGCGGCGGCCGGGCGGGCGGTGGAGGTGCTGACCCTCGACGGCGACCGCCGGGGGCGGGGGCTGGCGCTGGCGGCGCTCGGCGACGCGCTCGCCGAGAGCGGCACCGCACCGGACGAGGCCCTGGCGCGCCGGTCGGAGGCCTACGACATCCTGGCCTCCATCGGCTCCCCCGAGGCCAACCGGCTGCGCGCCCTGATCAGCCCCGGCGGGCCCGTCGTGCGGCCGCGCCGGCAGTGGCCGTCCTGGCTTCCGGCGTGACCCGTCGGCCGGCCCGGCCGGCGGTCGGCGGTCGCCGGCTCAGCGGCGGCTCAGCTGATCGTCCACAGCTGGTTCTGGGCGCCGGTGCAGTCCGCCCCGTGGGTGCCCACGCCGATGCCCTCGGACGTCAGGCACAGCCGGGTGCCGACGTTGTAGATCCGGTAGCCGCCCGGGACCGGCTCGATGTCCCAGACCTGGTTCCAGACGGCCGGCGGGCTCGACCAGATCTGCACCTGCCTGCTCGTGCGGTCCTGGTCCAGCACCTTGGTGAAGTTGCTGGAGGCGTTGCGCAGGTAGTACATCCCCTCCGCGACCTTGTCCAGCCGCCACAGCTGCGCCGAGGTGCCGTTGACGACGTAGGTGCCGACCATGTTGCCGTCCACGTCCGCGGACTGGTAGTTGTCCAACGCGCCGTTGGCACCGGCGATCTGCGCCAGGGCGGGCAGCTGCGGCCTCGGCTGCGCCGTGGGCGGCACGGACGGCGGCGGCGTCCCGGTCGCGGTCGCGGTGGGCGGGGCCGGTTCGCCGGTGGCGGGCCGGTCCGGGGCGGAGGGGCTCGGCGCGGGCGGAACGGGGTTCTGACCAGCGGCGGGTGCGGCCGGGGGCGGGGCGGGGCTCCGGCCGGGTACGGCGGGAGCCGGGGCGGCGGGCAGGGCGGCGAGCGGGACGGTGGGCGGGGCGGCGAGGGGCGATCCGGTGGGCGTTTCGGGCCCGGCGGCGGGTGCGGGGCTCTGGCCCTCTCCGGCCGACGGTGCGGGGGCCGCCGCCTGCTGGGCGCTCGGGCGGGCCGCCTCCACCAGCGCGACCGGCTCCGGCACCGGGGGCTGGGCGACGGCGCCGTGCGGCGCCCGGCCGGGCCGCACCACCGTGGCCCCGGCGGCCCCGGCCACGCACAGCAGGGTCAGCGCCGTCAGCCCGGCCAGCGTCCGCAGGCGGCGTCCGGCCCGCGGCGGGCGTACGGCGGCAGGCCGGGTCCGGGCCTGGGCCTGGGCCTGGGTCCGGGTCTGGGTCCGGGTCCGGTCCGGAACCGGCGAGGGCGTCCCCTCGACCGCCCCCTCGACCGCCGCGAGGGCGCGCCGCACCGCCGTGGCCATCGTCGCCGCGTCCGGCCAGCGCTCGCCTGGCTCCTTGGCCATCGCCCGCTCGACCAGCGCCCACACCGGCTCGGGCACGTCCCCGGGCAGCGGCGGCACGGGCTCCGTCAGGTGCTTGAGGATCACTTCGAGGGCGGTCTCCCCCTCGTACGGGAGGTGGCCGGCCAGGCACTCGTAGAGGACCACGCCGAGCGCGTAGAGGTCGGCGGAGGCGGTGACCGTCCCGGTGGAGGCCTGTTCCGGCGCCTGGTAGGCGGCGGTGCCCAGCACCATCCCCGGGACGGTGAGCCGGGCGTCGCAGGCGGGCCGGGCGATGCCGAAGTCCGCGATCACCGTCCGGTCGCCGCGGACCATCAGGTTGGCCGGTTTGATGTCCCGGTGGACCACCCCGGACTCGTGCGCGGCCTCCAGCGCCTCCAGCACCTGCAGGGCCATCCGCAGGGCCTGCGCCGCCGGCAGGGCGCCGCCGTGTTCCAGGACGGCGCTCAGCGGCTGGCCGTCGATCAGTTCCATGACCAGGTAGCCGACCGGGCGCCGCCCGGCCGTGCCCGAGTACCCCTCGCCGTGCCCGCCGTCCTGCCCGCCGTCGTGCCCGTAGTCGTACACGCCGACGATGCCCGGGTGCCGCAGCTGCGCCATGACGCGGGCCTCGGCGTGGAAGCGCTCGGCGAAGCCGGGTTCGTCCAGCAGCGCGGGCTTCACCACCTTGACCGCCACCCGGCGGCCGAGGACCTCGTCCTCGGCGAGCCACACGTCGCCCATCGACCCGCCGCCCAGCCAGTCCACCAGCCGGTAGCGGTCGGCGAGCACGGTGCCGCGCATGCTTCTCCCTGAATCGATGAACCGAGGAACCGATGCCGAGGACCGGAGCGGATCCGGGGGCGGGCCCCGTCCCCCGGGCGCGCCCTGAGCCGGTGGCACACTCCGAGGATCATGGCACCGGCATAACGAATTACTGACTGTCCATCATAGGAATCACGCTCAACTCCGGCCATCGGTGGCCGGCAGGCCCGGACCGTGGACGGTCGGGGCCTGCGGTCGTTGCCGATGGTTCGTCACAGTTCGGCGCACTGGCCGACCTTCGGGGCCGCCGATGGTGTTGGCGAGGCCGCCGTCGACCGGGGCCGGGGTGTTGCCGGAGCATGGGGTTCGCCCCTGCCCGCTTGCGGCCTGCCCGTTCGCCCCCGCCCGCTTGCGGCCTGCCCGCTTGCCCCTGCCCCTGGGGCAGGGGGCACAGTGGCGGGCGTGCAGGAGGACATGATCACCATCGGCGAACTCGCCGCCAGGACCAGGCTCAGCCTCAAGGCCCTGCGGCTCTACGGCGCGCGGGGGCTGTTGCCGCCCGCCCTGGTCGACCCGCTCACCGGGGTGCGCCGCTACGGCCCGGCGCAGGTCGAGCGGGCCCGGCGCATCGCGCTGCTGCGCGCCGCCGGGCTGCCGCTGGCGCGGATCCCGTCGGTACTGGACGTCGACGGCGACGCCGACGAGGGCCCGGGCGAGGGCGCGGGCGCGGGCGAGCGGGCGCTGCTGGCGTACTGGCGGGAGCGGGAGTCCGAGCACGCGGCCCGCCGGGAAGCGGTGGGCTACGCCCGAGAGGTCCTGACCGGAAGGAGCACCACCATGTTCGAGATCGCCGAGCGCGACGTGCCCGAGCAGCACGTCCTGTTCGTCCGGCGGCACGTGGACGCCGCCGCGCTGCCCGGCTTCCTCGCCGAGGCCGGCGAGTCGCTGCTCGGGCGGCTGCGGGAGGTGGACGCGTGCCTGTCCGGGCCGCTGTTCGCGGTGTTCCACGGCCTGGTGGGCGAGGACTGCGACGCCCTGGTCGAGGTCTGCGCCCCCACCCCGAACGCCGTCGGCCCGCACGGCCCGTTCGGGGTGCGCATCGAGCCCGCGCACCGCGAGGCGTACACCGCCCTGCCCCGGCGGGGCTTCGCCGCGATGGCCGCCGCCCACGACGCGGTGGGCGCCTGGGTCGCCGCCCGCGGGTACCGGCGGGGCGGGCCGAACCGGGAGGTGTACTACCCGAACTGGGCGACCGCCGGGCCGGAGGAGCACGTCGCGGACGTCGCCGTGCCGCTGGCGGCGGGCCGGTAGACACCCGACCACCGTACGGATTTCTGGACTTGTGGGTCCATTTTCGGCTGCCTACCGTGCTGTGCACCCCCTCCCGAACGAGCCCCGTACAGAAAGGTGTCAGCCCATGCACGCGATCCGGATCGAGGAGCACGGCGGCCCCGAGGTCATGCGCTGGACCGAGCTGCCGGACCCGGTCCCCGGCCCCGGCGAGGCGCTGGTGCGCCTGGGCGCGGCCGGCGTCAACTACATGGACGTCGGCGCCCGCGCCGAGGGCGGCCCGGGCTGGGCGGCGCCGGCGGTGCTCGGCGCCGAGGGCATGGGCCACGTCACCGCCCTCGGCGCGGGGGTGGACGGCCTGGCCGTCGGCGACCGGGTGGCCTGGTTCTACCACCCGGGCAGCTACGCCGAGTTGCTCGCCGTCCCGGCCGCCTCGCTGGTCAAGGTGCCCGACGGGGTGCCGGACGAGGTCGCGGGCGGCCTGCTGATGCAGGGCCTGACCGCGAGCCACCTGAGCACCGAGACCTACCCGATCGCCCCGGGCGACACCGCGGTGGTGCACGCGGCGGCGGGCGGCGTCGGGCGGCTGCTCACCCAGCTGGTCAAGGCCCGCGGCGGCGACGTCATCGGCCTGGTCTCCCGCGAGGAGAAGGCCGCCGTCGCGAAGGAGGCCGGCGCCGACCACGTGCTGGTCCACTCCGGCGGCGGCTTCGAGGACCGGATCAGGGAGCTGACCGGCGGGCGCGGGGCCGACGTCGTCTACGACGGCGGCGGCGCCGACACCTTCCGCTCCTCCCAGCTGGCCCTGCGCCCGCACGGGGTGCACGCCTACTACGGCCCCTTCATGGGCGTGCCCGAGCTGCGGCCCACCGACCTGCCGAACAGCATCCTGCTCACGTACCCGGTGGTGCACCACCACGTCCCCACCCGCGAGGCGCTGGTACGGCGCGCCGGCGAGCTGTTCGACCTCGTCCTGGCGGGCCGGCTCACCGCGCAGGTCACCGGCCGCTACCCGCTGGCCGAGGCCGCCCGGGCGCACGCGGACCTGGAGTCCCGGCGCACCACCGGCAAGCTGGTCCTGCTGCCGTGAGTGCCCTCGCGAGCACGGTGAAGGAGCACGTTCCGCCGACCCGCAAGGGCGCCGCGACCAGGCGGCGCATCATCGAGGGCGCCGCGCGGGAGATCCGCGCGGAGGGCGTGTTCGCGCTGCGCCTGGAGGACGTGATGGCCCGCACCGCCACCAGCAAGAGCCAGCTGTTCCACTACTTCCCCGGCGGGAAGGACGAGCTGCTGCTGGCCGTGGCCCGCTTCGAGGCGGCCCGGGTCCTCGACGACCAGCAGCCGGAACTGGGCTCCCTCACCTCCCGGGAGGCCTGGCGGCAGTGGCGCGACAAGGTCCTCGCCCGCTACCGCGCCCAGGGCGTCGGCTGCCCGCTGCACGTGGCCCTGTCCCAGCTGGGCACCGCCACCGGCGCGGGCCGCACGGTGGCCGCCGAACTGCTGGGGCAGTGGCAGCGCCAGCTCGCCGCGGGCATCCGGCACCTGCAGGCCGGCGGGGTGGCCGCCGCCGACCTGGACGCCGAGCGGGAGGCGGCGGCGCTGCTGGCCGGGGTCCAGGGCGGAGTGCTGATCCTGATGACCACCGGCTCCACCGACCACCTGGAGGCGGCGCTGGACTCGGGCCTCGCCCGGCTCGGGCTCACGTCCTGACGGGAAGCTGACCGGGAGCTGACGGCGGGGCGCGCGTGAGCGCTCCGGAGGTGACGCAGCGGGGTCGTCTCCGTACGGACGGGCACCGCCCGGATGTGTAATGGGCCACATTCCCAGGCCTGTTGGGGCTTCGAGTGACGAGGGTCACGCCCGGCGCGCGTTCGATGCCCGCGACGGCGCCTCGTCCCGGCAGGACTGGGCGGGCGGCGATCCGGCACGGGCGAAGGGCCTGTCCGCTTCGGGACCTTGGTCGTGAATCCCCTCGACCTTCGGCCCGGTGGCGGCCCCGCGGGGGCCGGGCAACCGTGGACGGTCGCCCGTTGTGACCGGGCGATGGCGCCGTCCGACGTGGGCGGCGTCTTCCCCTGCCGTCTACCCGGCGCACGGTGCGCGGTCGCGCGCCGTACGCTCCGGAGGACCCCAAGCACATGTCCCAGACCATCGACAACGCCCCGTATACCGCGTTCCACCGCAGGCTGGCCCTCGCCTGCTCAGGCGGCCCCCTGCTCGACGGCTACATCCTGAGCATCGTCGGCGTCGCCCTGATCGGGATGCGCCCGGACCTCGGACTGTCCACCGCCGAGGTCAGCCTGATCGGCGCCGCCGCCCTGGTCGGAATGTTCGTCGGCGGCGCGCTCTTCGGCGTGCTGACCGACAAGATCGGCCGGGAGGTGATGTACACCGCCGACCTGCTCGTGATGGTCGCCTGCTCGGTGCTCTCCTTCTGGGTGGACGCGGTGTGGGCGATCGCCGTGCTGCGCTTCGTGCTCGGCCTGGCCGTGGCCGCCGACTACCCCATCGCCACCTCGCTGCTCGCCGAGTGGCTGCCCACCAAGCACCGCGGCCGGCTGCTCGGCAAGCAGATCATCGCCTGGTACGCCGGCTCCGTGCTCGCCTACGTGGTGGGCTACCTCTTCCTGGAGCTGGCCGGGCCGGGCAGCTGGCGGTGGATGCTGGCGAGCTCCACGGTGCTGTGCGTGGTGTTCCTGGTGATCCGGCGCGGCTCCCCGGAGTCGCCGCGCTGGCTGGCCGCCAACGGACGGGTCGGCGACGCGGTGCGCGTGGTCGAGAAGCACCTGGGCGTGCGCGTGGACGGCCGGGAACTGATGCCCGACCCGGCCGAGCGCGGCCGCCCCGCCGGACTGCGCCTGCTGATGACCCAGCCCTACCGGCGCCGCACCCTGTTCTGCGGCCTGTTCTTCCTGTGCCAGGTCGGCCCGCTGTTCGCGATGCTCACCTTCGGCCCACAGATCCTCTCCTCCTTCGGCATGCCCGGCGGCACCGTGATGGAGACCCTGGGCACCGGCCTGATCAGCATGGTCTTCCTGCTCGGCTGCTACCCGGCGCTGCGCCTGATCGACACCCGCGGGCGCCGGCCCGTCATCATCTGGTCCTTCGCGCTGATGACCGTCCCGCTGGCGCTGCTGGGCGTGTGGCCCACCGCCCCGGCCGCCGTCGCGCTGCTGGCGCTGTGCGCGTACGCCTTCCTGTGCGGCGGGCCGAACGTGCTCGACTGGACGTACCCCAACGAGCTGTTCCCGACCGAGATCCGGGCCACCGCGGTGGGCGTCGCCACCTCGGTCAGCCGGATCGGCGCGGCCGTCGGCACCTACCTGCTGCCGCTGTCGCTGACCGGTCTGGGCACCGGCCCGACCATGCTGATCGCGGCCGGGACCACGGCGGTCGGGCTGCTGGTCTGCGTCATGTGGGCCGAGGAGACCCGGGGCACCGCCCTCGGCGCCTCCCCCGCCACCGTCGGCGCGGCCGCGGGTGCCGCGGGTGCGCCGCGCGCCGCCCGGGGCGCCGTCCCGAGCCAGCGCGTCCCGCAGACGGCGCGCTGACGGCCGGCTGACTGCTCGTACGGCATCGACGGCGCCGCCCGGGGAACCGGGCGGCGCCGTCCGGCGTCCCGGGGCGCCGACTCCCGCCCCGCCCCGGGGCCCTCCGGAGAGCGCGCCAATGGCAGCGCCACCCGACGCCACCGGGCGCGCGCCGACTCCCGCACCCCACAAACGTCAGGCCAGGTCGCCGCGTTCGCGCAGCAGTGGCAGGAGGTGGTCGCGGACGGCGGGGGCCAGGCGCAGGGTGTCGTCGCGGCCGTCGGTCCAGCGCAGGTCGGCGAGTTCGGCGGCGGGGACGGGCTCGCGGTCCAGGGTGGCGGTGAAGACGGTCATCAGCATGGGCACGCCTTCGAGGGCGGCGGTGGCGCGGATGTCGGTGAGGTGGCGGGGATCGACCGGGGCCGCGCCGAGTTCCTCGCCCAGTTCGCGGGCGAGTGCCTGGAGGGCGTCCTCGCCGGGGTCGGGCTTGCCGCCGGGCAGGTAGAAGACCTCGGGGGCGGCCTGCTTGCTGACGACCAGGAGCCGGCCTTCCTGGACGATCGCGGCGGCGGCGACGGTGAGCGGGGCGGTCGGGGCGTCCGGGGTGCTGGTGGCTGCGGAGTCGATCACGGGATTGATTCTCGCAGGTGGGAGGTGGTGCCGACGGAGCACCCTTGCAGGTCCCTGCGCGCGCAATTATTGTCTGCGATTGTAAGTGCAGCTGCAAAAGTTGCATGCTCTCCCCTTCGCATTGGCGCCGACCCCATCGGGAGTCCGACATGAGCACCTCCCTCTTCGCCCCGTTCACCCTGCGGTCCCTGACCGTCCCCAACCGGATCTGGATGCCGGCGATGTGCCAGTACAGCGCCGTCCCGGACGGGGACGCGGCCGGTGTCCCGACCGACTGGCACTTCGCCCACCTCGCGGCCCGCGCCGCCGGCGGCACCGGGCTGATCATCACCGAGGCCACCGCGGTCAGCCCCGATGGGCGCATCACCCCGTACGACCTCGGCATCTGGAGCGACGAGCAGGTCGCGGCCTTCCGCCGGATCACCTCCTTCCTGAAGAGCCAGGGCACCGTCCCAGCGATCCAGCTCGCCCACGCCGGCCGCAAGGGGTCCACCGAGCGCACCTGGGTCGACCGCGGGCGTCCCGTCAGCCCGGACGAGGAGCACGGCTGGACCCCGGTCGGCCCCAGCGCCGAGGCCTTCTCCCCCGCCCACACCACGCCGGACGAGCTGACCGAGGAACAGATCGGCGAGATCGTCCGGCAGTTCGCCGACGCCGCCCGGCGCGCGCTCGACGCCGGCTTCCAGGTCGCCGAGGTCCACGGCGCCCACGGCTACCTGGTCCACCAGTTCCTCTCCCCCGCGGCCAACCACCGCACCGACGGCTACGGCGGCTCCTTCGAGGGGCGCATCCGCTTCGCGCTGGAGGTCGTCGACGCCGTCCGCTCGGTGTGGCCCGAGGACCTGCCGGTCTTCTTCCGCGTCTCCGCGACCGACTGGATCACCGAGAACCCGCAGGACGGCCGGGAGGGATGGACCTCGCAGGACACCGTCCGCCTCGCCAAGGAGCTCCAGGCCCACGGCGTCGACCTGCTCGACGTCTCCACCGGCGGCATCGTCCCCGACGCACGCATCGAGGCCGGGCCCGGCTTCCAGGTGCCCTTCGCCGAGGCCGTGCGCCGCGGGACCGACCTGCCGGTCGCCACCGTCGGCCTGATCACCGACCCCGCCCAGGCCCAGGCCATCCTCACCGAAGGCCGCGCCGACGCCGTCCTGATCGGCCGCGAACTGCTCCGCAACCCCTACTGGGCCCGCCACGCCGCCACCACCCTCGACGTCGAGGTCCCCACCCCCGCCCCGTACCACCTCGCCTGACCCCCGCGAGCCCCCGGCGCAGGAGGCCGACCACCTCGGCCTCCTGCGCCGCGATGGCCACGCCCGTACCGCCTGCTGCCAGGGCCAGCAGGCCCGCCACTGGCAGCCGGGCTTGTCCGCATCGCAGGCCACGCCCGGCCAGTTCGGCGCGCACCTCCTCCCGAGCCCGTCGTACAGCCGGAGCGGCAGCAGCATCCAATGCCACGAAGTTAAGGACTGGGCGGCGGTGTCAAGGGTGCGCGAGATAAGGGAAGTGCCTCTGCTATTCAGGGGATCGACCAAGATCTTCCT
>NZ_JBSFKQ010000015.1:0-144548 GCF_053598615.1 Kitasatospora sp. NPDC001095 | reverse complement strand
CACCGGCCACAACGCGAACTCCTTCCCCCCGGCCTCCTACGTCCACGCCTACAACGCGGACGGCAAGGAGATCTACAACCAGAAGACCCAGCCCACGGGCAAGAACCGCTGACAGAACGCGCTGTTCGGCGCGGTGATGTTCACACCGGGCGAGGTGGACGTGCCTGCCGGAGCGGGGTTCGGCGGCGATGGCGTCGAGCCGCGGCTTCGGGAGCAGCCCGAGGACGAAGGCGGAGATCTGGACCGGTGAGAGGCCGCCGACGGCGTCGGCGTAGGCGCCGTTCACCACCTGCTCGCCCAGGTGGCGCCGCAGGACCCGGCGGTCCCGGAGCTGTCCGGCCGGTCGCGGCCGGACAGCCCGGTGTCGTCGACCCGATCCACGGGTCGGTCGGGCCGAAGTGCTCGAACAGCGCCTTTCGGGCGCGCTGTTACACCGTTCCGGCGCAGTTGGTGAACGTCGGCCGGGTGCGGGCACTGTATATGCTCGCGCCGCCGTTGGCGTCGTACTTGAGGGGCACGGTGATGGTGTCGTCGGCGGTCCACGGGAAACCCTGGGCGTCGAACGTCCAGGTTCCGGTGGCCTTGGTGGCCAGTTCGGACAGCGTGACCCGACGCTCAGGCTTCCCCCCACTATGAGATCGCTCGCTCCGGCGCGTGGAAGCGGAGTCGCCCACCGACCGCCGTCGGCACCCCGACTTGGCTTGAACCGCACAGCGGTTGCGCCGCCTGACGCCGTTGCGCTCCGTGCTCGAGATGAAGGCGCCCACGACCTCGTGGTCCAAGGCGGCCGTCCGGCGGCGGTGGAACGCGGGGTGGAGACGGTGCTCCGGCAGGGAGTCGAGGTGCCTCGGCCGCGTCGGGGCGAGTCCCTCTCCGGTGACGGCTCCCGACTCCGGCGACCTTCCGCAGTACCAGGGTGTCCGGATCGGTGGTCGCCCCCTGGCGGGAACAGGGACGGGCAGTAGGATCGGCGCGTTGCATCCCGCATACCGCTGGTAGGAGACTTTTCATGGCTCAGGTCACGCTGAAGGGCAACCCGGTACAGGTCGGCGGCGCACTGCCCGCCACCGGCACCCAGGCCCCCGCATTCACCCTCGTCGGCGAAGGACTCGCCGACGTCTCCCTGAAGGACTTCGCCGGCAAGCGCAAGGTCCTCAACATCTTCCCCAGCATCGACACCCCGACCTGCGCGAACTCGGTGCGCGCGTTCAACGCCAAGGCCGGCTCGCTCGACAACACCGTCGTGCTGTGCATCTCCGCCGACCTCCCCTTCGCCCAGGCCCGCTTCTGCGGCGCCGAAGGCCTCGACAACGTCAAGACCCTCTCCACCCTGCGCGCCCGCGACTTCCACGACACCTACGGCGTCGACATCGCCGACGGCCCCCTCGCCGGCCTCACCGCCCGCGCCGTCCTCGTCCTCGACGAGAACGACACCGTCCTCCACACCGAGCTGGTCGCGGAGATCGCCGACGAGCCGAACTACGACGCCGCACTCGCCGTCCTCAACTGACCCACCCCGCGCCCCATCCGACGGCGCGCCACCCCTTTTTCCGTACCACGAAGGCCCGCCCCACAACCCGCGCGACCCACCCCCGCCCCGGGGGCGGGACCAAGGGCTGAGGGGGCGGGCCTTCACCCATCCACCCACCCACCAACCGGCCGCGAACCCTCACCGCGCCGGCACCGACCGGGCGCCCTGACCTGCCTCGCCTGGGCGCTCGTGCTCAACGGCCGCAGCTGACCGGGCTCGCTGCCGTTCGACGGGCGGACTCAGCCGCAGAGGGTGGCGAAGCCGTACCCGCGCGCCTTGAGCGTGGAGATGATCTCCGGCAGGGCGGCCACCGTCTGGCTGCGGTCGCCGCCGCCGTCGTGCAGCAGGATCACCGAGCCGGGGCGGACGTTGTTCAGCACCCGGGACCTGATCGCGGCCGCGCCGGGGCGGGACCAGTCCGCCGGGTCCACGGACCAGAGCACGACCTGCTTGCCGAGCGCCGAGGCCTTCGAGCGCACCGTGCCGTTGACCGCGCCGTACGGCGGGCGCAGGCAGCTCGGGGTGCGGCCGGTCTGTGCCCGGATGGCCTTGTCGGTGTCGGCCACCTGGGCGTTGAGCGCGGCGGCGGAGAGCTTGCGCAGGTCCGGGTGCGACCAGGAGTGGTTCTGCACGCTGTGGCCCTGCCTGGCGACCTGCGCGGTCACCGAGGGGTGGGCGGCGACGTTCTGCCCGATCTCGAAGAAGGTCGCGCGCACCCCGTACCGGGCGAGCGTCGCCAGGACCTTGGGCGTGTACGCGGGGCTGGGGCCGTCGTCGAAGGTCAGGTAAACCACCTTGCCGCCCTTGGTGCCGGCCGCCTCCGCGTCCGCGACGGGCAGGGCCACCGCGGCTCCCGCCGCCAGGGCGACGACGAGGGCGCCGATCGCGGTCCGGAGCCTGCCGACTGCCTCGCGCCTGCCGGGTCGTACGGACATGCCTGCCCCCTGGGGTCGGAACTCCCGTGCCTCGGCCAGTCTGCTCGCGGCGGGCCGTCCGCCGCGAGCCCTCGCCGGTCACCGGCGAACGGAATCGGCCAGTCGTACGGCGGAGGCCGGGGGCTGGCCCCGCCGCACCGGGGCCGCGGAACCACCCGGCGACTCGGAACGGTGTGGCGAACTTCGGTGCGGGGAGGCTATGCTCCCCCGCGATGACCACTCACGCTGCTCACAGAATGGGGGTCCCGTCCGCGAAGAGTGAGTGCTGATGCCCACTCACCCCGCGCACGGGAACGACTCCCGCCTCTCCTTCTGGCGGCGCGTACGCGAGTACGCCGTGCCGCCCTCCATGATCGAAATCGCCACCGCCCGCCGCCTGGTCGGCGACTGGGCCGGGGCCTGCGCCGCCGCCAACGTCGAGGTCGACTTCCGCCTGCGGGACGTCACCCGCGTCCACGGACGGGAGCTCGCCGACCGGTTGCGGGCCGATCTCCGCTGCCTGGCACCGGAGTTGCTGCGCTGGCACCTACCGAGGTCCGCTCCCGACGGACTGCTGCGGCCCGGGCTCACCGTGCCGCTGACCCGCTACCCCGGCAGACCGCCGGTCTTCCTCGTGGTTCGCACACCGCCCGCCTGGGCGGAGTACGGGCAACGGATCAGCCTGGCGCTCTGGGACGGGCTCGCTGACGACGGCCGGTCGCCGCACCCGCATCCGCGTCCCAGCCGACGGTTCCGCTACGACCTGCACCGGCACCTCTGGGACGCCGGGCGCAGCGCGGAGCTGACCGTCCGGGCCGGAACCGGGGATCCGCCAACGGGGCCGACCACTACAGAACTTGGCGATCCGTCCCGACGCTGGGCCGCCGACCGCTGGGCCGTCGAGGCCGAGTTGCTGCTGCGCGCCGACGGGCTGCCGCCCGGTCCCGTGGTGGTACGGCTCGGAAGTCGTCGGCGGCTGCTGCTCGGACCGGACGGGTCGACGACGGAGGCCCTCGGCAACGTCTCGGGACTGCCGCTGCTGCCCGATGCCGCGACCTGGGCGCCACCCGACATCGACCTGCTCCGCAGCGGGGCGATCGAGGCCGAGCGGCTGCACCCCCTGCTAGCGGCCGCGCTGGCGCCCGGGCAGGCACCCCTGGCACGGGCGGCGACAGGGCCCGAGCCCCACGGGCTGGTGGACTGCCGAGGGGCGCGGCACCGGATCGGGCTGGTCGACGGGACGCTCGTCCCGCTCGACCACGAGCCGGCCGAGCTGCGCCGCGAGGAGCTGCTGGCCGCCCTGTCCGGCACCCCGCTGCCCTGTCTGCGGGCGATCGACCTCGCGCACCGCCGGCCTGCCCAACTGGCCGGTGTACGCGATCGGTTGGACCACGGCGACACCGCCGGGGCGCTGGCCGTGGTCGAGGCCCTGCTCGGACCGGAAGCGGTGCTGCGCGACGGACCGCTGCGCGACGAGCTGGCGGCGGCGGCCGAGCGGCGCATCGCCTACGGCCTCTACCGGGCGGGCCTCACCGGGCCCGTTCCCGTCACCTACCCGGCGCCACGCGTACGCCACAGCACCCGCCCCGGCAGCTCGGCCTTCCGCCCACGCCCGCGCCTGGCCTCGCTCCGCTGACGCCGACGACGCCCACGCCCACGACGCCGACGCCGACGCCGAAGCCCACGGCGCCGACCGCCGACCGCCCCGCTCTGAACGCCCTTAAGCACCAGACATCTTGAGGTGATCACCCATGCCCGTCCGCACTCCCGAAGCCGCCCGCCTCGATGTCGCCCGGCAGCTGCTCGACCTGCTGGCCGACACCACCACCGAACCGCGCGCCGACACCCGACTGGAGGCGCTCACCCTGGCCGTCGCCGCCGACCTGCCCGTGCTGCTCTGGGGCGAGCCCGGCATCGGCAAGACCGCCGCGCTCAACCAGCTCGCCGAGGCCCTGGAACTGCCGCTGACCACGGTGATCGCCAGCGTCCACGAGCCCTCCGACTTCTCCGGCCTGCCCATCGTCGGCGACGACCCGGCGCAGCAGGGCGTCCCGATGGCCCCGCCGGACTGGGCGGTGCGGCTGGTGCGGGCCGGGCACGGTCTGCTGTTCCTGGACGAGCTGTCCACCGCGCCACCCGCCGTCCAGGCCGCACTGCTCCGGCTGGTCCTGGAGCGGCGCATCGGAACGCTCGAACTCCCGCCCGGCGTAAGGGTCGTGGCCGCCGCCAACCCGCGCTCCTCGGCGGCCGACGGCTGGGAGCTGAGTCCGCCGCTGGCCAACCGCTTCGTCCACCTTCAGTGGGCGCACGACCACGAGGTGGTGGTGCGCGGCCTCGGCGGCGTCTGGCCGGTGGCCACCCTGCCCCGGCTCGACCCGCAGGCGCTGCCGGCCGCCGTCGCACTGGCCCGGCGCGCGGTGTGCGGGCTGCTGGCGGCCCGCCCCGAGCTGGTGCACCGGCTGCCCACCACCGAGACCCGGCGCGGCGGCGCCTGGCCTTCCCCGCGCAGCTGGGACATGACGCTGCGGCTGATCGCCTTCGCGACCGCGGCCGGGTCCTCCCGGGAGGTGCTCTCGCTGCTGGTGCGCGGTGCGGTCGGGGACGGCCCGGGGCTGGAGCTGATGGCGTACATGGACCGGATGGACCTGCCGGATCCGGAGGACCTGCTCGCCGACCCGGCCGGCGCTGTACTGCCCGAACGCGGGGACCTGCGCCAGGCGGTGCTGGACGGAGTGGTCGCGGCGGTCCGCAACCGGCCGGACCGGGCGCGCTGGGACGCGGCCTGGGCGCTGCTGGTCCGGGCCCTGGAGACGGGCGCGCCGGACCTGCTGGTCGTCCCGGCGACCACGCTGGCCTCGCTGCGCCGGGAGGACTGGGACGTGCCCGCGGCGATCGAGCGGCTCACCCCGGCGCTCGCGGTCTCCCGCCGGGCCGACCTCGTCGGCATCGGTCAGGCGCGGGCGGCGGGGCGATGAGCGGCACGGCGGGCGGCGGGCCGACGAGCCACACGGCAGGCGGCGGGCCGACGAGCCGCACGGCGAAAAGCCCCGGCGGCACCGCGAACGCGCCGTCCCCGCCGCTGGACCTGGAGAAGCTGTACGCCGCCCGGCTGTACGCCGCCCGGGTCCGCCCCTACCTGGCTACGGCCCTGTTCGCCCTCCACCTGGTGGAGTCCCGGCAGGTGCCGACCATGGCCGTGGACCGGTACTGGCGCTGCTACGCCTCGCCGGCCTTCGTCGCCCGCACCCCGGTGGACCAGCTGGCCGGCGTCTGGGTGCACGAGGTCTCGCACCTGCTGCGCGACCACCACGGGCGCGGCGACCGGCTCGCCCGGGAACTCGGTCTGGAGGGCCCGGCCGCCCGGCTGCGGATGAACATCGCCGCCGACTGCGAGATCAACGACGACGTGTACGGCGAGGGTCTGACCAGCCCGGCCGGCGCCATCAGGGCGGAGATGCTCCAGCTGCCGGAGGGGCTGCTCATGGAGGAGTACGTACGCCGGTACCGCTCCCACCCGGGCCACCTGGAGGCGGCCTGGCTGGAGTGCGGCAGCGGCGCCGACGGCCTGGACCGTCCGTGGGACCTCGGCCCCGACGGCGGTCACGGGCTCACCGCCCAGGAGCGCGACGCGGTGCGCTTCCGGGTCGCCGAGGGCATCCGGGGTCGCCCCGGCACCGCCCCGGCGGGCTGGAAGCGCTGGGCCGAGGAGGCGTTCCACCCGCCGCAGCCGTGGCGGCAGCTGCTGGGCGCGGCGGTGCGCTCGGCGGTGTCCGGCGCGGGAGCGGGCGAGGACTACAGCTACGGCCGCCCCGCCCGCCGTTCGGCCGGGGTGCCGGGCGTGCTGCTGCCGAGCCTGCGGCGGCGCCCGCCCCGGGTCTCGGTGATCATCGACACCTCAGGCTCGGTCTCGGACGACGAACTGGGCAGCGCGCTGCTGGAGGTCGCGGCGATCGGCCGGGCCGTCGGCGGCCGCCGCGACCAGGTCACCGTCGTCCCCTGCGACGCGGCAGCCCAGGCCGTCCACCAGCTCTGCCGGGCCGAGGGCATCCCGCTGATCGGCGGGGGCGGCACCGACCTGCGCACCGGCTTCGACGCCGCCCTGCGCGGTCGTCCCCGCCCGGACGTGGTGGTGGTCCTGACCGACGGCCAGACCCCGTGGCCCTCCGCCGCCCCGGCCTGCCGCACGGTGGTCGGGCTCTTCCCGAGGCCGATCCGGTACAACGAGAACCGGGCGGAGTACCGGCCGAGCGCCCCACCGCAGTGGGCGCGGGTGGTGACCATCGGCTGAGCGAGCGTCCGGTCGCGGCCGTGCGAGGATCGGGCAGGTGACGGACATCGGGCCCCTGGCCGGGGCGGCGACGGGAGGGGACAGCTCGGTGACGCCGACGGCGGCGGCCGGCGCGGAAGGCTTCGAGCCGGACGAGCACGTACGGTTCGCGCGGTACCGCAGGGCCTTCGCGGAGGTGGCGCCCGAGGACGCGGCCGGCCTCGTGGCCCGGGTGCTGACCGACCCGGAGCGCTCGATGGCTAGCTGCGCGGTCTGCGAGTACCTGGACCGGCGGGCGGCGGAGCTGCTGACGGAACCGGGCTTCCCGGCCTGGCAAAGGGAGTTGGCCGACGCCACGGCGGCCGACCCCTTCGCCGTCCGGCGCCTGCGGGACTGGGCGCTGCTGCGGGCGATCACCCTGGACGAGCCGTGGGAGGAGGAGCAGGTGTCCGAGGCGGACACCTGGCTCCAGGCGCGCCTCGCCGAGGGGTCCTCGGCCCGGCGGGTCCTGGGCCTCCTCGCCGAGCGCGGCCGTACCCGGCGCACCCGCAACATCGCGGCCTGCCGCCTGCGGCGCCGCCGGTAGCGGGCGTTGCCGCTGGAGGGACCAACCGCGGGCGGAAAGGCCGGCCCCTGGCGGAGGGACCGGCCTCCGGCCCCTCCGCCCGGGGCGGGCGCTCAGCGGACCATGGCCGCCAGAACGTCTCGCCAGTCCTCGCCGGGCTCGGGGGCGAGGGGGCCGGCCAGGGTGTCCGCCCGGTAGTGCCAGGGGCGGTGGAGTTCCTCCTCGGCGTCGGGGGTGGCGGCGACGGGGCTGCCGGAGCCGAGCAGGCGGACCAGTTCGGTGGTGAAGTCGGCCCAGGAGACGTGTCCGCTCACCGCGTTGACGACCCGGCCGGCGGCGGGATGGTCCGGGGTGAGGCAGGCGGTGAGGGCGCGGGCCAGGGCGGCGGAGTGCACCCACGAGGCGCCGTACCACGCGTCGGCGGGCGGCACCGCGATCGGCAGGCCGGCCAGGGCGGCCTGGTAGAGCGGGCCGGTGGCACCCCAGCGGAGCTGGTCGCGCAGGCGGTGGTGCGGGCCCCAGACGATCGGCGCGCGGACGGCGGTGGCCTGGCCGCGGCCGGTGGCGGCGGCCTCGAAGAGGATCCGCTCGCAGTCCAGCTTGGCCTGCCCGTACGGGGTGACGGGAGCGCCGCTCGGTCCGCCCTCGGCGACTTCGGTGCCCGCCGGGCGGCCGTACGCGTCGATGCTGCTGACGAAGACGAACGGGCCGCCCCGCCAGCCGTCCACCAGGGCGCGCATCGCGGCGAGGTCGGTGGCGTGCTCGGTGAAGGTGCAGGCGGAGTGGATGACGGCGTCCACGCCCTCGACGGCCCGGCGCAGGCTGTCGAGGTCCCCGAGGTCGCCCTCCGCTACCTCGGCGCCGTTCAGTGCGGGCAGGTGCGCGGACTCGGGCCGGACCAGCACCCGGACCGGCCGGCCCTGGGCCATCAGTTCCTGGAGCACGGCCGCGCCGACCCCGCCGGTGGCGCCGGTGAGCAGGACGGTGCCGGTGCGGGCGCCGGTGGTCCGCGGGCGGGCGCCGGCCCGGGCGAGGGCGGCGCTGCGCTCGTCGGCGCGGGTGGCGAGCAGGGCGGCGAGGGCGCGCGGGGTGCGCTGTTCCAGGATGTCGAGGCCGGTGAGCGGCAGCCCGGTGCGGGTGCGCAGGCGTTCGGCGAGCTGGACGGCGACCAGGGAGTGGCCGCCGAGGGCGAAGAAGTCGCCGTCGGCGGGCGCGGTGGTGCCGAGGAGTTCGCCGAACGCCTGCCGTACGACGTCCAGCGGGCCTTCCTGCGGCGGAGCCTGGTCGGACGGCGCAGCCCGGTCGCGCAGCGGCGCAGCGCCGGGCAGCCGGTCGCGGTCGGGGGTACCGTCGGGGTGGCGGGGCAACCGGTCCACCAGGGTGACGGCGAGTGGCAGTTCGCCGGCCGGGAGGCGTCCGCGCAGGGCGGCCCGCAGATCGGTCCCGCTCGGGACGACCGGACCGCGCACCACCGCGTAGGCGAGCGGCGGGCCGTCGGGATTGTCGACCACGGCCGCCTCGACCACCGCGGGATGGGCCGACAGGGCTTCCACGACCGGGTGTTCGGCGACCGTCAACCGCTCTCCGGGCAGGTCGGACAGCCGCCGCCGCGGGTCGCCGGCCACGGCGGTGAGCAGCGCCGCGAAGGCGTCGAGCAGCCGGGCGGCGGTGTCCTGGTCCAGCGCGTCCCCGTCGTGCTGCAGCAGGCAGCGCGGCTCCGGGCCGTCCTCCACCAGCAGGGTGAGGCCGAACTTGGCCAGCCCCAGGTCGAGTTCCACGTTCTCGGCGTCGAGGCCGGGCAGCACCAGCGGGTCGACGTTCTGGACGAGGTCGCAGCTGACCGAGAGCAGCGGGGTGCCGTCCGCGCCGCGCGCGGCCGCGCCGAGCCGCTCGACCACCAGGTCGAGGGGCACCTCGTGGTGCTGCTGCGCGTCGAGCAGGGCGGTGCGGACCAGGCCGAGCAGTTCGGCGAACGACGGGTCCCCGGACGGATCCGCCCGCACGGCGAGGGTGTTGACCGCGAGTCCGACGGTCCGGCGGAACTCGGGCCGCCCGCGGTGGCCGCTGGCGCAGCCGAGGACGAGGTCGTCCTGCCCGGAGGCGATGCGCAGTGCGGCGAACGCGGCGGCCAGCACGACGGTGAACAGCGTGGCGCCGTGCCGTGCGCCGAGGACACGCAGCTCCTCCAGCACCGCCGGCTCCAGCGGCGCGGTGTGCAGCACGGCGCGGCGCTCGCGGGCGCCGGGCGGGAGGGGCCGCAGCAGCGACAGGGGGCGCGCCCCGGACAGCCCGGCCGCGAGGGTGTCGGCGGCGGCCGTCAACTCGGCGTCCCGGGCGCGCTCCTGGCGGGCGTAGTCGGCGTACGACGGGGCCGGGGCCGCAAGCCGGTCCGGCACGCCGTCGCGCGCGGCACGGTACAGCTCGGCGAGGTCCTCCGCGATGAACCGCAACGCGCCGCCGTCGATGGCGATGTGATGGATCGTCAGTAGCAGCGTGTGGTCCTCGGGCCCGTGCCGCAGGAGCACGGCGCGCAGCACGGGCCCGGCGGCGAGGTCGAACGGCCGGGCGGCCTCGGCGGCGAGCTGCTCCGGTCCGGTGGCGTCCAGCACCGGAAGCGGCACCGGGGTGACCGGGTCGACCTGCTGGTACGGCTGGTCGCCCCGGCGCGGGTAGCGGGTGCGCAGGACGGCGTGCCGCTCGGTCAGGCCGGTGAGCGCGGTGGCGAGGGCCGCCCGGTCGAGCGGGCCGCGCAGCCGGGTGGCGACCGGCACGTTGTAGAGGGCGCCGCCCTGGCCGAGGTGGTCCATCAGCCACATCCGCTGCTGGGCGTGCGAGAGGGGGGCCTGGTCACCGGCCGCGACGGGCCGGGCGGGCGCGGCGGCGGGCGTGGCGGCTGCGCGGCGGCCGCGGGCGCGGCGCAGCAGGTCGGTCTGGTCGACGGTGCTCATCGGTCGGCTCCCGGGGTGTCGTCGGCGGCCAGCAGGGCGCGTTCCAGCAGCTCGGCCTGGGCGGCGACGGTCGGATGGGCGAGGAAGTCGGCGAGCGACAGCTCGACCCCGAGGTCCTCGCGCAGGTCGTCCACCACCCACATGGCGAGCAGCGAGTGCCCGCCCTCGGCGAGGAAGTCGGCGGCCGGGTCGGTGATCGGGCGTTCCAGGGCCCGGCTCCACGCCTCGGCGACGACCTGCTGGATCGGGCCGAGTTCGGCCCCGGCGGACGGCTGCGCCTCGGCCGGACCGTCGGCGGCCAGCGCCCGCCGGTCCACCTTTCCGCTGCCGGTCAGCGGCAGCGCGGCGAGTACGGTCCAGGCGGTGGGCACCAGGTGGGCGGGCAGCTGCTCGGCGAGGCGGGCGCGCAGCGTCTCGACGGCCGGGCGGGCGCCCTCGGCGAGCACCAGGCAGGCGGTGAGCGCGGCGTCGGCCTGCCC
Organism: Kitasatospora sp. NPDC001095; assembly: GCF_053598615.1. Lineage (NCBI taxonomy): Bacteria > Bacillati > Actinomycetota > Actinomycetes > Kitasatosporales > Streptomycetaceae > Kitasatospora > Kitasatospora sp. NPDC001095. Next base: position 133,844 of record NZ_JBSFKQ010000015.1, on the reverse strand, counting down.
GGCCCGGCGGACCACGACGGCCGCCTCGGCGACCTCGGGCAGCTGGAGCAGCGCGTGCTCGACCTCGCCGGGTTCGATCCGGAAGCCGCGCACCTTGACCTGGTCGTCGGTGCGCCCGTGGTACTCCAGGGAGCCGTCCGGCAGTCGGCGGACCCGGTCGCCGCTGCGGTAGGCGCGTCCGATGCCCGGCAGTTCGCGGAAGCGCTCGGCGGTCAGCTCCGGCCGGTCGAGGTAGCCGAGGGCCAGCCGGTCGCCGGCGATCCACAGCTCGCCGACGGCGCCCGGCGCCACCGGCGCGAGCTGCTCGTCCAGGACGTGGGCGCGGGCGCCGCCGAAGGTCCGGCCGATCGGGACGGAGCCGGCGCAGTCGGCGCGGGTGATCCAGTGCAGGGTGGTGAAGGTGGTGGCCTCGGTCGGCCCGTACCCGTTGACCAGTTCGAGCCAGGGGAAGGACCGCAGCACGGCGCCCGCGTGCTCGGCGGAGATCGCCTCGCCGCCGACGACGACGGTGCGCAGCACGCCGAAGACCCGGGACCGCCGGGCGGCCAGGTGGTGGAAGAGCGCGGTGGTGAGGAAGACGGCGGTGACTCCGAAGCGCTCGACGTCGCGGACGAGGTCCTCGGCGCTGGGCCGCTCGGTCGGGGAGACGGCCACGGCGGCGCCGCGGACGAGCGGGGTCCACAGCTCGAAGGTGGCGGCGTCGAAGGAGACGGTGGAGTGCAGGAGCATCCGGTCGCGCGGGCCGAGGGCGACGGTGTCCTCGGCGGCGACCAGGTCGGTGACGGCGCCGTGCGGGACGAGGACGCCCTTGGGGCGGCCGGTGGAGCCGGAGGTGTAGTAGAGCAGGGCGGGCGCGGCCGGGTCGGCTGCGTCGGGTGCCGTGCCGTCGGTGGCCTCGGTGCCGCGCTCGGTCAGCACGAGGGTGCGCTCCTCGGGGAACCCGGCCTCGGCGAGCAGGCCCTTGTCTCCGAGGACGAGCCGGACGTCCGCGTCGGCGGTCATCTCGGCGATCCGGGGGCGCGGATAGGAGGGGTCGATCGGGACGACGAGCGCGCCGGCCCGCCAGACGGCGAGCTGGGCGACGACGAGCCGGGTCGAGTGGGCGCACAGCAGGCCGACGGCGCTGCCGGGGCCGATCCCCCGGGCGGCCAGGACGGCGGCCAATCGGCCCGCGGCGTCGACGAGTTCGCGGTAGGTCAGGACGGTGGAGCCGTCGGTCACGGCGAGCGCGTCGGGCCGCAGTCCGGCCTGCCGGGCGATCAGTGCGGGCACGGGCAGCGCGGGCAGGGTCGCGGCGCTCAGGCCGGACGGGTTCGCGGGGGCCGAGGCGGGCGAGGCTGCGGCCGGCGAGGTCGCGGGGGCCGAGGCGGCGGCGGGCGAGGTCGCAGTGGTCATGGGTGGTGGTTCCCTTCCGGGCGCCCCGGCCGGGTGGGTCGGGGCGCCGCGCTGAGGAGGTTCGGGCGGGGTCAGGCGGTGGTGGTCAGCTCGGCCACCCGCTCCTCGACCAGTCGGGCGACGGCCCGCAGGTCCGGCTGGCGCAGCACCAGGGGGGCGCGCAGCCGGACGCCGTACTCGTTCTCCAGGGCCTCCAGCAGTCTCGCCGCGGCGAGCGAGTTGCCGCCCGCGGCCAGGAAGTTGTCCTCCGGCCCGAGGTCGCCGCGGCCGATCAGCTCGCGGCAGAGCTTGAGCACGGTGCGCTCGACCGGGGTGCTCCCCTCCTCGCTCGGGGCCGTATCGTGCCGGCCCGCCGCCGGCGCGTCGGCCAGCAGGGCCTGGCGGTCCACCTTGCCGTTGGCGTCCAGCGGGAAGCGCTCCACCAGCCGGACGGCGGAGGGCACGGCCTGCTCGGGCAGCCAGGGGCGGACGGCGTCGAGCAGCGCCGCGGGGTCGGCGCCGTCCTCGGCCCGGACGAAGGCGAGCAGCCGCGCCCCGCCGGTCGGCGCCTGCTCGGCGGCGACGACCGCCCGCCGCACCTTCGGGTCGCGTTCGAAGGCGGCTTCGACCTCGGCGGGTTCGATCCGCACGCCGCTGACCTTGACCTGGTCGTCCAGGCGGCCGTGGAACTCCAGCACGCCGTCCGGTCGCATGACCACCCGGTCACCAGTGCGGTAGACCCGGTCGGTGCCGACCACGCCGGCGGGCGCGTCGACGAAGCGGCGGGCGGTCAGCTCGGGGTCGAGGTACCCGGCGGCCAGGCCTCGGCCGCCGATCCGCAGCTCGCCGGCCGTGCCGCGCGGCACCGGCCGGCCGTCCTCGTCGGTGACCAGGAGGACGGCGCCGTCGATCGGCAGGCCGATCGGCGGGGCGCCGGCGCCGTGGTCGCCGCCGGGGGCCATGGTGTGGATGGTGGTGGTGACGGTGGCCTCGGCGGGCCCGTAGGCGTTGTGGACGGTCGCGGTGACGTCCGGCCCGGGGGCCAGGCGCAGCCGGTCGCCGCCGATCACCAGGTGGCGCAGCGCCAGGCCGGCGGGCCAGGGCCGGCCGAGGACGGGCTCGGCCAGCGGGGTGGGCAGGATGGAAGCGGTGACGCCGGCCTCGCGCCACCAGTCGGTGAGCGCGCCGGTGTCCCAGCGGACCGCCTCGGGGGCGACGACCAGGGCCGCGCCGGAGGTGAGGCCGGCCCACAGTTCCTGCACGTGCGGGTCGAAGGCGACGCCGATCAGCAGGCTGTGCCGCTCCCCGGGGCCGAGGCCGGTCAGCCCGCGGTACCACTGGAGCAGCGCGCCGAGCGCGGGCTCAGTGACGGCGACGGCCTTCGGGGTTCCGGTGGAGCCTGAGGTGAGCACCGCGTAGTGGGTGCCGCCCGGGACGCGTACCTGCTCGCCGGGGTTCAGGGCGGCCACCACACCGGGGGTGGGCAGGTCCAGCGGCAGCCGCTCGCCGCCGGGCGGCAACAGGTCCGGCTCGCCGACCAGGCAGGCCGGGCGGAGCTGCTCGGCGACGGCGCGAAGCCGGCGCTCGCCGGGGCGGGGGCCGAGCGGCAGGTGGACGGCGCCGAGCTTGGCGGCGGCCAGGGTGACGGCGACCAGCGAGACCGAGTGGCCGAGGCAGACGCCGAGCAGGTCGCCCGGGCCGACCCTGCCGCGCAGCGCCTCGGCCACGGTGTCGGCGAGGCGGTCGAGTTCGGCGTAGCTGTGGACCTGCTCGCCGTCGATCAGGGCGGGGGCGTCGGGGGTGCGGTGCACCCAGGTGGTGAACAGGTCGAGCACCGCGCCGTCCTGGTGCGGACGGCCGTAGGCGATGCTCAGGCCCTCGGTGCTCGGGGCCTCGGTGCTCGGGGCCTCGGTGCTCGGGGGCTTGGTGGTGTCAAGGTGTTCCATCATCATCTCCAGCAAGGTGACGCACATGGGTGACGAGACGTCAGTTCAGGCCCATCGAGCGGGCGATGATCACCTTCTGGACCTCCGAGGTCCCCTCGATGATCGTGGTCATCCGGACGTAGCGGTACAGGAACTCCAGCGGGTGCCCGCGCACCCAGCCGGTGGCCCCGTGCACCTGGAGCGAGCGGTCCACCGCGCGCACGGCGGTCTCGGAGGCGGTGAGCTTGGCGAGCGCCGCGTTCTCGGGCGACTCGGTGCCCTCGTCGACCAGTCGGGCGCAGGCGAGGGTGAGCAGCTTGGAGGCCTCGACCTCGGCCCGGGTGGCGACCAGGTGCTCCTGGACGTGCTGGTACTCGCCGATCACCCGGCCGAACGCGCGCCGGTCCTTGGCGTACTCGACACCGATCCGCAGCGCGTGCTCGGCGATGCCGTTGCACATCGCGGCGACCACCAGCCGACCGCGCGAGAGGCTGTCGATGGCGAGGGCGGTGGCCGCGCCGACGCCCTCCTCGCCGCCGATGACGGCCTCCGGGCCGACGGTGACCCCGTCCAGCAGCAGCTCGGACAGCGGCTCCCCGGACATGCCCTCGTACCGCTGGCCGAGCCGCAGTCCGGGCTGGTCCATCGGCAGCACGAAGGCGGTGGCGCCGCCCGCGGGCCCGGCGCCGTCCCCGAGGTCGGTGGCGGCGACGACCAGCGCGATCCCGGCGTGCTCGGCGTTGCTGACGAAGGTCTTGCGGCCGTTGAGCACCCAGCCGTCGCCGGTGCGCACGGCGGTGGTGGCGAGGCGGAACGCGTCGGAGCCGGCGTTCGGCTCGGTGAGGGCGAGGCAGCGGGTCTGCTCGCCGCGCACCAGCGGGACCAGGTGGCGCTCGACCTGTTCGGGGGTGCCGTGCCGCAGCAGCGGGCTGGGCCCGTCGGCGCCGGCCAGCGCGTACGGGGCGAGCACGCAGCCGCTGCGCCCGGCGGCGTGGTGCAGCAGAACGACGGCGGTGAACGGCATGCCGGCGCCGCCGAGTTCCTCGGGGTAGTCGCCCGCGTAGAAGCCGAGGGCGGCGGAGCGCTTGCGGACGTAGCTCCGCAGGTCGGCCGGCACCTGGTCGGCGGTCTCGGGCAACTCGGCTGCCAGCGGGACGAGTTCGCGGCGCACGAAGCTCTCGAAGGCCTCGACGAGCTCGCGGTGGCCGTCTTCCAGGACGGCGGAGGGGGAGCTCACTTGACACCTCCGGTGAGGGCCTTGGCCTGGTCGGCCAGCACGGCGTGGCGGAACAGGGTGCGCAGCGGCGGGCGGCTGCCGAGGTGCGGCTCCAGCTGGGCGGCGAGCTGGGCGGCGAGCAGCGAGTGGCCGCCGACCTCGAAGAAGTGCGAGTCCGCGGTGAAGCGGTCGTGGCCGAGCACCTCGCGCCAGGCGGCGGCGATCAGCCGCTGGCCGGGGTCGGTGAACTCGCTCGGCGTGCTGCCCCCCGCCTCGGGGGCGTCCTGGGCCTCGTCCGCCAGTCGGGCGAGGGCGGCCCGGTCGGGCTTGCCGCCGGGCAGGGTCGGCATCGCGGCGACGGCCGTCCAGCTCGCCGGGACGAGTCCGCCGGGCAGCCGGCGGGCGAGCGCCTCGTGCAGGGCGGCCTGGTCGGGGCGGTCGGAGCCCTCCAGGAAGCCGACCAGGCGGGGGCCGGTCCGCGGGTCGGTGTGCAGCAGCACCGCGCAGGAGCGGCCGCCGAGTTCGGCGGAGGCGGCGGCCTCGATCTCCTCCAGCTCGATCCGGTGGCCGCGGAGCTTGACCTGGTTGTCGGCGCGGCCGAGGAAGCGCAGCCGGCCGTCCAGGTCGCGGAAGCCGCGGTCGCCGGTGCGGTAGACGCGGGCGTCGCCGAGCGCGGGGACGGTCACGAAGCGGGCCGCGGTCGGCTCCGGCAGGCCCAGGTAGCCGTCTGCCACCATGGCGCCGCCGATGGCGAGTTCGCCGACGCAGCCGGGGGCGAGCGGGCGCAGGGTGTCGTCCAGGACGTGGACCAGCACGCCGCCGAGTTCGGCGCCGAGCGGGATCTCGCCGTCCTCGGCGACGTCGGCGGCGGTGACCTCGTACACGGTGGAGGTGACGGTGGCCTCGGTGACGCCGTAGGCGTTCAGCACGGTGGTGGCCTCGGTCAGGCCGACCAGGGCCCGGGCGGGCAGCCGCTCGCCGCCGAGCACCAGCAGCCGGGGCGTCCAGCGGCCGTCGCCCAGCGCCTCGCGCAGGTCCTCGCGGACGGCGAGCAGGTAGCTGGTCGGCAGGTTGGCGACGGTGACGCCGCGGGCGGCCAGTACGGCCACCAGCTCGGGGCCGGTGGGCACCTCGCGCTGCGGCACGACGAGGGCGGCGCCGGCCGCGAGGGCGGGCAGCACCTCCTCCAGGGCCACGTCGAAGGACGGCCGGGCGAACAGCAGCACCCGGTCGGCGGAGGTGAGTTCGTAGCGGTCGACGATCGCGGCGACGTACCCGGCGAGGGCCTCGCGGCCGACCTGGACGGGCTTGGGCACGCCGGTGGAGCCGGAGGTGTGGATCAGGTAGGCGGCGCCGTCCAGGACGGCGGCGGGCTCGGCCTTCGGGAACGCCGGGCCGTCCATCAGCGCCGGGGTGAAGCCCTCGGCGGGCAGCGCGAGCGCGCTCTGCCGGGTGGCCAGGACGAGTGCCGGGTTCAGCCGCTCCAGCAGCAGGCCGAGCCGGGCGGCCGGGTCCTCGGTGGACAGCGGCGCGTAGACGGCGCCGTGGCGCAGGCAGGCGAGCAGGGCGACCACGCTGTCGGTACCGCGCGGCAGCACGGCGGCCACCGGTTGGCCCGGCGCGACCCCGGCGGCGCGCAGCCGCTCGACCAACTCGGCGACCCTGCGGTCGAGTTCGCCGTAGCTGATCCGCTCGGTGCCGGCCATCAGGGCGAGCGAGGCCGGGTCGTGGGCGGCGGCCGGGTCGAGGGCGGCCAGGGCGATCGGGGCGACCGGGGTGGCCTGCGCGGCCTCGGGCGCGGGGTCCAGGTCGGCGATCGGCGCCTGCGGGCGGTCCAGGTAGCAGCGCAGCAGCTCCAGCAGTCGCTCGGAGAGCAGCACCGCGTCGGACTCGCGGAACAGGTCGGCGTCGTAGTCCCAGACCAGGGTCATCCCGGCGGCGCCGTGCTTCTCGCCGACCACCCGGCGGTCGTCGGGCAGCAGCACCAGGTCGAGGTCGAAGCGGGTGGTACCGGTGTTGAAGCCCTCGTACAGCGAGACCTCCAGGCCGGGTGCCTGGACGTCGGGCAGGGCCGCGTCGTGCGCGCTGAACATCACGTTGAACAGCGGGTTGTCGGCGCCGGTGGTGTGCAGTCCGAGCCGGCGGGTCAGCTCCTGGACCGGAAGGTCCTGGTACGGCAGCGCGCGCAGCAGGACGTCGGTCACCTCGTCGACGGCCTCGGTGCCGGGGGCCGTCGGGTCCAGCCGCAGGCGCAGCGGGACCGTGTTGACGAACATGCCGACAGTGCCCTCGAAGCCCTCCGGCCGGTTGCCGACGGCGGTGCCGATCACCAGCTCGCGGTGGCCGCTGTGCCGGCGCAGCAGTTCGGCGAACAGGGCGAGCAGGGTGCTGAACGGGGTGTGGCCGTCCGCCTTGCTGCGCTCGCGCAGCCGCTCGGCCAGGTCGGCGCCGATCGACTGTCGCAACTGGCCGCCGCGGTGGCGCCGTTCGGCGCGCGGCCGGGCCAGCCCGGGCAGCGTGACCTCGCGCGGCGCGTCGGCCAGCTCCCGGGTCCAGAAGTCGAGCCCGCGGTCCCGGGGGAGGTCGGCGGCGGCGCGGGCGTGGTCCTCGTACGAGGGGGCGACGGGCAGCTCGTACGGCTCGCCGAGGACGGTGGCGCGGTAGACGGTGAACAGGTCGCGCAGCAGGATCGCGAAGGAGTGGCCGTCGTGGACGAGGTGGTGCTCGACGTGGATCAGCCGGTGGTGGTCCTCGGCGAGCCGGACCAGGTGCCAGCGCAGCACCGGTGCCCGCCCGGTGTCCAACGGCTCCTCGGCCTCGGCGGCGAGCAGCCGGCGGAAGGCGGCCTCCGGGTCCTGCTCGGTGCTGAAGTCGCTTTGGCGCAGCTCCGGTTCACAGTCCTCGGCGACCCGCTGGCCGGGCAGGCCATCCGGGCTGGGCACCAACTCCAGCCGCAGGCCGGGGTGCTGGGCCAGCACGGCGGCGAGGCCGGTGTGCAGCGCGTCCCGGTCGAGGGTGCCCCACAGGTCGAGGACGGCGGTGAAGTTGTAGGCGCGGCTGCCCGGCAGCATCTGTTCGTGCAGCCAGACGATCTCTTGCGACGGCGTGAGTGCGAACATGGTCGATTCCCTTGTGTGGTGGGCATTGTCGGCACTGCTGTGGCCGGAAGCGGGCGTGGGGTGTTCCCGCGCCGGCCGGTGGGCCGGGCCGCACCTGGGTGAGGTGCGGCCCGGGGCCCGGGGATCCCGTCCGGCGGCGTGCAGGACGCGCGCGGGCGGGCGTGGTGGATCCGATGTGGTGGATCCGGTGTGGGAGTTCGGGGCCCGCGGGGTGGGCCGACAGCCTGGGGCGTGCGGGCGCGGGCGTACGAGGCGGGCTGGTTGGGAACGGGTGGGTTCGACGGGGCGGGCCCGGGAGGGCGGAGCGGGTGCGGGCCGCCCGAGCAGGCGGGGCGTGTTCGGGCGGGCCCCGGAGGGCAGGGCGTGTTCGGGCGGGCCCCGGAGGGCAGGGCGTGTTCGGGCAGGCCCGTTCAGGCCTGCGGGACCGGGGACGGCCGGGCGTGCAGGTGGTGCCGCAGCACGGCGAGCAGTTCACCGAAGGCCGCGTGGGCGTCGGCCTCGGGGAAGCGGTCGCGGTCCCAGGCCAGCCGGATCAGCAGGTCGTCGCCGTTCGAGGCGGAGACGGCCAGTGGCGCGGCGAGCGGGCGCCCCTCCAGGTGGACCTCCCGGCCGGCGGCGCCGCCGAGCACCAGCGGCGGGCGGCGGTGCGTGTCCTCCATGGTGAGCAGGGCGTCCAGGGCGCCCGACCACGGGGCCCCGGCGGTGCGGGCGGCGCGGACCACCTCGTCGAAGGGGGTGCCGGCGTGGTCCAGGTCGTCCCACCAGGCGTCCGCGAGGGCGTCCAGGTCCGTGGACCGCTCCGAAGTCGCCGGGTGCACCAGGGTGTTGAGGAAGCAGCCGAGCACGGTGGGCGCGCCCACCGGTCGGCCGCCCCACGGGTAGCCGAGTGCGAGCCGCCCTCCCCCGGCCTCCGTCCGGTCGGCCCCCGCCGCCCGGTGGGCCCGGTGCAGGGCCGAGCCGACCGCGTCCAGCAGCGCGGGGAAGACGGCGCCGCGGGCGGCGCCCTCGGCGGCGGGCAGCCGCTCGGTGAGCATGCCGGTGGACGTGGCGGCGCTGCCGCCCGCCCCGGTCACGCCGCCCAGCCGCCGGCCCCAGTGGGCCCGCGCGGCGGGGCCACCGGCGGCGTCCTCGGCGACGAGCTGCAGTTCGACGGCCTGCCGGAAGTCGGCCAGCGCCTGGGGCGCGGGCCCGTCGGCCGGCGACTCGTCCTGCTCGTAGGCGGCACTGAGCTCGGCGGTGAGCACGCCGAGCGACTGCTCGTCGCAGGCGGCGTGGTCGAGTGCGAGGGCGAGCAGTTCCTCGTCCCCGTCCGGGGCCGCGGCGACCAGCAGGCGCAGCGCGGGTCCGTCGGCGGGCCAGTCCAGCAGGGCCTCGCGCAGCGCCGCGCGGGCGGTGCCGCCGGGGGCGACGGCGATCCGGGCGGCCTCGGCCGAGGGGCCGCCGGCGCGCAGCACGGGTGTGCCGCGCACGGTCGCGAAGCCGCCGCACAGCGCCGGGTGGTGGGCGGCCACCGCGGCCGCGGCGCGGGCCAGTCGGTCCAGGTCGAGGGTGCCGCGCGGGTAGGCGAACAGCAGCGGGACGATGTCGGTGCGGCTCTGCGGCGCGAGCCGGCGGGTGATCAGGAAGCGCCGCTGGGCGCCGGTCAGCGGGAGCAGCTCCACCGGGGATTCGGCGGCGGCTGAGCGGTACCGGGCGAGGTAGGCGGCGGTGATGCTGGCGTGCACGGGAACGGTCTCCGGTTTCCGGTCGCGGCTCGGGTCGGGGATCGGTCGGGGGGGATCGGCCGGGAAGTCGGCCAGGGGGTCGGCCGGGATTCGGCCGGGGCGTTGCTCAGGTCCGGGTGGTACGGGCGGGCCGACGGTCAGGGCGCACTGGGGCTCACGGCACTCTCCTCGTCGGTGGCGCCCTCGGTGACGCCCTCGGCAGCGTCCTTGCCCGAGGCCTGGCCGCCCGTACGGTCGGGGCCCGGCAGTTCGCGCATCCGGCGCAGCGGCGAGAGCAGCAGCGGCAGCGGCACCAGCAGGAAGCCCGCGGCGCAGAGCCAGAGCGCGGTGCGCGGCCCGGCCGCGTCGGCGACCACGCCGCCGACCAGGGCGCCGATCGGCAGGGTGCCCCACACCAGGAAGCGCATGGTGGCGTTCATCCGGCCGAGCAGCTCCGGCGGGCAGACGCTCTGGCGGAAGCTCACCTGGGCGACGTTGTAGGCCACCGCGCCGAACAGCACCACCCCGGAGGCCAGACCGAAGAGCACCACGCCCGCGCCGCTGCCGGACAGCGGCCACAGCAGCGCGAACGGCGCCGTCACCACGGTGGACACCCAGATCAGCCGGGCCTGGCCGATCCACCGGGCGAGCTGCCCGGCGCACAGCGCGCCGGCCAGTCCGCCGACGGCGGAGACCGACAGCAGTACGCCGATGGCGCCCGGAGACAGGTCGAGCACCCGCACCCAGAACACCGTCTGCACGGCGGTCAGCACCGCGGAGAACAGGTTCGACGTGGCGGTGGCGGTCGCGATCGCCCGCAGCAGCGGGTGGCCGAGCACGAAGCGCACGCCCTCCCCGACCTCGGCGCGCAGCGAGCGCCCCGGCGCGGGTTCCGGTCGCGGCTCCTCGGCCTTGATCCGGACGAGCAGCAGCGCGGAGGCCAGGTAGCCGCAGGCGTCGGCCACGATGGCGAGCGGCGCCCCGAGCAGCTGGACCAGTCCGCCGCCGAGGCCAGGACCGGCGATCTGCGCCGAGGAGCGGACCGTCTCCAGCGCCCCGTTGCCACCGACCAGCTGCTCGCGCGGCAGGACGGCGGGCAGGAAGGACTGGTGGGCGACGTCGAAGAACACCGTCGCCACCCCGGTGACCAGCGCCACGACGTAGAGCTGCGGCATGGTCAGCACCCCGAACGCGGCGGCCGGCGGGATCGACCCCACGGCCAGGCAGCGCACCACGTCGGCCCGGATCAGCACCGGCAGCTTGCGCATCCGGTCCAGCCAGGCGCCGGCCGGGAGTCCGACGAGCAGGAAGGCGGCGGTCTCGGCGGCGGTCAGCAGGCCGACCTGGAACGGCGTGGCGTCGAGCACCATCACCGCCACCAACGGAAGGGCGACCAGGGTGACCTGACTGCCCGTCTGGGCCGCTGCGGCTCCGGTCAACAGGAGCCGGAAGTCGCGGTGGCCGAGCAGGCGGGCCTGGTGGGAGCTGGGCTTCTCGTTCATCGGTGCGACTCTCGGTCACCTCTTCGACACGGGGCAAGCACCAGGTTCGTTTCCGGACGGACCACAGGTCGACCGAATCCCGCCACTCCCCCGACCGGCCCTTGCGCGCTCCTTACGGCGGCCTCCCGTGCTGCCGCGCCGCCCGCGGTGCCCGGCGGCCTAGGCGGCACCGGCCGACGGGCACTCCGATCACCCCCGGGCCCGTCCGTCCATTTCCTTGTCCGATATTCGGACGCAGGTTTTCCAGCCACCGGACGGCGACCTTCAACTTGGCCGGATTCCGTGGAGCGCACCCCCACCGACACCTCATCGTGATACCGGCGTGACCGAAGCGAGCCGTAGAAGGGGATCACCGGGCGGGTAACGAGCCGCCCCCGGAACCCGGCCGCCACCGGAACCCGGCCGCCACCGGAACGGGCCGCCCGGGCCGGGGCCGCGCCGCCGCACGCTTCGACTACCCGTCCGTCTCGGCCCGCGCCCGCGTCCGCACCTGCGTCCGTGCCGGGGCCGGTCCCTGTTCCGACGCGCGCGCCGCCCGGCGGGTGATCGCCAGCAGTGCCATGTCGTCGTCCCTGGGCCCGCCGGTCCACCGCCCGACGTCCGCCACCAGCGCGTCCAGCACCTCCCCCGGCCCGGCGAACGGCCCCAGCGGGGCCAGGCCGAGCACCGGGTCGTAGAACTCCCCCGCCGCGTCCCGGGCCTCGGTGACCCCGTCGGTCACCAGCAGCAGCGTGCACCCGTCCGGAAACGGCCGGCTCTCCGGCGCCGGACGCGCCCCGCCCAGCCCGCCCATCCCCAGCGGCAGCCCCGGGTCCGCCGCGTCCAGCCGGCGCACCGGCGGCGCGGGCCCGCCCGACGGGTACGGGCCCAGCAGGTACGGGCCGGGGTGCCCGCAGTCGAGCGTGCGCACGCTCTCCTCCCCCGGCGGGAACTCGACCAGCAGGGCGGTGATGAACCCCTCCAGCCGCACCTCCTCGCTCATCCGCTCGCTCTCCCGCAGCAGCGAGTCCTCCAGCGTGTCGGCGAGCGCGGACAGGTCCGGCAGCCGGTGGGAGTCCTCCCGGAAGGCGCCCAGCAGCACCGAGACCGCCCCGACCGCGTGCAGCCCCTTGCCCCGCACGTCGGCGATCAGCCCGCGCACGCCGTACGGGGTGACCTGCAGCGCGTACGCGTCCCCGCCGATCAGCGCCTCGTCCTGGGCGGCGCGGTAGCAGGCCGCGACCGACAGTCGCCCGACCCGCGCGGGCGGCTCCGGCAGCACGGCCCGCTGCGCCGCCTCGGCCACCGACCGCACCCGCGCCAACCGCCGGCCGTGCCGGGCCACCACGCGGTTCACCCAGATTCCGAGCAGCGCCGCGAACGCCGTGTTCGCCAGCTCCAGGTAGCCGGCGCCGGTCCCGAGCGACCCGTCCTGGGTGGACAGCACCAGGATGCCCAGGACGTTGGCCGCCCCCACCGCGACGGTGTCCCCCAGCGCCAGCAGCGCCCCCGCCAGCACGGCCGCCGCCGCGAGCAGCGGGTCGCCCCAGTAGTCGGTCGGTTCCAGCGCGTTCCACACCAGCCCGCCGGCGGTCAGCAACCACGGCGCGACCCGCACGTACGGCGGCCACTGCACGGACCTCGGGGCCATCGGCGACCTGGCTTCCGTCTCACCACCATCCGGAAGGACTTCTTCCGATCGTAGTCACGGCCCCGCGAAACCCGCAGGACGGCCGCCCTGGTCCCGCTCCAGGGTTTCTCCTCGAACAGGCCGCGGAGGGGTCAGGCCGGCAGGGTGTCGGCGTAGAGGCCGAATTCCAGGCGTCCCTCCTGGTTGCCGCCGGGTGGCCGCGTCGGCCCCGGCGACTCGTCAACGGTGAGCCGTCAGGAGCCTGCGCTGCCGAAGTGGTTCAGGTCCACACGGGCCTGCAGGAACTCGAGGTACTTGGGGTCGTCCTCTTCGAAGATTTCGGGTCCGCCACCCATATAGGCCCTGATCAGCTCATCCGCAGCTCGGTCGTGGTCGCCCAGCTCGAAGGTGGTCTGGCCCAGTCGAAGGTGGATGTATGGATTGCCGAGTCCGTCAGGGCACTGAGCGGCGTTGTGGAAGCACTTGTAGGCCTTGTCGTGAACACCGCGTCGGAAGTGCACGTCTCCGATCGCGACGTAGATCCAGGTCGAGGCCGCCCAGCCACGGGGATCGCCCGGCAGCAGCCGGAGGGCTTCCACGTAGCGCAGCCTGGCCTCGTCGAGCTCTCCCATTCCGACCAGGGCATCACCCTCCTGACACAGGTCGGTGATCTCGGCACGGACCTCATCGGGCAGTTGCATGGCCGTCCCTGTCATGGCTCGGGGCTTCGTGCGATTGGGCTCCCGCGAAGCCTAGGTGATGCCGGTCGGCCGGTTTCGTCGAGGGGCGTTGGTCGGATGGCCGGTGCGGTGAGGTAGAGGTCACCCACGCAGTCGAGGCCTCCTTCCGGAGAGCCTGCGGGTAGCCCGCTGGGCAGGACGTTGCCCCGAGGGCGGTCGGCCCGTCCCGGTGGAGTACCTCCGGCTCAGTCTCGGCCGGCCACCGGAGGACGGCTCGCAGGGCCCGGCTCCGCGGCGACGGTGATCCTGGGCCGCGCCCAGGCCGAGCTGTTGCACGCCGCCCTCACCGAGTGGCTCCAGATCCGGCACAGGTGAGGACGCGCGCTCACCCGCCGGCGACGAACCGCCCCGCGCCGGGCCCCGTCAGCAGGCCCTCCGGGACCCGGCGTCCGTAGGCCACCAGCAGCAGGTGCTCCGCCCGCCCCTCCACGGTCAGCGGCCCCTCGCCGTGCGACCAGCCCGTGTCCGTCGCCACCAGTCGGACGCCGTCCAGTCGGGCCCCGAAGAACCGCAGGCCGCGTGGGGTGAGGGCGGACAGCAGGGCGGCCGCCCGGGGCAGCGGGAGGCGGGCGGGCAGACCGAGCGCCACGGTGATGTCGAGCCCGTGGACAGCGTCGTGGGCGAGGGCCGCGATCCGGCCGCCGACGGGCGGACGCCAGGGGTGATCGGCGTGGTCGGCCACGGCTGCGGCGAGTTCGCGCTCGCTCATGACGGCCGCGTCGCGGCGGGCGATCCGGTCGGCCATGCGGTGCAGGTTGCCGCCGGAGCGGGCGAGTTCGACGGCCGTGCGCACCGTCGAGTACCGGAAGCCGGTGCTCATGTGCGCCGCCACCTCGCGAACCCGCCAACCCGCGCACAGCGAGGGCGAGTTCCACTGCTCGGGGGTGAAGGCGGCGAACACCCTGGCGAGTTCACGGCGCTCGGCCGCGATCTGCTCGCGGATCCAGTGGAGCTGCCCGGTGTCCTCGTTGCGCGGCACGGTTTCCATGCGTCCAGCCTGCGGCCGGAACCGTACGCCCGTCCAAGAGCGGGAAGTTCTGGCACTTATGATCGGGAGTTATGGAACTGCGGCAGCTCCGGTACTTCGTCACCGTCGCCCAGCACGGCAGCTTCACCCGGGCCGCGCAGCTGCTGCACCTGACCCAGCCCGGGGTGAGCTCCCAGATCCGGCAGCTGGAACGGGAGCTGGGCCACCGACTGCTCGACCGCTCGGGCCGCACCGTGCGGCTCACCCCGGCCGGCGAGGCGGTGCTGCCGCACGCCCGGGCGGCCCTCGCCTCCGCGGCGGCGGCCCACCGCGCGGCCCAGGAGTCCGGCGGACTGCGGCGCGGGCACGTACGACTGGGCATGGTCGCCGGGGCGGCCCTGACCCCGCCGTCCGGGCTGGGGACCTTCCCCGGGCTCGCCACCACGCTCGCGGCGTTCCGCCAGGAACACCCCGGCATCGACTTCTCACTCGCCGAGGACACCACCGCGCGGATGCTCACCGCCCTGCGCGAGGGCAGGCTGGACCTCGCCGTCATCGGCCTGCCCGCCCCGGCGAGCGGGCGGGAGGGCGACGACGGCTGGTCGGCGCTGACCGGGCTCGCCCTGCACACGGTGCTGGAGATCCCGCTGGTCGCGGCCTGTGCGGTGGGGCACCCGCTCGTGGGAGGCCCGGGTCCTGGTCCCGGCCCCGGCCCTGGCCCTGGCGACGCCTCGGGCACGGTATCGGGCCCCGGCCCTGCCGGCGGCTCCGGCGGTTCCGGCGGCTCCGCGCCCGGCTGGCGGTCGCTGCCGGTCGCCGCGCTCGCCGGGCACGCCCTGCTGAGCACCCCGCGCGGCACCGGTCTGCGCACCGCGCTGGAGAGCGCCCTGGCCGAGGCCGGTGTCGAACCGGCGGTCGGCGTCGAGGCGGCCGCGCCACCGCAGTTGGCCGAACTCGCCGCGCACGGCCTGGGGGTGGCCGTCGTACCGGACCCGGGCCCGGTGCCGGGTCTGCGGGTGCGCCCGCTGACCGACCCCGTCCCCCGGGTCCGGATCGCGCTGGCCTGGTCGACCGGGCAGCCCGCCTCAGCGCCGACCGCCGCCCTGGTGGCACACCTGCGGCAGGCCTACCCCGGGCCTGCCGCCGCTCAGCCTCCGGCCGGCACCGCCGCTCCGCCGGTGGCGGGCAGCACCGCCGCGCCATCGGCGACGTGCAGCAGCGCGTCCGCGCCGTCGAGCACCTCCCGGTCGAGCGGGAAGTAGCCCTGCCGCGGGACGGTGTCGGTGCGCGTACGGGCTTCGACCGGCAGTGCCGTGTCCGTCAACTCCCAGACCGCACCGCGTGCTTGCAGGTGGGACTCGTACGTCCCCGGTGCCGGCTCGGCCAGCCCGATCGCCTCGCTGCGCCCCAGGCTCCCGGCGACGAAGGCGTACCGCTCGCCCAGCAGCGCGGCCACGATGCGGCCCGCCCCCGACCACCGGCAGTCGAGTTCGCCGAACGACCAGGCGCTTGGGTTCCGTTGCAGGTGCAGGTTGTGGGAGAAGACCAGGGTCGGTCCGCGCCGGGCCTCGACCGTGCGGATGTCGAGCAGGTTCCGCGCCATCAGCGCGTCCCGCACGCCGGACAGGGCGCTGATCCGGTCGCTCGCCGTGAGGCCCGGGACCGCCGACTGCGCGTGGTAGCGCAGCAGTCCGATCCCGGCGGTCAGCCGGGTGCGGGCCGCGCACCACTCCGCGGCCGAGGTCGCCGCGATCAGTTCCGTTGCCCGCATGTCAAGTTGGAGGAGGAGGTCGTCGGCGAGGCAGCGCAGCCGCGCCGCCTCGGCGGTGCCGCCGGGCGACTGTTCCGGGTCCATCACCGCCTCCGTGCGGCTCCAGCGCTCGTCCTCACCCACCAGACGGGCGATTTCGAGGTCGAGGTCGAGGCCGAGGTAGTCGCGGGCGTGTTCGAGGTAGCGGCGCGGGCTGGGTGCGCTGGTGGTCTCGGTCGGGATGTCGAAGCCGTGCAGGGCCAGTCGCTCGCCGGCCGGCCGTTCCCGGTTGAACTCCCTCATCCAGGCGACGAGTCGGCGGTTGGGTTCGAGGTCCCCGAAGCCGTGGGTGAAGCCGTCCCGCATCACCGAGTCGAGGGTGCCGACACCCTCCCGGACGTAGGCGTCCACGGCGAAGGCGGCGACCCGGTCGGTCTCCAGGGCGATCGACCGGAAGCCCCGGTCGACCAGTCGGGCGAACAGCTCGTTGCGGACCAGCCCGAATGCCGGCTCCTGGTGGGTCGGCTCACCGAGGCCCAGAAGCTCGCACGCCGGGGTGACGAAGTCATGCATGTCCTGGTTCATGGACCTCAAGCGTATCCTTGAAGGAACGGTTGAGACTTTTCCCGTCACCGGCGCTCGGCGACGGCAGAAAGCCTCAAACGGCCCCGAACGATCGATCGGCCCCGCACGCCCAACCGGCCCGGAACGGGAGACGACCATGCGACCCGCCGACCTCGCGCGCGAGCACGGCATCTCGACCCAGGCGATCCGCAACTACGAGCGCGACGGCTGCCTCCCGCCCGCCGAACGCACGCCCACCGGGTACCGGATCTACACCGAGCAGCACGCGGCCGCCCTACGCGCCTACCTCGCCCTCGTCCCGGCGTACGGGCGCGCGGCCGCCGCCGCGGTGATGACCGCCGTCCATGCCGACCGGATCGGCGACGCCCTCACCGAACTCGACCGGGGCCACGCCCAGTTGCTGCGCGACCGGGAGACCCTCGCCACCGTCCGCGAAGCCGTCGGCCACCTGACCGGCGGCACCCGCCCGACCGGCAGCACCCACCTGACCGGCAGCACCACCGCCGGAACCGAACTTCCCGCGCTGCCCGGCCCGCGCTCCGTCGGCGAGGTCGCCCACCGGCTCGGTGTCACCCCCGCGACCCTGCGGGCCTGGGAGGCCGCCGGCATCCTCGCCCCCGCCCGGGACCGCGCCACCGGCCACCGCCGCTACCTCCCGTCCGACGTCCGCGACGCCGAACTCGCCCACCTGCTCCGCCGGGGCGGCTATCTGTTGGACCGCATCGCCGCCGTCCTGCGGCAGATCCGCACGGCGGGCGGCACCGGCGAGCCGGCCGCCGCCCTCGACGGCTGGCAGCAGCGCCTCACCACCCGGGGCCTGGCGATGCTCACAGCCTCGGCCCGCCTCGACGACTACCTGAGGCTGCGCCCCGAGACGCCCCGACGGGGTTGACCTCCGTCCTCGCCGTCGAGCGGGTCGTGGCCGCCGTCGAACCCGCCCAGCACGGCGGTGGCCCGGAAGCCCTCCTCGTCCCGTTCCACCCCGGAGCGATCCGGACCCACCGGTGTCGGTGACGGTCGGTAGGGTTCCTTCGCGTCACCACCCACCACCCGCCACGCGAGACCCGCCGTACCGTTCGGAGGACCCCTGTGCCCGCGCTCCACGACTTCGCCACCTGGGAGCCGCTGCTGACGCACCTCCGGGCCGTGCGTCCCGACCGCACCCGCCCCGTGGTGGGAAGCATCAGCCGGACGGGGTGGAGTCTGCCCCTGAGCGAGCAGCGGTCCGTCGGCCGGGCCGTGGCGCCGGTGCAGCGCGCACTCGTGGAGGCCGGCAGCCCCGAGGCGCTGTTCGTGGCGGACGTCTCGCCGGACGGGCAGGCGGTCCTGCACGTGTTCGGCACCAGCCCCGCCGTGGAGTACGGCCTCCGGAACCCGAGCCCGGGCACGCCGTCGGACCTGCCCGACAGTTGATCCCACGCCTGTGATCTCGTCCGGACTCCCGGGATCCGCCGGGAGAGTCCGACCCAGCTCCCGGCCCCCACTCACCGTGCCCGTACGATCACACCGGGCCGCCGAACGATTGTTCTGTCTCCTTGAAAACCAAACCGGTAGGTACGTATCTTACGAGCCCTGAGCAGCCCACCCCGCCCGCCACCGGTCCCTCGGAGTGCTCCCCATGACTCTGCTTGCCTCCCGCACGCCCACGCCCGCCCTCGCCATCGAAACGGACTCCGCGCCCCTCCTCGACCCGGCCGCACCAACAACCCCGGCGCCCTGCCCGACCAGTACCGTCGCCAAGGAGTACGTCCACCGGGTCTGCAGCGCCGAGGTCTTCCTCACCGGCAGCGAGCAGCTGACGGCCACCGCCTTCACCGTCACCGCGCGGTGGCCGCGCGCCCACACCTTCTTCAGCACCCCGGACGGCACCCGGCACGACCCGCTCCAAGCTGCTGAAACGATTCGCCAAGCCGGGCTCTACCTCGCCCACACGCGGTTCGGCGTACCGCTCGACCACAAGTTCATGATGTGGAACCTCGACTACACCACCCGCCCGCACCAGCTGCTCATCGGTGCCGCGCCGACCGACCTCACCCTCGACGTCCAGCTCCTCGCCCGGCCGCGCCGCTCCGGCACCGCGGTCGACTTCACGCTGGAAACCGTCGTCCGACGGGGCCCGCAGCTCGCCGCCACCGGGCACACCCGCTTCACCACCGTCCCGGACTCCACCTACCAGCGGCTGCGCCAGGGACGCCACGACGCCGAGCACCCGTCGGCACCGCTCGTGACCGCCGAACCGCTCCCGCCAGCCCGGGTCGGCCGACTCCGCCCGTGCGACGTCGTGCTGACCCCGGCGGACGCCCCCGGAAGCTGGCACCTCACCCCCGACTTCCGGCACCCGACCCTCTTCGACCACGCCAACGACCACATGCCCGGCATGGTGCTGCTGGAGGCGGCCCGACAGGCGGCCAACGCGCTGATCAGCCCGGCCACCATCACCCCGGCCGCCGCGGCCACCACCTTCCACCGGTACGCCGAACACGACGCCCCCACCACGATCACCGCCCGGCACACCCCCGGTGACACCCCGGACGCCGTCACCATCACGGTGACCGGCCACCAGCACGGCAAGCCGATCTTCACCACCGTGCTCACCGACCACCCGGACCACCACTGACCCGGCCACCACCGACCCCGCTACCACCGCCGCACCGCCCGAACGGCCCGCCCGACCCTCCCGGTCCGGCGGGCCGTCCACATGCCGACGGCTTGCCCGGTTCGCGACTGGCCGGACGAGGAACGCTGGACGAGGCGCACGGGTCAAACGATCGGCGCACGCTGCACGAACTCACCCGGGACGCCCACCTGGCCGAGGCCGTCGAGCTCTCCCCAGGCATCCGCGCCCGATACGGGAACCCGCGCCCGCCCGAGATGAGCCGATCCGGCTGCAGAACTCTCCGCGCACCCAATCACATGCGGCCGACAACACTCACTGTCACCTCGTCACAGAGCTTGGACCAGAACCCGTTCTCATGGCCATCGACCACGGCCCGGGCGAGGCGCCTCCCGAAGTGGTGTGCACCTGCCGCCAGGCCTCGTGACCAGGTCCAGCCGATCCATCGTCACTGTTCCGTCGGCGGCTTTCCCAATCGGCCGAGGGAACGGTCCGGCAGCGTGAGGAGAAAGAGCAGAGCCGCTCCACCGAGCATGAACAGCGCGAGGTGGTGCAGCCCACCCGTGGTGGCGCCGTGCGGGAAGAAGGCGGCGTTCGCGGCCGAGGCCGCCATGGCCCCGAGGTACATGAAGGTGCGCAGCAGCCCGGCCGCCGAGGCGATGGCGGCCGGGTCGGCCTGGTGGTAGAGAGCGGTCTGGGTGCCGAGCCCGATCAGCCCCTGGGAGGCGCCCGCCAGTACCCCGACCGCGATCAGCAGGGCGCCCGGGCTGCTCGCGTGCACCAGCAACAGGGCGGCGCAGGAGGCGATCTGGCAGACGGAACCGACCAGCAGCTTGCCGCGCACGCCCGGGCTGCGGCCGCTGAGGCCGGCGGCCGTGAGCGCGGTCAGCGAGAGCGGCAGCAGCACCAGTCCGGTGGTGGCGGCCGACAGGCCGCGCCCCTCCTCCAGCCACTGGGTGTAGCCGTAGAGGAAGGCGTAGACAGCGGTGTAGCCGAGGACCTGGCGCAGGTAGGTGGCGATCAGCGGGCGGTTGGCGGCGAGCGCCCGCAGGTCGATGAAGGGGTTACGGGCCCGCCGCTCGCGGACGGTGAAGGCGACGGCCGCCAGGACGGCGAGCGCCGGCAGGTACCAGCGCGCCGGGTCGGGCGTCATCAGGAACAGCATCAGGGCGAGCAGGAGGACGGCGAACAGTGCGATCCCGGCGTGGTCGAGGCGCTCCGGGCGGGCGGGGCCTTCGGGGCGCTCCGGACGGGCGGGGCGCTCCGGGCCGTCGGGGCGCTCCGGGCCGTCGGGGCGGTCGGGGCCGTCGGGGCGGTCGGGGCCTTCAGGGCCTTCGGGACGGTCGGGACGGGAGCCGTTGTCGCCGTCGGGGTGGCGCTCGGTGACGGGCAGCCGGGCGGCGCCGAGCGCCAGACAGGCCAGCGACAGCGGGACGTTGACGGCGAAGACCGTCCGCCAGCCGCCCGCGCCGATCAGCAGCCCGCCGAGTGTGGGGCCGACCACGGCGACGGTCTGGTTGGCGACGGCCAGGACCGTCAGCACCCCGGTGGGGCTGGACCGCCCGGTCCGCTCGGCCTCGCCGCGGGTCAGGTGCATCGCGGCGGGGTAGGCCGCGGAGGTGCCCAGCCCGAGCAGCACCCGGGCGGCGATCAGCAGCCCGAGCGACGGGGCGAGCGCGCCGAGCAGCCCGGCGAGGCCGACCAGCGCCGTCCCGGCGAGGTAGAGCCGGCGCGGGCCGTGGGTGTCCACCAGCCGCCCGATCACCGGCTGACCGACGGCGGTGGCCAGGTAGAGCGCGGTGACCAGCCAGGCGGTCTCGGCGGGCGGCGCACCGAAGGCGGCGCCCACGGGCACCAGGGCCACCGCGATCATCGACGAGTTGATCGGGTTGAGCACCGAGCCGAGCACCATCGGTGCGATCAGTCGGCGGTCGAACCCGCCGTCCTGAGCGGGCTGCGGACGGCGGGGAAGGAGCCGGGCCAGCAGAGCGGCCGGGCCGGTCATCGCCGGTTCAACCGGTCCATCAGGGCCAGTGCCTCCAGCATGGTGGCACGCTCGGCCTCGGTGTAGTGCTGCGCCATGGCCATAGTCAGCCACTCCTGGCGGGCCTGGCGGCTGTCCGCGACGTACGCCAGGCCGGCCTCGGTGAGGCTGACCAGCTGACGGCGCCCGTCCTCGGGGTCGGGGCGCCGTCCGACCAGTCCGTGCTGTTCGAGCGCGGCGAGGGTGGCGGCCATCGACTGCGGACGGACCCGCTCGGCGGCGGCCAGCGCACTGGCGGAGGCCGGACCGTCACCGATCAGCCGACTGAGCACGGCGGTCTGGGACGGGGTCAGGTCGCTGGAGCCGCCGGTCTCCCGGAGGGTGCGGCGCAACCGGCTGAACACGGCGCGCAGCTCACGGGCGGCCGACGCCGCAGTGTCGGGAACCACGGAGGCGCCGGTCCGGGCGACCTCCGCGGGCTCGGCGGATCCCGTGAACTCGGCGGTCTCGGCGGTCTCGGCGGACGCGACAGGCTCGGGCGGGGCGTTGCGGGCCGCGGTGGCGGCGCGGGCGGTTCGCTTCACGGTCACGGCTCCACGGTAGTTTCATCAGTCTGGACTGTACAGTCTAGACTGAAGGATTCTCCGGAGCCCCGGACCGGATAATGACGGCATGATCGACAAGCAGCTCCGCGTCGTCCTCGCCGAGGACTCGGTGATCCTCCGGGACGGCATGGTCGAACTCCTCACCGCCCGGGGATGCGCCGTGGTCGCCACCGCCGGGACGGCGCCCGAGCTGGTCGCCGCCGTCACCGGGCACCGGCCCGACGTGGCCGTGGTGGACATCCGGATGCCGCCCACCCACACCGACGAGGGCATCCGGGCCGCGGTGGAGATCCGGGCCGCGCTGCCCGAGGTCGGCATCCTGGTCTTCTCCCAGCACGTCGAGACCGCCTGGGCGGCCCGGCTGCTGGCCGACGGCGCCGCCGGCATCGGCTACCTGCTCAAGGAACGCGTGGCCCGCACCTCCGAGTTCGTGGACGCCCTGCACCGGGTCGCCGCGGGCGGCACGGCCCTCGACCCGGAGATCGTCGACGGCCTGATGCACGGCGGGCGGCGCAACCGGGTGGACGCGCTCACCCCGCGCGAGCGGGAGGTGCTGGAGCTGATGGCGCAGGGGCACTCCAACCGCTCGATCGCCACGCTGCTGGTGGTCTCGGAGCGGGCGGTGGAGAAACACGTCGCCGCCGTGTTCGGCAAGTTCGAGCTGCCCGCGACCGACGCGGACAACCGGCGGGTCAAGGCCGTGCTCGCCTACCTCGCGGAGAGCGGCGCCTGAATCGGACGCGGCCCCGAGGGCTCGGGCCCGTGCCCGCCCGTCAGAGCCGGCCGGGCAGGTCGGCGCTGACCACCGTCGGCCCGCCGGCCGGGCTGTCCACCCGCAGCCTTCCGTCCACGGCCGCGAGCCGCTCGGCCAGGCCGGCCAGCCCGGTGCCCGTCCCGATCGCGGCCCCGCCGTGTCCGTCGTCGCGCACGGTCAGCCGGACCCTCCCGTCGGCCGCCGTCACGCTCAGCTCCGCCGACCGCGCGCCGCTGTGCTTGGCCACGTTGGTCAGCAACTCGGCCGCGCAGAAGTAGACGGCCCGCTCGATCACCTCCTCGGGACGCTCCCGCAGGTCCAGCCGGACGTCGACCGGCACCGGCGAGGTGGCGGTCAGACCCGGCAGCGCCTCGGCCAGTCCGCCGTCCAGCGCCACCGGGTGGATGCCCCGGGTCAGCCGACGCAGGCCGGTGATGGTGTCGTCTGCCTGCCCGCGAGCCCGGTCGAGCAGGGTGCGCAGCCGCCCGAGGTCGGGCCCGGCCGCGCCGAGCGGGCCGCTCCTCCCGGGGCCGGCCCGGCCCGCCGCCCCCTCACCCACCGCGGTCTCATCCACCGCGGTCTCACCCACCGGGCCGTTCCCCAGCGCGTCGTCGGCCAGGGACAGTGTGATGGCGAGCGCGACCAGTTGCGCCTGGGTGCCGTCGTGCAGGTCGCGTTCCAGGCGGCGCAGCCGATCGGTGCTGTCGGCCAGCAGGGTGGCCCGGGCCTCCTCCAGCTGACGCACCCGCTGCTGCGAGCGCACCGGCCCGAGCAGGGTGCGGGCCAGCGTACGGTCCGCCCCGGCGAGCGTTCGCACCACGGCGGGGACGACGGCCAGCACCGCGAGGCCGGCCGGGATCGCACTGAGGTCCAGCAGACCGGTCGACCTCGGGCCCGGCTCCATCATCCGCGCCCAGAGCGGGAAGCCCACCAGCCAGACGCTGCCGAGCGGCAGTCCGACCACGGCGAGGAAGCCGAGCACGCCCAGCGGCAGCCGCAGGAGCAGGTAGAGCAGCGTCCGCCAGGCCGCCGGATCGGTCAGCACCGCCCGGCCCCGGGCGAACGCCCCGGACGGACGCGGCAGCGGCGGCGGTGCGGGCACCTCCTCCCCGAGCAGCCGCCCGACCAGCCACCGGTGCAGCCCGCCGAGCCGCGTCGCCCCGAGCAGCGCGGCGACCACGAAGGGCAGGCCCAGCACGGTGAGCGAGAGCAGCGCACCGGCGTAGAGGACGGCGACCGCGTACACCCCGCCGAGCACCCCGAGCGGCAACCCGAGCACCGCGAAGGCCAGTTCACCGCCGCGCACCGACCGATACCGCTGCCGCTCAGCCACCATCCACCTCACCACTCACCCGCCGACCGGCCCCCAGCATCCACCAGGAACCACGGGCACCACGGGAACCACCCACTCACCTGCCCTTCCTCGCTCACGACCCACCGGACAGCCGGTCCACCGACACCGTGCCCGGCCCACTTCCCCGGCCCGCCGTGCGCGGCCCGCCGTCGACACCGCCTGCTACCTCCCCCCGCCTCACCCCCGTTCCCCGCCCGTCGCCTCCACCGCCGAGCCGCCGACCGCCCACAGCCCCGTGCCGACGATCCCCGGAACCGTGAGCACCGCCGCCCCCAGCACCACCCGGGCGCACGCCGCTCCCGGTACGACCGGCGCCGCCGAGCCCGTCACCGCCAGGCTGAACGCCCCCGAGGCCGCGGCCGCCACCGCCGCCCCCAGCAGCACACCGATCGCCGTGGTCAAGACCGCCTCCACGGAGAGCATCCGCAGCAGCTGCCGCCTCGTCGCCCCGACCAGGCGCAGCAGCGCGAACTCGCGGCGCCGGTCGGCGGTGAGCGCCACCAGGGTGTTGACCGTGGAGACCGCCGCGAAGCAGACCAGCAGCCCGAGTTCCATCTCGCGCAGCCAGATGTCGCTCGCCTTGGTGACGCTGGTCGCGGCACCCGTCTCCCGGGCGACGTACTCGGCCGTGCTGGTGAGCACCAGCATGGTGCCGGAGAGCCCCACAAGCAGCGCGACCGGCACCACCGCCGAGGAGAGCCGGGCCGCGTAGCCGCGCAGGTTGGCGTCCGCCAGCCAGCCGGTCCTGGGCGCCAGCATCCGCACCGGGGCGCCGAGCACGGCTGCCAGGCCCCGCGCCGCGACCGGCGCCAGCAGTCCGACTGCGACCAGCAGCACCAGCGAGCCGAGCAGCGAGGCCTGCCCCGCCTTGTCCAGCTCTCCGGCCGGTCGGCTCGCCGCCAGTCGCAGCAGCAGCCCACCGCCCGCGAGCACCGCCAGCCCGGCGAGCAGCCGCGGCACTCCCGTCCGCCGTGGCCCGCCGCCGCCCCCGGCCAGCGCGACGGCCGGGGCCGGCCCGGTGATCCGGCGGGCCGCCACGGCGGTGGCCGCCAGGCCGACCAGCAGCGCCACCCCGATGCCGATCAGCGCCGGCACCGGCGCCCCGGGTATCCGCAGCCCCGGTGCGGCCATGCCGCGCTCCTGGAGTGCGGCGAGGAACGCCCGGGCGGCGAGGAATCCCACCAGGCCGCCGGGCACGGCCACCAGCAGGACCGTCACCGCCACCTGCGCGCGGACCACCCTGCGCACCTGACGGGGCGTCGCCGCGACGGTGCGCAGCAGCGCGAGGTCGCGGTGCTGCTGGCGCAGGGTGAAGCCGAGCGCGTTGACGACCACGAACAGCGCGACCAGGACGGCGATCTCGCCGAACGCCCCGGCGATCAGCACCAGCCCCGGCCCGGGGACCGCCGCCCGCTTCGCCGCGTCCGGCGCCGTGACCTGTGCGGCGACCAGCGAACCGAACAGCGTCACCGCCGCCACCGCCAGGAACAGTGCCGTCCCCAGCCCGGCGAAGGAGGCCGGTCGGCGACGGATCTGCCCCGCCGAGAGACTCAGTACGGGACTGTTCATCGCGCTCACCCTCCCAACCGGCTCAGCCGCTCGCCGACCTGTGCGGCCGTCGGCCTGGTTAGCTCGTCCACCAGCAGGCCGTCGGCCAGCAGCAGCACCCGGTCCGCGTACCCGGCGGCGACCGGGTCGTGGGTGACCATCACGCACGTCTGCCCGTCGGCGTCGACGCCCGCGCGAAGCAGGGCCAGGACGGCCTGCCCGGTGGCACGGTCCAGCGCGCCGGTCGGCTCGTCGGCGAACAGCACCTCCGGCCGGGAGACCAACGCCCTGGCTATCGCCACCCGCTGCTGCTGACCGCCCGACAGCTGCCCGGGCCGCTGCCGCTCGCGCCCGGCCAGCCCGACCCGGGCCAGCGCCTCGCGCACCCGGGCCCGCTCCGGCGGCCGCCCGGCCAGCCGCCCCGGCAGTTCGACGTTCTGCGCGACCGTCATCGCGGACATCAGGTTGAAGGCCTGGAACACGAACCCCACCCGGGTGCGGCGCAGCTCCGCCAGCCGCCGCTCGGGCAGCCCGGACACCTCGGTGTCGCCCCACCGCACGGTGCCCCTGGTGGGGCGGTCCATGCCGGCCAGGCAGTGCAGCAGGGTGGTCTTGCCGGATCCCGACGGCCCCATCACCGCCGTGAACGTCCCCGGTGCGAAGGCTACCGAGACCCCGCGCAGCGCCCGTACCGCCGCCACGCCGCGCCCGTACTCCCGGTGCAGCCCGGCCGCGCTCAGGGCGGAGCCCGTCACTCCGTCGTGCGCCACCGTGGCGGCGGCTGTCGTCATCCCGTTCATGCCCTCCATCGTGGGCGTCCGGGGCCGGGAGATCGATTGTGCTGGCACCCGAATCCGGGGTTCGGGAAACCGAACCCCGCAGGTGGTGCTAAACCCCCTCGGAGAGGACCTGGCCAGTGCGAGCAGCCGTGCGCGGGCCGCGGCGGGCAGTCGCAGCGCCGGGTCCTTGCCGAGGACCGCCCCGACCAGCGCCGGGGAGCCGAGGTCCACGGCGCGCAGCAACGGGGTCGTCCCGTCGGGCAGCGGACGGTCCGGGTCGGCGCCGTGCTTGACCAGGACGGCGGCGACCTCGTGGTCGAAGCCGTCCACAGCCGCCCACAGCAGGGGCAGCCCGTCCGTGGTGCGGGCGTCCGGGTCCGCACCGGCGCAGAGCGCCTCCCACACCGCGTCGACGTCCCGCGCCCGGACCACCGCCACAAGGGGCGCGTCCGCCGCCAGTCGTTCGTCCACCGCCATCCGCGCGCTCCCCCTCGCCGCACAGCCGTCGCCTTCCGCACCCTGGACGAGTAGATCCGATGTGGCAGTGAACGAAGTCTTCTGAGCACGCGGCTGGAGGGCTGACCAGGCCACTTCGGCCAACCGCTTCGCCGTTAGACTGCAGTGGGTCAACCGAGGCCACGAACAAGAGGCGCCCATGACGGTCGAGCAACGGTGGCTGTTGGACGAGACTCCCTGGCCCGAGCGAGCCACTCTGGCCTACGGCGAGTTGGTGGAACTGACGACGCCGAATCCACCCATGCAGGAGCTGGGCTGGCTCGGGCCGGAGATCGTGGGCAGCCGCGGTGTGATCATCGGGTGTGTCATCGAGCAGGACGAGCGCGACGGCTACGTCGGACCGTTCTACTCGGTGGAGACCGAGGACGGCAGGCCCTGGGGACTACGGCCAGAGTTCCTTGTCTCCCGGGGAGGGCTTCATCCCGGAATGCCGCCCCGTTATCGCAGCGACCTGCCCGAAGGAACCCGCGTCCGAATCCGCATCGAGTCGGACTCCCCGGGCGAGACGACGGCCGTAGGGGAGATCACCGGGATCTGGTGGACGACATCCCTGGAACCACCGAAGGGCTACACCGTGGAGGTCGGCGAGTACTCCTACTGCGTCACCCCGGGTCAGGCCGAGGTCATCTGACCCGGCGAGAGCCCGCCTGCGGTCACTTCCGGACGCCGTCAGTGGTCGAACGCGATCTGCCCGCCTCTTCCCCCCCGGCTCTTCCACCCCCCGGCTCCTCGACCGTCCGCCTGACGGGCGATCATGATCAGGTGACCATCGACCTGCTGCCCGGTCGCGGCGTCGGCCTGCCCGCCCCGCTGCCCGAGCTCCGCTTCGGCCTCACCGAGGCGGAGGTGCGCGCGCTGCTGGCCCCGCACGCCGGCCTGCTGCCCGACGGGGTGCGGAGCACCTTCGTCTGCGGCTGCTCCTGGGCGCTGGCCTTCGAGCTGCCCGGGGTGAGCGTCACCATCGGCGCCGACGACCACGACCGCCTCCACTCCGTCACGGTCGGCCGGAACCCGAGCGACGACCGCCCCGCCTGCCCGGTCGGCTACCACGGGATCGACCTGCTGGGTCGGCCGGCGCACGAGCTGGTCGAGGCGCTGCGCGCCGAGGGCCTGCCGGTGCCCGATCCCGGCGGCGGCAACCTCCGCCATGGAGCGCTCTTCCTCCACCGGGCGCCCGGCCCCCGGCGCCTACCGCCCGCCCCGGGTCGCAAGCCGCGCCGCGAGAAGCCGTCCGCCTTCGACTACGCCTCCCTGTCCGCCCCCGCCGAGGAGGGCGCACCCACCGGGCACGAAGCACCCGCAGAGCACGGAGCACCCACCGGGCACCATGCCCCCGCCGGGGCCGCCGGATGATCCCCCACCCGACCGGTACCGCCACCGGTCCGCACGACGCCGCCTTCCTCCCTCGCAGGCAGCTGTCCCCGCGCCCGGCCGAGCGGCCGATCACCGCACCCGTCCCCAAACTCGGCGGCGAGCCTTCTTGGTTGACCGAGCCCACCTGGCCGCTCTCCCCCACCACCGGTGAACCCCTGGTGTTCATCGGGCAGTTCCCCGTCCCGGGCGAGCCGGTCCGGCTGGCGTACCTCTTCCTGGAGGAGGAGGACGAGCTCATGGGCGGCCTCGACCCGGAGCGGGGCGACGGCCTGCTGCTGGTCCAACCCGACGGGCGCATACCGCCCTTCGCGGTGATCGGGCCGCCCGGCACCCGGGGTCGTACGCTCTGGCGCTGCGAACCCGACGGCGAGCGGACCCCGGTCGAGTACCACCTGGACGTGGTGCCGCTGCCGGACGGCGTCGACCGGGCGATGGACCGACGGGCCGACTTCCAGCGCTACCTGCGCAACGAGGGCCCCCTCCATCCACCCGCCCCCACCCACCCATCCATCCATCCATCCACGGGAGTCACCATGACCACCACACCCTTGACCGTCGCCGTCCTCGGACCGGGCGGCGTCGGCGGACTGATCGGCGGGCTGCTCGCCCGCGACGGCCACCGGGTCGTCTGCCTGGCCGGCGAGGCGACCGCAGCCGCCATCGAGCGGGACGGACTGCACGTCCGCAGCGGCCGGTTCGGCGAGTTCACCGCCCGGGTGGAGGCCGCGACCGAGCTGCGCGAGCCGGTCGACGCGGCCTTCGTGACGGTCAAGGAGACGGCGCTGGCCGCCGCGCTCGACCGGATGCCCCCGCAGGTGCTCGGCACCGGGATCGTGGTGCCGCTGCTCAACGGCCTGGACCACATGGCGCTGCTGCGCGAGCGCTACCCGGCCGGACGGGTGGTGGCCGGCACCATCCGGGTCGAGGCCACCCGGACGGCACCCGGGCGGATCGAACACACCAGCCCGTTCGCCACCATCGAACTCGGCGCGACCACCGAACCCGACTCCCCCGTGGCCGAGTTCGCCGAGCAGCTGCGGCACAGCGGGCTGGACGTCGTGCTGCGCGAGGACGAGACGGCGATGCTGTGGAGCAAGCTCTCCTTCCTCGCCCCGTTCGCCCTGCTCACCACCCGTCACGCGAGCGGGATCGGCACCGTGCGCACCGAGCACCGGGCCGAACTCCTCGCCGTGCTGGACGAGATCGCCGCCGTCACCCGGGCGGTCGGCGCGCCGGCGGACGCCCAGACCCTGCTCGCCTCCTTCGACCGCCTTCCCGAGGCGATGAAGTCCTCGATGCAGCGCGACGTGGAGGCCGGCCGACCGACCGAGCTGGACGCCATCGGCGGCGCCGTGCTGCGGGCGGCCGACGCGCACGCGGTGGCCGTCCCGACCATCGCCGGCCTGGTGCGCGACCTGTCCGACTCCGCCGACCGGTAGGACCGGCCCGGGTGTTCACCCCGCGGACGTCTCCCCGGGGTGAACACCCGGCACCCGGCCCCGCCCGCCCTGCCCCCGCTCTGCCCTCCCTGCCCTGACCCTGCCCGGACCAACCGACGGGGCACCTCCTCCCCCGAGAGCAAGGACTTTCCCAACAGTTCACACAGCCACCCGGAACCGCCACACGGCATACCGGCGTTGACCCGGTGGGAGGGATACAGACATGACAAGGAAGCCGTACCGCCTGGCCGCCACCGCGCTCGCGCTGCTCCTCGCGGCCCCGCTGTTCACAGCGTGCGACGCCGACCAGGCCCTGGACTGCGGAAAGCGGGCGATCAGCCTCACCGGCGACGTCCAGGACCTCGCGGATTCGGCGGTCAACGTCGGGCAGATCACCGACGACAGCCGCCGCACCCACACCGTCGAGGCCCTGAAGAAGGTCGCCGACGATGCGAAGAAGATCCGCCAGGACAACGGGGGCAAGGCCGACGCGGCCGCCGACCGGCTCTCCAAGGCCGTCAACGACGCCATCGACCGGGTCTCCAAGGGCAAGCAGCCCGACTTCAAGCCGATCACCGACGCCGCCGGCGACATCGGCAAGGCCTGCGCGGACTCCTGACGGACGGAGCACCCGCCCCCACCCACCCGCCGCCACCGACTCACGGCCGCCCACTCGACCGGCTCCCGGCCGGGCGCACCGCCCGGCCGAGGGCGCGTCCCCGCCCCGGGCCCGGCCTGTCGCCGCCGCACGGGCACCGCCGGACGGTAGGAATGGCACCGGACCGAACCGCACCCCGGAGGCACCGGTGAACCACCCGATCCTCGACCAGATCCACACCCTGCGCGCCGAACTGGCGCCCGGCGACACCGCCCCCGCTCTGGTCACAGCACTCGCCGACGGCACCGCGCCGCGCTCGGCCCTGGCCGAACTCGCCGCCCAGCAGCACCGGATCATCCGCTCCGACCGCCGCAGCCTGCTGCTGCTCGCCGGTCGCTGCGCGGACCGGCCGGTCAGCGCCTGGTTCGCCACCATGGCCGAGGGCGAGAGCGCCGCACTACGAACCCTGCCCGACCTCGGCGCCGCCGTCGGCCTCGACCGCCGCGCGCTGGAGTCCCACCCGCCGCTGCCCGGTTGCCAGGCCTACCCCCACTACCTCGCCTGGCTCGCCCTGAACGGCGAGCCCGACGCCGCGGCCGTCGCCCTGGTCGCCAACTTCGCCGCCTGGGGCGGCTACTGCGCCGCCATCGCGCAGGCCCTGCGCCACCAGTACGGGTTCTCCGACGGGGCCTGCGCGTTCTTCGACTTCTTCGCCCGGCCCGCTCCCGAACTGGAGCAGCAGGCCGCCGACGCGCTGGGCCCGGGCCGGCTGGACGAGCCGACCATGGACACCGCACGCGAGTACGGGCTGCTGCTCCAGGGTTACGAGCACCTGTTCTGGGACACCCTGGGCGTCATCGACATCTGAGCGCGGACCGCCCCGGGCCGAGGGGCCTCAGGCCTGCCAGTGCGGCTTCCCGCTGACCATCCGGCAGTAGATCACCCGGCCGCCGGCCTCGTGGGTGCTCTTGCCCAGGTCCGCGTTGCGGCAGAACTGCCCGGCCTCATAGCAGTTGCCCGCGTTCGAGCGGATCTCGCACCCGGCGCCGGCCCCGGCCGCCGCGGGGGGCTCGGGGTCGGTCGGCGGCTGGGCGGTGGTCACCTTCGGCTGCGGCGCCTTGGTGGCGGGCGCCTGCGAGTGGGCACCGGGCTGGGCCGAAGGCGCCGCGGGCGGGGGCGTGGCCACCGGGGCGGCGGGCGCCGGCTCGGCCGGCGGGGTGCTGACCGGGGCCGGCGCCGCAGGAGCCGCCGGCGGAGTGGTCACCGCGGCCGCGGCCGTGGTAGTTGCCGCGGTCGGCGTGGCCGAGGCCGTGGCGGCGCTGTCGGCCGCCGACGGGTCGCAACCGGTCAGCGCCAGGCCGACGGTGAGGACGAGTCCGGCGAATCCGGCCAGGCCGGCCCGGCGGCGACCGGGTATCCGTGAAGGCATGGGTGGAGAACGCTCCGTTCCGTTTGGATGAGTCGTGCGATTCAAGCAGGAACCGCACACGCACCGTCCACCGAATCCCCACTCGTTGGCAGATCGAGACCTTCCGACCACCGAGCGTCGCCGACCCACCCGGTCCTCGGCCGCCCCACCCGCACACCCCGCCGTCAGCACCGGCCGTCCGTCAGCGCCAGGCCGGCTCTCAGCTTGGCGTTTAACCTCGCAGGTCACCCGACCTGCTGATCGGCGGTTCTTCCCGAGACAGCGGAGGCGGCCGTTCTCCACGCTTCGAGATGTCGAGTCACGAAGCACGAGAGAACGGCCGCTGCCCCGTCCGACCCCGCAGGCTCACCCCCGCCCGGGTCCGACGGAGGTTTCGCAACATCCGCGCGACCGCGGCGAGGCTGTCGCACGGCTTTCCCCGGCCGGGAGTCAAGAGCGGGATCGTGTGGTGCTGGAGATGAGTTTGCTGAGGTTGTGGACGGTGCCGAGGAGCTTGATCTCGGTGTCGACGGCTCGGCGGCCGCGGTAGTCGAGGTGTCGGCCGAACCGCTGGAAGAGCTGCGCGAAGCCCGGTTCGACGAGAGCGCTGCGCTGGCGGTATTGGGCCCGGCCGGTCGGGGTTGCCAGGAGGTCGGCCATGGCTTGCTGGCCGGCCGGGGGCGGTCTGGCGTTTCGCGGGGTCCTGCCTGGCCAGCCTCGCTGGTGACCGAGACCAGCAGCGGCAGGTGGGTGAGCTCCTCGAAGGAGGCGGCGCTGGCGTATCCGCTGTCAGCGAGCCACAGCAGGATGTCGCCTGGGATGGTCATCACGGCTCCAGGCCAGGACGGGGCTCTCGGCCGCAGCCGGTGGGAGCCCGCAGACGCAGTCCTGGGGAATCCGCAGTGCTAGCCGAGCGTGGCGAGGTAGGCGGCCGTCAGGTCGGGGGTGGCCAGCCAGGCGGCGTGGTCGCTGGGTTCGGCGTAGGTGTTGGCGAGCCGGCGGCCGACTTCAGGGTGTTCGGCGGCGGCCGCGAACACGTCCTGGAGGTGGGCCGGAACGGTCAGCATCGCCGCTGTGAACTCCACGCTGTGGCGGGCTTGTTGCTGCCAGAACCGTTCGGCGGTGCGGCACATCCAGTCGGCCGTGTACGGGGCGTCGCCGTGCTCGACGACGGCCTGGCGGTAGGCCTCGGCCGCGCGGGCGGCGTTGTTGGCGCCCTGTCCGGTGATGGGGTCGGTCACCACCACCGCGTCGCCGAGGCCCAGCACGTGGACGGCGTCCACGCCCGAGCCGAGTTCGGCGACCGGGCGGCGGACCACCGGAGTGACCGCGCCGAACAGTCCGGCCCCCGCGTCGGTCGGCTCGGCTTCCGTCCAGAGTTCCGCCTCCCAGGGCAGGTACTCGCCCAACAGCTCGCGGATCCGGGCCAGTTGGACGTCCGGCGGCGGGGCGTCGCCGAACGCGTCCAGCGGGCTGCCGGGCAGCGCCTCCCAGAGCAGGATGTCGCAGGGGCCGGAGAGGGTGAGCGCCGGCTGCAGGTACAGCTCGCCGAGGCCGGGCAGGGCGTTCATCCGGGCCCTCGGGCCGGCGGCCGGGTCCGGCGAGCCGACGCCGTGGGCGTACAGGCAGGACAGTGCCCGCTGCGGCCGGTCGAAGGGCGAGCGGACGGCGTCGCGCTCGAAGATCCCGGACAGGGCGCCGCGCCCGGCCGCGACCACGGTCAACTCGTGCCGTAGGGCCAGTTCCTGCAGTCCGGCGCGGTCCAGCGTGCGGTACTCGACCTCGCCGCCGCGCTCGGCCAGCAGTTCCAGCCAGGCGGCCAGCTTGAGCCGCTGGTCCACCGACTGGGCGGGTTCGTCCAGCGTCATGGTGTACTCCAGCGCCCGCACGCCGGGGGGCGCCGCCAGCACCGCCTGCACCGAGGAGACGGCCGGCGCCTGCTCGGCCCAGAGGTCCAGCCCGGCCGCCGCCTCGATCCGCAGCGCCGGGCCGAACATCGCCTGGGTGGACAGCACCCGGCCGCCGCGCAGCTGCTCCGGGGTGCGCTCGGCGACCAGCGTCACCCGGTACCCGTCCGCCACCAGCCCGAGCGCGAGCTGGAGGCCTGCCTGGCCCGCTCCGACAACGGCGATCCGGCGCACGGTTTCCTCCCGGTGATCCACTGATGGCCCGTCAAGCAGGCACAGTAGTCGAGCGGGCACGCTCCGGTCACCGGTACGGGCACACCGGTTCGAAAGTCGGAGCGGTGTCCGGCGCGGTGTCCGGCGCGGGAGCCGGTACGGGAGTCGGCACGGTGTCCGATCCGCACCGCCGGCCGCTGCCGGCCCCCGCCGCCGTCGCCGTCGCCCGAGCGCCCCGGGTGTGCCCGAGCGGACCGGCTCAGCCGCGCAGGTGCGCGGTGAGCACCTCCACCACGTCCGCGGTCCGGTCGGCCAGGTAGAAGTGCCCGCCGGGGAAGACCCGCAGGTCGAAGGCGCCGGTGGTGTGCCGCTCCCACTCGCCGACCTGGTGGACATCGGCGTTCGGGTCGGACTCCCCGGCCAGGGCGGTGATCGGCAGCGACACGGTCGCATCCGGGGAGCTGTGGTAGGTCTCGATCGCCGTGTAGTCGGCCCGCAGGCTCGGCAGGATCAACTCCCGCAGGGCGGGGACGGCGAGGACCCGCTCGTCCGTGCCGCCGAGCGCGGAGATCTCGGCGAGCAGTTCGTCGTCCGGGAGCTGGTGGATCCTGCTCGTCCGGGCCAGCAGGGGCGCGCGGCAGGCCGAGACGAACAGCCGGTCGGGGCCCTTCACACCGTCACGCTCGAAGCAGCGGGCGGTCTCGAAGGCCACGGCCGCACCCATGCTGTGCCCGAAGAAGGCGAGCGGCCGGTCCGCCCACTCCCGCAGCTCCCGGGCGAGTTCCTCGGCGAGACCGGCCACCGAGCGGATCGTCGGCTCGGAGATGCGGTTCTGCCGGCCCGGGTACTGGACCGCGAGCACGTCGGCGTGCGGCGCCAGCGCGTTGGCGTACTCCAGGTAGTAGCTGGCCGAGCCGCCCGCGTGCGGGAAGATCACGATCCGGGCGGGCGCGGAGTCGGACGGGTTGAACCTGCGGAACCACGGATTCTCGACGACGGCGCTGGACATGCGGGGTGTGGCCTCTCTCGGTGTCGAACACTGCCGGCCCCAGTCTGGCAGTGCCGGGCACCGCCGCGGGGCCAACCGGCGATCATGGACCCCGGGTAGGCCGGTTCTCGCCCGTGGCGGCCCCGCCCGTGGCCGGTGGTCAGCCGGCGGGCCCGAAGCGCACCGCCTCGGCGCGGGAGCGGGAGACGGCGTCCAGCAGCAGCACGGACGAGGCCTCGGGCGTCGGGATCGGGCCGCCGGAGCGCACGTGCCGGGTGAAGTCGGCCAGCAGCCGCTCCAGGCCCCGACGGTGGCGGGCGAAGACCCGGGTGGAGGCGTGCCGGCCGCGGGCCCGCTGGCCGTCCAGCGCGGTGGCGGCACCGACGTCCAGCAGCACCAGGTGCAGTTCGCGGCCCCGTCGGCTCGCCTCCCGGGCGAGCCAGCGCCGCATCCAGGCACGGCTGCCGCAGTCGTGCACCAGCAGCGGACCACCGCCGCGCACCGAGGAGCGCAGCAGCCGGAAGTGCTCCAGCCGGGCCCAGGGCCGGTACACCGCGTACGGCAGGGCGGCCGGCATCACGGCCTCGCAGGCCTCGTGCACCGTCCGTGGGTCCACGGCCCGGACGGCCACCCCGGACCAGCGCCGCAGCAGCGTGCTCTTCCCGGCCCCGGGCAGCCCGGACACCACCACGACGGCGTCGGCCGGGTAGACGGTGACGAACCCCGCCCCGTCCTCGCCCCGCAGATCGACCACGCCGCGCGGCGCCACGACCGCATCCGCTTCCACCTCGCCGCCCACCAGCCCGAGCCCCCGTTCACGTCCGACCGGGAACCCTAACAACAGCCGCCGACACCGCTCACCCCCGCCCACGCGCGCCTGTCGGTGCCGGTGGGGCCCCGGTCGCCGCAGTGCATCCGTGGGACCGGCCATCCACTAGGCTGACGCCCCGTCATACAGGAGGAGGGGCCATGGCCGAGGCGGCTCCGACGTACACCGCGCTGGTGCTGGACGGGCTCGCGGGCGATCCCGCCCGGGTGGCGATCCGCTACGGGGACGAGGCGTGGAGCGCGCAGCGCTGCCTGGACCTGGTGCACCGCGTCGCCCGGGCCCTGGAGCGGGCCGGGCTCGGGCGCGGGGACGGCGTGACGGTGCTGGCCGGGAACCGGCCGGAGGCGCTGCTGGTGCGACTGGCCGCGAACCTGCTGGGCTGCCGGGTCGCGCTGCCGTTCCCGGAGTGGCCGGTCGCGGAGCAGGTGGCGCAGGCGCAGTTCGTCGGAACCTCCGCACTGGTCTTCGACCCGGTCCGGTGCGCGGCGGCGGCCGACGGGATCGCGCGGGCCGTGCCCTCGGCCGTCCTACTCGCCCTGGGGCCCTCGCCGCTCGGGCTCGGCACGGACCTGCTGGACCTCGCCGCGGCCTGCTCCCCCGCCCCGCTGGAACCCCGCTACCGACCCGAGGACGTGATGGCGGTGAAGTTCACCGGCGGCACCACCGGGCGCCCGAAGGGGGTGCTGCGCCGCTTCGCGCGCCCGCCGCGCCCGCGGCTGCTGGCCGGCTCGGTGTTCCTGCTGTGCACCCCGCTCTGCCACGGCGGCGGCACCACCGCGGACCTGGCCCTGGCCTCGGGCGGCACCGTGGTGATGCAGGACGGGTTCGACGCCGGGGCCGTACTGGCCGCGGTGGAGCGGCACCGGGTGTCCCGGTTGTTCCTGCCCCCGCACCTGCTGTACCGGCTGCTGGACGATCCGCTGCTGCCCACGACGGACACGGGTAGCCTGCGCCGGGTCGGCTACACCGGCTGCGCGCCCGCGCCACGGCGCCTGGCCGAGGGGACCCGGCGGCTGGGCCGGGTGCTGCACCAGACCTACAGCCTGACGGAGTGCGGGCCGGTCACCCGGCTGAGCCCGGACGAGCACCTGGCACCGCGTCTGCTGACCACCGCCGGCCGCCCGTACCCGGACACCGGGCTGCGCATCCTGGACGAGGACGGCGTCGAGCTGCCGCCGGACCGCACCGGGGAGATCTGCGTGCGGACGCCGACCGCGATGGCCGGCTACTGGCGCGACCCGGAGCTGACCGAGCGGGTGCTCAGGGACGGCTGGCTGCACACCGGCGACCTGGGCAGCCTGGACGCGGCCGGCTATCTGACGGTGGCCGGGCGGCGCGACCCGATGGCGATCGTCGAGGGGCGCCACGTCTTCCCCCGCGAGATCGAGGAGCCGCTGCGCACCCACCCCGAGGTCCGGGAGGCGGTGATGTTCACGACCACCGACCCGGACCGCCTGGAGCGGGTGCACGCCGCCGTCGCGCTGGCGCCCGGCTCGCGGCTGACGGCCGAGCAGCTGCGCCGGTGGGGGCAGGCGCACGGCTTCGGCCGGAGCGCCCCGGACACGCTCCTGCTGCTGCCCGCGATCCCGCTGAACGGCCTCGGGAAACCGGACCTCGACGCCCTGCGGGCCCGGGTGGACGGCGGGACGGGACGGGCGGCCGCCACCACTGGGGCGCGCGACATGGCGTGACGCGCCCTACGAGTGCGTCGAGCGCCCACGTGTGCGGCCTCTCGTGCGCCACCCGGCGGGAAGAACCGTCCGTGGGCACTCGACCGTGCGCCCCGACCTGCCGATACCTCCCCGGCGGCGTCGCGCACGTCGGTGTGGGCCGCACCATCCCCCGGGAGGCACTCCTTGACCTGGCTCCGCGTCCTGACCGCACTGGGCATCCTCGCCGTGGCGGCCAGTGCCCTGATCGTCTTCGCGCTCTGCACCGCCACCTCCCGCGGCGAGCGCGCCGCGCAGGAGGCACCGCCCGACCTCCGTGCGGACGCCGAGGGCAGCGGCCTCTTCCAACGGATGGGCGGCGACGGCTGACCCCCCGGGGAGGCGGCGGCCTCCGCCTCCCGGACACCCGTCCCCGGGCACTGGGCCGTACGGCTCAGTGCCCGGCGAGATCGTCCGGCCGGACCTCGATGTGGTCGGCCGCGAGGTCCACGGCCACCCGGTGCTCCATGCCGAGCGACTCCAGGAACTTGACCGGCAGCTGCACCCGGCCGCCGCGGTCCAGCATCACGTACTCGCGCTCGTTCACCGACTCCTCGCCGTGCTCGTCCGTGACCGTCCGGCGCAGCACCTCGCTGGCGGTCCGTCCGTCCCGGATCGCGACCGTGCGGCGGACCTCGCCCGCGACCATCGGGTCGTGGGTGACGATCACGACGGTGGCGCCGAGTTCCCGGTTGACGGTGCGGAAGGACTCGAAGATCACCCCCGCGGTCTCCGAGTCCAGCTCGCCGGTGGGCTCGTCGGCGAGCAGCACCGGCGGGTTGTTGGCCATGGCCACCGCGATCGCGACCCGCTGCTGCTGGCCGCCGGAGAGTTCGTTGGGCCTGCGGTGGGCGAGGTCCCCGATCTCCAGCGCCTCCAGCAGCTCCGCGACCCGGGCCGCCTGCTGCCTGGCCCCGCCGGCGCCCGAGCGGCGGCCGCGCAGCTGCATCGGCAGGGCGATGTTCTCGGCGGCGGTGAGGAAGGGCAGCAGGTTGCGGGCGGTCTGCTGCCAGATGAAGCCGACCACCTCGCGCCGGTAGCGCAGCCGCTCCTTGACGGACATCTCCAGCAGGTCGCAGCCGGCCACCGTGGCGGTGCCGGCGGTCGGCACGTCCAAGCCGGCGAGGATGGTCAGCAGGGTGGACTTGCCGCTGCCCGAAGCGCCGACCAGGGCGACCAGGTCGCCCTGCCGGATGGTCAGTTCCAGGCCTTGGAGCGCCTGGACCTCGACCCCCTCCGCGCTGAAGATCCGCACCAGCCGGTCGCAGACGATGGCCGCGCCCTCGCCGTGCGCCTTGGGCGCGGCGGCGGCCAGGGCCCGCTGCTGGAGCTCCTGGAGGCTGGGGGTCTCGGCGACCGTCCGCTCCTGGGGAGTG
Organism: Kitasatospora sp. NPDC001095; assembly: GCF_053598615.1. Lineage (NCBI taxonomy): Bacteria > Bacillati > Actinomycetota > Actinomycetes > Kitasatosporales > Streptomycetaceae > Kitasatospora > Kitasatospora sp. NPDC001095. The sequence goes on along the minus strand of NZ_JBSFKQ010000015.1, from coordinate 95,359 downwards.
CTCATCACCGCTCGTCTCCTGTCTCGACTGTCCGCTTCATCGCACCGTTCTCCACTGCCCGGACGGTCGGCGCCGCCGTCACGGCCCGTGCACCGCTCCCGGCCACCGGTCGCGGCCTTCCCGCCGCGCCGCCGGCCACCGCCGCTCCCGACCTCACCGCCGCTCCCGACCTCACCGCCGCTCCCGACCTCACCGCCGCTCGCGGCCTCACCGCCGCTCCCGATCGCGCCGCCGTTCCCGGCCTCACTGCCGCTCCCCCGCCCGCAGTTCGGAGGCGATCTGGCGCCGGCCGGCGACCAGCGTCTCCAGCACCACCCCGAGGCAGACCACCAGGGTCAGGCCGGCGGTGGGCAGCAGCACCGGCAGCAGCGCCGGGGCCAGGGTCTCGCCGACCGGGGCGCCGACCAGCGCCGAGAGGTCGAACGCGCCCCCGAGCAGGGCGACCGCCGCGACGGCGGTCAGGCCGCCGCCGACGGCCGCCGCCAGGGTCTGCGGCAGCGCCTCGGCGATGATCAGCGCCAGGCCCTGCCGGGGTCGCAGACCCATGGTGCGCAGCCGGGCGAGCACCGCCGTACGGTCCGGCGCGGCCCGCAGCAGCGTCAGCAGCACGGCCAGCAGGGCGAACCCGGCGGCGGCGAGGCCCGCGTACCAGAACAGCCGTCCGGCGGCGAGCTGCACCGGGTCGTCGGCCAGCTCGGCGGTCTTCTCCCGGCTGCTGTGCACCACGTAGCCGGGGGGCAGGCCGGAGCTGGTCCTTCCCGCCGCCGTGGCCTCGTCGTTGACCAGCTTGGCGATGCCCGACACCTGGGTGCTGCTGCCGATGCCGCGCTCCCGCAGCAGGGCGCGCACCCGGTCCGGGTCGACGTCGCCGACGGCGAACCACTTGTTCACCCTGGTCGCCCGCCTGAGCTCCGGCAGGTGCTCGGTGGCGGGGCCGGCCGGCACCACGACGAAGGGTTTGCCGGGGTCCGGCAGGGCGGGGGTGGCGGTGACGATCCCGGCGACGGTGGTGGTCATCTGGCTGCCGCTGGGCGTGCGCACCTGGGGCGCGCCCCCCGTCAGGCGTTTGGCCAGGTCCTGGCTGAACAGCGCGGGTACCGGGGCGTCCTTGCCGCCCGGGGCGGCGGCCAGCTTGGCCGGGTCGTACCCGCCGACCCCGACGGTGCGGGAGATCTCCGCGTAGGCGCCGGGCTCGACCACCACCAGGATGGCGTCGGTGGTGTCCCGGTCGCCGCCGATGAAGGTGGCCCGCTCCTCGATCCAGGCGCCGGTGGCGGCCCGGACGCCGGGCAGTTCGCCGGCCTCCTTGGTGAAGGCCTCCGGCAGGTTGGCGTAGACCGGGACGCCGACGGACACGTCGCCGCCGGTGGCGATCCGCCCGGCACGCGTCCGGGAGTGGTCCACCGTGTCGAGCACGGTGGCGCCGAACCCGGTGGCGGTGACGGCGATCAGCAGGGCGAGCAGGGGCAGTACGGAGGGCCGGCGCCGGCCCGAGTCGTCGCGGGCGGCCCGGACCAGGCCGAGGAATCCGACCAGTCCGCGGCCGCGGGCGGCGAGTGCGGCCAGCCAGCCGACCACGACCGGCTCGATCCGGGCCAGCAGCAGGCCGCCGGAGACGGCGAGCAGCAGCGGGGCGGCCACCAGCAGCGGGTCCACCCCGCCGCCCGGGTGACCGACACCGCGCCGGCGGACCTCGGCCACGGCCGCGGCGGTGACGGCGAGCACGGCGAGCTCGCCGACCATCCGGCGCCGACCGTCGGCGGCCCGCGGGCGGCGCCAGAGCAGCGCGGCCCGGGCCGGGAAGGCCAGGATCGCGAGCAGGGTCACGGCGAGCGCCACGAGCACCGGTTCGACCCACCGCGGGGTCGGCAGCAGCACCAGCGCGAGGGCCGTCCCGAGCACGGCGGCGGGCAGGACCGTCACCGTGCCCTCGCCGAGCAGCCGCAGCAGCACTCCGCTGCGCGAGCCGCCGCGGGCCTGGAGCAGCCGGATCTCGGCGGTGCGCCGGTCGGTGCTGAGCGCCGCGGCCAGACAGAGCACCACGACCGCGACGCCGGCGACGCCGGCCGGGCCGATGGCGCCCAGCGGGGCCGCGGCCTGGTAGCGGTCGGTGGCCCGGGACAGGACGTCCGGCATCAGCGAGGTGGCGTGCAGGTCGGCCCGGAGGGTGGTGTCGATCAGGCTGGTCATGCCGGGGCCGGCCGTGTACGAGCCGATGGCCTGACGGGTCCGGTCGAGCTGGTCGGCGCGCAGCGAGCCGGCGTCGACGGGCAGCCGCCAGAAGTTCTGGCCGACCGAACCCCAGCGGCTCAGCGCGGTCAGGCTGCCGCCGTCGACGAAGCCGCTGGTCCAGTACCACGCTTCGTCGCCCTTGAGGCCCAGGCAGGCCCTGGCCGGGCAGCCGAGCCCCTCCCAGAACGGGTCCTGGGGGTCGTTGACCCGGTAGAGGCCGGTCACGGTGCTGCGCAGCGGGACGGGCCCGTCGGTGCCGCTCTCGATGACGTCGCCGATCTTGATGCCGATGGCCTCGGCGGCCTGCTGGCTCAGCACGATCGGCAGCGGGCCGTCGGCCGGGGCAGGGCCCGGCCAGGTGCCCGCGGTCAGGGTCACCCGGTCGGCGAGGCCGTGTAGGTAGAACAGGCCGAGCACCGGGTTGGCGTTCGGGGAGAAGCGGGTGTACCCGGGGTTGAAGATCGAGCGCTCGTTCTTCACCCGGGTGCCGAAGACCCGGCCGACCGGGCTCAGCGGCAACCGCCGTCCGATCTGGGCGTCGAGCTTCTGCTGCAGGGTCTCCAGCTCGGTGGCGGTGTCGCCGGGGGCCGTCCCCGAGGTGACCTCCAGATTGGTCACGTTGGCGCCCAGGCTGCGCGTGAACTGCTGGAGCGCGGTGTCCGCGCCCCGGTCCGCGAGGCGCGGGAACGCGGCCGCCAGGAAGACGGTGACGAAGGCGAGGGCCGCGGTGAGCAGCGCGGCCAGCGGCATCGCGCGCAGCCGGGTGCGGACCCAGGGCGCGGGCCGGGGAGCGCGCGCGGGTGCGGGCGCCGGCGCGGGGGTGGGCGCGGTGGTGCCGGCCTTGGTGGTCACATCTCCTCCACGTGGCGCAGCCGGGCGGCCACGTCTCGACGCCGGCGCCCGATCAGGAAGGCCGACAGCAGCGGGACGACGGCGATCGCGGCCGCGAACAGCAGCGCCTGACCGTACGGCAGCTCGACCACGGCCTCGGGCACCGGGCGGCGGGCGGCCGGGGTCAGCACCACGAAGGGCACGATCAGCCGGACGAGCAGGGCGCCCAGGGCGAGTCCGACGATGCCGCCGAGGCCGACCAGCACCGCGTTCTCGATGGCGGCGGTGCGGGCGACCTGCTTGCGCGGGGCACCCAGGGCGAGCAGCAGCGCGGAGTCGCGGGAGCGCTCGTGGGCGGAGCCGGCCACGGCGGCGGCGAAGCCGATCGCGGCGAGCACGGCGGTGGCGATCGCGATGGCCATCAGCGCGCTCTGCGGCGCGGCGCCGACCGGGTCGCCGAGGAGGCCCTCGGAGACCTCGTCGTAGAGCGCGAGGTCCTGACTGCCGGGGGCGCCGCGCAGGGCGGCGGCGGCCTCGGCCGGGGCGCGGTCGCCCGGCCCGGCGGCGGGCAGCCACCACTCGGTGCGGGTCGGCAGGTTGCGGTCCTGGGCGGACAGCATCCGGGCGACCGAGTCGAGGTCCAGCACCAGCGCCCGACGGCCGGCCACCGGCACGGCCTCGACGGCGCCGGTCACCTTGACCGGGACGACGACCCCGCTGAACGGGACCTGGAGGGTGTCGCCGACCGAGGCCCCGAGGGCCTTCAGGTAGTCGCGGGTGGCGACGCCGTTGAGGGCGGTGGGCAGGGCGGCGCCGGCCGGGCTCAGCACGGCGCGCACGGAGTCGCCGATGCCGCGGCCGGACTGGTAGCGCACCGTGAACAGGCTGTCTGCGGTGGCCGCTTCGGAGGCGAGCTCGGCCTTCGGGGAGCTGTTGACACCGGGGCGGGGCGCCGGGGGCTTGAGGGTCCACCCGGTACCGGCCGGCACCGGGACGGCGGTCGACGGGCCGTCGGCCGTCTCCGAGACGGCCAGGTTCCGTACGGTGACCTCGCCCGTGCTGCGGTCGCCGAAGCCGACGGTCGCGCCGACCACGGTCAGCGGGGCGGCGACCGAGCCCACCGGGGCGTCGACCAGCGCGCCGAGCGGGATCGAGGCACGGACCCGGCCGTTCAGCGGGAGCTCGCCGAACGGGACCTTGTGGACCAGGCCGAAACGGTCGCGCAGCAGCAGCCGGACCTCTGGGTGGACCGGGCTGCCGGACCAGGAGGACCCCAGGTCCTGCTGGTTCACCGCGATGTCGGCGTCGATCCGCAGCGGGTGGCCGGGCAGCGGGATGGCGGAGGCGGGGGCGGGAGTGGCGAGCGTGCCGAAGACCTCCGCGCCGCTGTGGCCGTCGAGCAGGTCGGAGCGGAGCGGGACGCGTGAGGCGAAGGCCGCGGAGTCCACGGCCAGCAGCTCGCCGGCGCCGCCCTGCATCGGCTGCTCGTCGCGCACCACCGGGACCAGCCGGTCGCCGCCGGGCAGGCTGCCGTAGCGGCCGCCCTGGCCCATCTGGGCGTTGTGCGAGCCGGAGATGCGCAGTCCGCCCGACGTGGCGAAGACGGCCTGGTCACGCTGGGAGGCCGTCCAGGTGGCGTGCTGACCGAGCGCCAGCACGCCGGTGGCCACGGCCATCACGAGCAGCAGGACGGGACCGGTGGCGCGGCCGGGCCGGCGGGCCAGCTGCCAGCCGACCATGGCGGGGCCGAGGCCCTTGCCCCGGGCCGCCGCGCGGGCGCCGAACCGGGCGACGAACGGGAGCAGCCGCAGCACCACGAGGGTGCCGGCGCAAAGGGCGAGCGTCGGGGTGGCGACCAGCAGCAGGTCCACGTCGAGCCGGCCGCTGGAGTCGGCGGACAGCCCGCCACCGTACTGGTCGAGCTGCTGGTAGGCGAGCACGGCCAGGGCCAGCACGGCGAGGTCGCCGCCGTTGCGGGCGACGCCGGAGACCAGGGCCTGCCGGCGGCCGGCCCGGCGGCGCAGGGCGGCACCGACGCCACGCACCACGCTGGGCACGGTGGCCAGCAGGATGCAGGCGAACGCGCAGGCCGCGGCCACCGGCCAGAGCGACCAGCTGATGCCGGTGTCCAGGGCGACCTGGTGGGAGCTGCCGAGGCCGCCCAGCGCGCGGACCAGGGCCGGGGTGAGCAGCGGCGCGAACGCGGCCGCGGGCAGGGCCAGCAGCAGCGACTCCAGGGCGGTGAAGGAGCCGAGCCGGAGGGCCGAGGCGCCGCGCGCGGCGAGCACCTCGTTCTCGGACTCCTGCCGCGCGGAGATCAGGTGGACGACCAGCAGCAGGGCCGCCGCGGCGAGCACCGCCAGTTGGAGGGCGCCGATCAGCAGGGTGGACCGGGCGACCACCATGCTGTCGGACAACTCGTGCATGATGTCGGGAAGTTCGGTCTTCGCGCCGAGGGAGGCGGCGGTCCGCAGCTCCCCGCCGAGGCTCTGGGCGCGGTCCCCGAGGGCCTGCGCGGCGGCCCGGTCGATGCCGGAGAAGTCGGCGTCCAGCGACCAGCTGCGGCCGCTCTGGACCAGGCCGGCCGTGGTGAAGGCGCTCTGGTCGACCATCATCGGGCCGTAGGTGGTGAAGCCGCCGACCTCGATCTCGTGGCCGCCGACCGGGTCGATCCGCCAGTACGGGGCGGTCGGGTCGGTGGCCCGGTAGACGCCGGTGACCCGGACGGTCAGCGGCGTGCTGTCGGCCCGGTCGACGAGCCGGACCTCGGCGGGCAGGGCCTGCTCGGCCAGGCCGAACCGGTGCAGCAGGCTCAGTGGGACGGCGACCTCCGGCGCGGTGGACCGGACCGGGCCGGTCGCGGCGCCCGGCCAGGTGCCGGCCAGCAGTTGGACCCGACCGCGGTCGAGGTCGGCGAGGACCGTGAGGTCGAGCTGGGCGCCGGGGGCGCCGGAGGCGGTGCCGCTCGGTGCGGCGCCGCTCGCCACCGTGCTGTTCGCCGGGGTGCCGTTCGCCGGGGTGCCGTTCGCCGGCAGGCTGTAGGAGCGGCTGCGCGTCACGCTGTCGGTGTGCACGGGCAGGTCACCGAAGAGCTTCTGCCGGTAGGCGGCGAGCGCCGCCTCGTCCTTCGCCCGCTGGTCCAGGCCGTGCTCACCGGTGACCGCCACCGTCGTCCGGGCGTGACCGGGCCCCTGGAGCGCCTGCCGCAGGCCTGCCTCACCGACACTGCTGTTGAAGGCCACCAAGGCGGTCAGCACGGACGTGGTGATCAGCACCGCCAGCAGGACGGCGGCAGCCAACGGCAGTCGCCCGCGCAGTCGGCGCACGACGAAGCCGAGCATCAAGTTCCTCCCCCGGATTCACATCCCCGGTTGCACCTCCGGGCTCCGCCCATCGATCCGGTCCGAGTACAAATCGGCCACAGATGGACACTTCGCGAGCACACCGGCGCATTGACCACCGGCAATGGGTCGCCGGATAGCGGACGATGCTGTCAGATTCGATCCAGGAACGGAAGGGACTTGCGCGAATCAAGTTTGAGGTGAGCAAATTCCGTTCATTGGTAACATCCCGGCCGGGGATGCCCCCGGTTGAATGCCATGCACACTTCACAAATTCGGCCTCGGCGCGCTCCTTCGGCCCGGAACACCGGCTTCCCGGATGTGCCGCCCGGAACGTGAACGCCGGAACAGTCATATCCGTAGAACCGGACGGGACCCGGACGCGACCGGGCCGCCACTCCCACAGGGGGACGCCGCATGACGCACCACCAGGCCGCCACCGCCGACACCGCCACCCAGCCGATGGTGGCCGTGACCGACCTCCGCCGGAGCTTCGGCAGCGGCGAGCGGGCCGTGCACGCCCTGCGGGGCGTCTCGTTCACCGTCGGCCGCGGCGAACTCACCGCGCTCAAGGGCCGGTCGGGCTCCGGCAAGACCACCCTGCTCAACCTGGTCGGCGGCCTGGACACACCGACCGGAGGCAGCATCGCGCTGGACGGCATCGACCTCGCCGGGCTGGACGAGGACGGCCGGCTCGCCCTGCGGCGGGAGCGGATCGGCTTCGTCTTCCAGTCCTTCGGGCTGATACCGATGCTCACCGCCGCCGAGAACGTCGGCGTGCCCATGCGGCTGCGCAAGACCCCCGCCGCCGAGCGCGAGGAGCGCGCGCACACCCTGCTCGCCCTGGTCGGCCTGGCCGACCACGCCAACCAGCGCCCCGGCGAACTCTCCGGCGGCCAGCAGCAGCGCGTGGCCATCGCCCGCGCGCTGGCCAACGAGCCCAGCCTGATCATCGCCGACGAGCCGACCGGGCAGCTGGACTCGGAGACCGGCCGCGCGATCATGGAGCTGCTGCGCGCGGTGGTGCGCAGCGAGGGCGTCACCGTGCTGGTCGCCACCCACGACCCGACGCTGATGGGGCTCGCCGACCGGGTGATCGAGGTCCGGGACGGACGGGTCGTCGAGGAGGGGGCGGAGCAGGCCGCCTAGCGGAGCGGGCAGTTCGGCCCCGGCGGGTCACGGGGCCCACGGGCACGGGCGTGGGGATGCGGGGTGCGACCCCACGCCCGGTCGGATCGATGGCAATTCGGTGCGACCGAGCGTCATTCCTACTGGTCAATCGGCGGTCTGGCCTTCGACACCGCAGCGGAACCCGATTGTCAGTGGCATGGGCTACGGTCATCGACGACTCACGGGAAATCCGCTCCGCCGGAGGTTCGATGACGATCCACCACCGCATTCCGCGGACCTTCCGCACCCTCCGGGAAATCGCCGGAAAAGCAGGGTCGTGGTGGCCGGCAGCACCGCCGACCACCACGACCGTCAAGCCGCCCCCACGGTCACCGGGGGCCGTTCCGTCAGACCGCCGGGAAGATCTCCGCGTCCGGCTTCAGCAGCTGGCCGGCGGCCGGCGCGGTGCCGTCCACCAGGTAGCGGGTGACGAGCTGGTTCAGCGCCTTGCTGCGGCCCACGGCACAGTGCTCGATCGAGTCGACACTGACCAGCACGGCGTTGCCCAGCTCCTGCTGCATCCGCTGGGCGAACTTGTACTGGGTGGCCGGGTCGTAGAGGTTGCCGATCACCATCACGGTGTTGGAGGTCTTCTTGTTCCACGGGCCGGAGAAGCGCTCGGCGTCCCGGGCCGGGGCCGGCCAGCTCGCGCACGCCGGCGCGTCGAAGGCCTGGTAGCGGCCGAAGGTCGGCATGTCCTTCTCCCACGCCTTGGCCGCGGTCGCGAACACCCGGTCGTTGGAGGGGTACGGCTTGTCCTGGCAGTTGACGGCCAGGTAGGAGTCGTCCGCGGTGTACTCGGAGTCCACCGGGGCCTCCCGCAGCGCCGTCCGCGGGACCTCCACCGAGAGCAGCTTGGCGTCCTCGTCCGAGACGTTCGCCTGCGGGGCCAGCAGCGCGGCCGCGGCCGGCTTCTGGAACTGCTGGTAGGTCGCCTGGAGCGACTTGGCCAGCGGGGCCAGCTTGGCCTGCGAGTACAGGGCGCTGGCCACCTCGCCGGTGAAGCTGCTCAGCGTCACCTTGGCGCCGCCCGGCAGCGTGATCGGGCTGGTCCGCAGGTGGTCCCGGAGCTGGTCGAACTTGGCCCTGGTGTCGCCGTCGCCGAAGGCGCAGCGCGGGGCGCCGGCGGCCTGGCAGCGCTTGAGGAACTCGTCCAGGGCGATCTCGAAGCCGTTCGCCCGCTGGCGGTCGTACTCCATGCCGTTGTGCAGGCGCAGGTTCGGGTCGACGTTGCCGTCGACGATGATCGCGCGGACCTTGTTCGGGTACATGTTGGCGTACGTCGACCCGATCAGGGTGCCGTAGGAGAACCCGGCGAAGGTGAGCTGGGAGTCACCGACGGCGCGGCGCATCCGGTCGAGGTCGCGCACGACGTTGATGGTCGACATGTGCTCGATCAGCGGGCCGGCGTTCTTGCTGCACGCGTCGCTGTAGTCCTGGTCCGCGTCCAGCGTCTCGTCGATCTCGGCCTTGGTGACGGGCACGCCGATCATGCGGTTGGTGACCGCGTCGGCGTCCTCCTGGGTCTTGAAGCACTTGAGCGGGTTGCTCCGAGCCACGCCGCGCGGGTCGAAGCCGACCAGGTCGAACTTGGACTGCACCTCTGCGCCGAAGCGGGTGGTCGTCGCCCACAGGTAGCCACTGCCGCCCGGGCCACCGGGGTTGAGGAACAGCGAACCGATCCGCTTCGACGGGTCGCTCGCCCGCCGCCGCATCATGGCGATGCCGACCTTCTCACCCGAGGGGTTGTCGTAGTCCAGCGGCACGGGGTAGACGGCGCAGTCGTAGATGCCGGGGTCCGGCTTGCTCGGGTCGGGGTTGCACGGCGTCCAGGCGACGGGGTCGACCTTCGCCTCGGCCAGGCCGGGGGCCTGGTCGAAGGGCGCGGCCGACGCGGCGACGGCGGTGCCGGTGACAAGTGCGAGGGCGCAGGTGACCGCTCCGGCCAACGTGGATATGCGGGACAAGGAACCTCCTCGGTACTGAAAAGGGCGGCCCCAGCCTGTCAGCCGGAGATCTCCGTGGGAAGACCTGCGGGCGGCGTAATTCATCTAACCGAGAGGCACCACATCACGAAACATTCTGTGAATGAACCAACTTGACGGTTGATTGACTTGATGCCCGGTCATCCCGAGTCGCCGATCGGCCGTCGACCGTCCGGGTTCGGCGAAGGCAGGCCGGGCCACCCCGGACGATTCCCCGCGCGCCCCGCCCCCCGGGAGCACCACTTTTGTGTGGCCGTCCGGGAGTTCGCGGTCGAGCCGCACCGGTACCGCCCGGCACTCAGCTCGCGGGCGCTCCCCGCAGGGCGGCCGCCACCAGCCCCTGGATCGCGTCGGCACCGGGCCCGCCGCCGCCCACCAGGTGCTCGAAGACCAGGCCGTCGACGCAGGCCAGCAGCGTGGTGGTCCGACCGTCGGGGTCACCCACGCCCCGAGCGGCGAGGAAGGCGCGGACGGCGGCGCGCCCGGCGTTCTCGCGCGGGACGAGGATCTCGCGCAGCTCGGGGTCGCGCACGCTCTCCACCGCGCAGGCGTACCGGGCGAGCGAGCGCCGCCGACCGTCGCCGGACAACCTTTGCCGCATCAACTCGGCGATCCCCTCGGCCAGTTCCGCCTCCGACCGGACCGGCACCCGCTCCCCCATGGTGTGCAGCTCGCCCTGGTCCAGCTCCACCAGCCGCCGTACCAGCGCGGTGAGCAGCGCCTGCCTGGTCCGCAGGTAGGCCGAGGTGGTTCCGACCGGCAGCCCGGCCGCCGCGTCGACCGCCCGGTGGGTGAGTCCGCGCACGCCGAGGTCCGCCAGCACCCCGATCGCGGCGTCGGCCAACACCGTCCGCCGGTCCGGCCGCCCCGCATCGTCCCGCTTCTGGTCCTCGTTTCGCCGCATCCCCCCTTTCTACCGGGCCCGTCACGCCCGTCGCGCACCCCCTCGGGCCGGACCGGCCCACGGCCCCCGACCGTCGTGCCCAGCCCGGCACACCCCCGCTCGCCCGCCGACGGCCTCGTAGTACGCTCTTTCTACAGCTGTAGAAAGCAGTGAGGCGACACAGGAGGGACCGGGCATGAGCAACAACAGCGCGGTGGTGGTCGGGGGCGGGATCGGCGGGCTGGCGGCCGCGATCGGGCTCCGGCTGGCGGGGTGGGACGTGACCGTGGTCGAGCGGGCGGCCGTCCTGGACGACGCGGGGGCCGGCATCTCCCTGGCCGCCAACGGGATGCGCGCGCTCGCCGCCCTCGGAGTCGGCGAAGCGGTCGAGGCGGCCGCCCGCCGCCAGTACACCGGCGGCACCCGCACCCCGGACGGCCGCAGGCTCGCCGCCATGGACGGCGCGGCGCTGGAACGCGAGCTGGGCGCCCCGATCGTCGGGATCCCCCGCGCGGCCCTGCACCGCGTCCTGCGCGAGGCGCTGCCCGCCGAATCCCTCGTCGTCGGCGCCGAGGTGACCGGGGTGGACACCACCCAGCCGTTCCGGGTCCGGGTCGACCTCGGCGGCACCACCCCGGAGGCGGGCCGCCCACAGCCGGGCCACCCGGAGGCGGGCCATCTGGAGGCCGACCTCCTGGTGGCGGCCGACGGCATCAACAGCCGCCTCCGCCGCCACCTCTTCCCCGACCACCCCGGGCCGGCCTACAGCGGCTCGACGGTGCTGCGCGCGATCACAGAGCGCCCGGTCGACAGCCTGAAGGCGGACTTCGAGCTGACCTGGGGCCACGGCGCGGAGTTCGGCCACATCACCTTCCCGGACGGTACCGCCGAGTGGCACGCGGTCCTGAACGCCCCGGCCGGGGTCCGCTACCCGGACCCGCTGACCGAGGTCCGCCGCCGGTTCGCACGCTGGCACGAGCCGATCCCCGCACTGCTGGCCGCGACCCGGCCGGAGGCGGTCCTGCACCACGACGTCAACGAGTTGGCCACCCCGCTGCCGTCCTACGTCTCGGGCCGGATCGCCCTGCTCGGCGACGCCGCGCACGCCATGACGCCCCACCTCGGCCAGGGCGCCTGTCAGGCCCTGGAGGACGCGGTGACCCTGGCGGCGGCGCTCACCGAGACCCGGACGGTCGAGGGCGCGCTCGCCCGGTACGACGCGGTCCGCCGCCCGCGCAGCCAGACCGTGGCCCGCGACGCCCGCCGGGCCGGCCGGATGGGCCAGCAGCTCGCCCACCCCCTGGCGGTCGGCCTGCGCAACGCCGCGATCCGGCTCACCCCGCCCGGCGCGATGGTCCGGACCGTCCTGCGGCACGCCGACTGGACGCCGCCTCGGATCGCTCCCCGTGCCGCCTAGGCACGAGCCCAAGGCCACACTTGACCGGCAATCAGGTTAGGCACCATACTACTTCTCGTGACCCAGCACCCCGAGAGCGGCCCGACCGCCCCCAGCCTCGACCAGGCGCGCCGCCAGATCGCCCGCTACGGCCTCACGGCCGATCCGCAGGCGATCCTGGTCGCGACCCGGCTGATGGCGGCGGGCGCCCGACTCGGCCAGGCCGGCGAGGTGCATTTCGGCCGCTTCGGCCTCTCCACCGGACGCTACCGACTGCTGGCGGACCTGGAGGACCACGGCGGCGAGAAGTCCCCCTCCCAGCTCGCGGCGAGCCTGGGCGTCTCCCGGGCGACCGTGACCGGCCTGGCCGACGGCCTGGAGCGGGAGGGCCTGGTGGCCCGGCGGCCGTCCACCGAGGACGGCCGCGGCAACGTGGTGATCCTCACCGCGCGCGGCGCCGACCGCCTGCGGGAGCTGGCACCCGAGCACTTCGCCCGGATGCAGGCACTGGTGGGAGGCCTGACCATCGAGGAGCGCGGCACGTTCCTGGACCTGCTGGCCCGGGTGGTCGCGGGCATGGACGCACTCACCGAGGACTGACCCACCCCGGGGCGGGCCGCAATCCGGCGGCCCGCCTCTCTTCAGCCCAAATGGTTAGGCACCTAAGCACTGGCAAACACTTAGCTGCCTAACCATGGCCCGCCGAGCACGGCTGACCGCAGCCGGCCACAGCTGCCCACACACGAAAGGAAGAACCGACCCATGAGCAAGAAAGCCCCCGGCGCTCCCCCGCCCTTCGTCCTGTGGCGCGAGGTCCTGGTCGCCTACGCCATGCCCGCCGTCACCGCGGGGGCCGGCGGAGCCGTCACCGGCCAACCGCAGCTGGTGGCCGCCGCACTCACCACCATCGGCGGCACCTCCGCACTGGTGGCCGCCGCCCTCGGCGCCACGCTGCGCCGCCGCCCCGCCCGCACCCGGCCCGCCCGGACCCCGCGCGTGCTCGCGGCCGCCGCCCTCGGCCTGGCCGCCGCCGCGCTCGGCCTGGCGGTCGGCCTCGCCGCCGCCCGCTGGCTGCCGCAGCTCCCGGCGCTCGCCGACAGCCCGTGGCCGAAGCGACTGCCGATCGACCTGCCGGTCTCCTCGGCGATCGCCGCCACCATCACCACCTGGCGCTGGCGCAGCAGCCGCCCGACCCGCGCCGCGCAGCACCGACTCCCCGCCACGCCCCGACCCGAAAGGCAGACGTCATGATCGTCATCATGGGCGCCGCCGGCGCCACCGGCGGCGCCACCCTGCGCAGCCTCGCCGCCCTCGGCGCACCGAGCCGCGCCCTCAGTCGCGACCCCGCCCGACTGGCCGCCACCCTCGACGAGCGCACGCTCGCCCGGACCGCCGTCCTCCCGGCCGATGCCGCCGACCCCGCCTCCCTGCGCACGGCCTTCCGCGGAGCGCACCACCTCTTCCTCACCATGGCCAACGGCCCGCAGCAGGTCCGGTACGAGCTGAACGCGATCGAGGCGGCGGTCGACTGCGGCGTGGAGCACGTCGTCAAGGTCTCCGCACCCGCCGCCGAGCCGGGCTCCCCCGTCGCCGTCTCCCGCGGCCACCACCTGATCGAGGAGCGACTGCGGTCCTCCGGCATCACCACCACCGTCCTGCGGCCGTACGCGTTCATGCAGAAGCTGCTGCTCCTGGCGCCCGGCATCGCCGCCGCCGGGGTGGTGCACGGCGCGATGGGGCAGGCGCGGTGCAACTACGTGGACGTCCGGGACATCGGGGAGGCCGCCGCCGAGGTGCTCACCCGCCCCGAGCTGGCGGGCGGCACCTATCCGCTCACCGGCGGACGGGCCTACAGCCACCCCGAGCTCGCCGCGCTGCTGGGCGAGCTGCTCGGGCGGCCGGTCCGCTACCTCGACCTGAGCCCGTCCGAGCTGCACACCCTCCTGGTCGGCCGGGCCGGGATGCCGGACTGGCTGGCCACCCACGTGGTGGAGATCCAGCAGCTCGCGGTGGTCCGCAAGGAGACGCCGGACGACACCTTCCTCCGCCTCGCCGGACACGCTCCGCGCACCCTGGAGGCCTTCCTCGGCGAGAACCTGCACCGGTTCCGCTGACCGTCGGGCACGGTGGCGGGCCGGGACCGAACCCGGGATTTCCGGCCCGGAAGAGCCCGACCCGCCGCTGTCGCCACCCGAAGGGAGCAGCATTCGCTGTGGTGTGGATCACGGTCGAAAAATCGACCTGACGATCAGTCAATTCGACTGACGTGGCGTCACATCAATGACAAGAAGGCTCAGTTATCAGCTGATGATTCATCAGATTCGGCCGTTCCGACGCCAGTTGGCCCGAGTTTCCGATCCTGCCCGGCCACCGCGCCAGGGCTACCATCGGTCGGGTTGTCCGCTCCGGCCCCGGAGTGGGATCACCCGGTCAGGTGGTGTTCCCACCGCCCCAGGGGCCGGGCATCGGTCGGAACGGGGCGAGGACGAGGAGCGAACGGCTGCCATGACAGCTGAACCGAGCCACCCGGAGCAGTACGCCACGCCACCGCAGGAACCGACGGCGCAGGAACCGGCCCCGCAGGAGCCGACGGCACAGGAACCGGCCCCTCAGGCCGCGCAGGCCCCTCAGGCCGCGCCCGCCCAGCCCGAGCAGCCGCTCGCCCTGTTCCCCGGCCGCCCCGCCGCCGCCCCGCGCACCCTGGTCGACGTGCTGGACGCCACCGTGCGTGCCCACCCCGACGATCCCGCCCTGGACGACGGGCGCACCGTGCTCAGCTACCGCGCGCTGGCCGCCGAGGTCGAGCGGCTGCGCCGCCGGCTGGCCGCCGCTGGGATCGGCCCCGGCGACCGGGTCGGCGTGCGCGTCCCCTCGGGCACCAACGCCCTCTACGTCTCGATCCTCGCGGTGCTCGCCGCCGGGGCCGCCTACGTCCCGGTGGACGCCGAGGACCCGGACGAGCGCGCCGAGCTGGTCTTCGGCGAGGCCGCCGTCGCCGCCGTGCTCGGCGCCGGGCACGGCCTGGCGACCACCGGTGAGCGCGCGCCCGCGCTGGAGCGCCGCCCCACCCCGGCCGACGACGCCTGGATCATCTTCACCTCCGGGTCGACCGGCAAGCCCAAGGGCGTGGCCGTCACCCACCACAACGCCGCCGCCTTCGTGGACGCCGAGGCCGCGCTCTTCCTCCAGGAGGAGCCGATCGGCCCCGGCGACCGGGTGATGGCCGGCCTCTCGGTGGCCTTCGACGCCTCCTGCGAGGAGATGTGGCTGGCCTGGCGGCACGGCGCCTGCCTGGTGCCGGTCCCCCGCTCCCAGGTGCGCAGCGGCGCCGACCTCGGCCCCTGGCTGGCCGAGCAGGAGATCACCGTGGTCTCCACCGTCCCGACCCTGGCCGCGCTGTGGCCGGCCGAGGCGCTCAACGAGGTGCGGCTGCTGATCTTCGGCGGCGAGGCCTGCCCGCCCGAGCTGGTGCAGCGCCTGGTCACCGAGGGCCGCGAAGTGTGGAACACCTACGGCCCCACCGAGGCCACCGTGGTCGCCTGCGCCGCCCTGCTGACCGGCGAC
Organism: Kitasatospora sp. NPDC001095; assembly: GCF_053598615.1. NCBI lineage: Bacteria > Bacillati > Actinomycetota > Actinomycetes > Kitasatosporales > Streptomycetaceae > Kitasatospora > Kitasatospora sp. NPDC001095. Next base: position 79,957 of record NZ_JBSFKQ010000015.1, on the reverse strand, counting down.
GGCCCGGTGCGGATCGGCCTGCCGCTGGACGGCTGGGACCTCGCCGTGGTGGACGAGGCCGGTGTGCCGGTCGCTCCCGGCGGCACCGGGCAGCTGGTGATCGGCGGAGTGGGCCTGGCCCGCTACCTCGACCCGGAGAAGGACGCCGAGAAGTACGCCCCGCTGCCCTCGCTGGGCTGGGAGCGCGCCTACCGCAGTGGCGACCTGGTCCAGGCCGACCCGGCCGGCCTGCTGTTCCTCGGCCGCACCGACGAGCAGATCAAGCTGGGCGGCCGCCGGATCGAGCTCGGCGAGGTCGACGCGGCCCTGCAGGCCCTGCCCGGCGTGGCGGGCGCGGCGGCCGCCGTACGGACCGCGCGCGGCGGCAACCAGCTGCTGGTCGGCTACCTGGTGGTCCAGGACGGCTTCGACCGCGAGCAGGCCGTCGAGCGGCTGCGCACCGAGCTGCCCGCCGCCCTCGTGCCGCTGCTGGCGACCGTCGAGACCCTGCCCACCAGGACCTCCGGCAAGGTCGACCGCAACGCCCTGCCCTGGCCGCTGCCCGAGCTGGAGACCGCCGGCCCGGGCGAGGAGCTGTACGGCACCGAGGCCTGGCTGGCCGAGCAGTGGGCGGAGATCCTGGGCATCAAGGTCGGCGGCCCGCGCGACGACTTCTTCGCGATCGGTGGCGGCAGCCTGGCCGCCGCCCGGCTGACCACCCTGCTGCGCACCCGCTACCCGAGCGCGGCCGTACTGGACATCTACCAGAACCCGACGCTGCGCAAGCTCGCCCGGCACCTGGAGCGCACCGCCGGCGACAGCACCGAGGCCAGGACGATCGCCCTGGTCCCGACCAGGGCCAAGCTGCTCCAGCTGCTCCTGCTGATCCCGCTGTTCACCGTGGTCGGCCTGCGCTGGACGGTCGCCCTGCTGGCCGCCGGGAACCTGCTCACCCACCTCGGCGACTACCCGTGGGCGCCCACCGCCTCCTGGTGGTGGGTCGGCGCGGGCGCGCTCGCGCTGTACACCCCGCCGGGGCGGCTGGCCATCGCGGCCGGCGGCGCCCGGCTGCTGCTGCGCGGCCTGCGCCCGGGCAGCCACCCGCGCGGCGGCTCCGTCCACCTGCGGCTGTGGACCGCCGAGCGGCTCGCCGAGCTGAGCGGCGCGGACTCGCTGTCCGGCGCCTGGCTGGTGCGCTACGCCAGGGCGCTGGGCGCCAAGGTCGCGCCCGAGGTGGACCTGCACTCGCTGCCGCCGGTCACCGGGATGCTGAAGCTGGGCCGCGGTTGCGCGGTCGAGGCCGAGGTCGACCTGTGCGGCTACTGGCTGGACGGCGACCGGCTGCTGATCGGCCAGGTCAAGATCGGTTCCGGTGCCGTGGTCGGCACCCGCTCGACCCTGCTGCCCGGTGCCCGGGTCGGCAAGCGCGCCCAGGTGGCGGCCGGCTCCAGCGTCACCGGCCAGGTGCCGACCGGCCAGCGCTGGGGCGGCGCGCCCGCCGTCAAGCTGGGCCGCGCCGAGCGCGCCTGGCCCAAGGAGCGCCCGGCCCGCCGGGCCGGCTGGGCCTCGCTGTACGGCGTCAGCGGTGCCGTGCTCAGCCTGCTCCCGGTGCTGCCCGCGCTCGCCGCGCTGGCCGTGCTGTCCCGGTTCGTCGACCGGGGCGCGGCCCTCGGCCCGGCGCTCGGCGGCGCGCTGCTCGGGCTGCTGCCCGCCACGCTGGCGTTCGGCGCGGTGTACGCGGCGCAGCTGGTGGCACTGGTCCGGCTGCTGAGCACCGCCCTGGTCCCCGGGACGCACCCGCTGCACGGCCGGGTCGGCTGGCAGGCGTGGACCGTCACCCAGCTGATGGACCGGGCCCGCGAGGTGCTGTTCCCGCTCTACGCCGGGCTGGTCACGCCGCTGTGGCTGCGCGCCCTCGGGATGCGGGTCGGCCGTGGCGCGGAGGTGTCCACGGTGCTGGCGCTGCCCAGTCTGACCACGGTCGGCGACGGCGCGTTCCTGGCCGACGACACCCTGATCGCCCCGTACGAGCTGGGCGGCGGCTGGGTGCGGCTCGGTGAGGCGAAGGTCGGCGAGCGGGCGTTCCTCGGGAACTCGGGGATGACCGCGCCGGGCCGCTCGGTGCCCAAGCGCGGCCTGGTGGGCGTGCTGTCCGCGACGCCGGCGAAGGCGAAGAAGGGCGGCTCGTACCTGGGCATGCCGCCGATGCGGCTGCCGCGCTCGGCGGACCAGGCCGACCAGAGCCTGACGTACGAGCCGCCGGCCCGGCTGCTGTGGGCGCGCGGGCTGGTCGAGGTGGGTCGGCTGGTGCCGGTGCTGGCCTCGGGGGCGCTGGGCATGCTGACCGTGGCGGCGCTGTCCTGGCTGGCGGCCGGCTCGCCGCTGACCGCCGCGCTGCTGTCGGGCGTGGTGCTGTCGGCGGCCGGTGTGCTGGCCTGCGTGGTCGCGGTGGCGGCCAAGTGGCTGCTGGTCGGGCGGTTCCGGGCGGTGGAGCACCCGCTGTGGAGCGGCTTCGTGTGGCGCAACGAGCTGGCGGACACCTTCGTGGAGATGCTGGCGGTGCCGTGGCTGGTCGGTGCGGTGCCCGGCACCCCGGTGCTGAACCTGTGGCTGCGCTCGCTCGGCGCGCACGTCGGGCACGGGGTCTGGTGCGAGAGCTACTGGCTACCCGAGGCGGACCTGGTCACCCTGGGTGACGGGGTCACCGTCAACCGGGGCTGCGTGGTGCAGACGCACCTCTTCCACGACCGGATCATGCGGATGGATACTGTGGTCCTCCGCGAGGGCGCCACCCTGGGCCCGGGCGGCATCGTGCTGCCCGGCAGCACGGTGGGCGCGCGCAGCACGCTGGGCCCGGCCTCGCTGGTGATGCGCGCCGAGTCCGTCCCCGCCGACACGCGGTGGCTGGGCAACCCGATCGAGGCGTGGCAGACCGCGCCGTGACCACTTCCCCGTCCCCCCGTCCCGGCCCGCAGGAAGCGCACGCCCCCGTGAAGCCCAAGCACGTCCCGGCGGCCGCCGGTGCCCCGGACCCGTACTTCCCGACCAGCGGCGACCACCGCTACCGGGTGCACCGCTACGAGCTGGCGCTGGACTACCGGCCCGGGCCCAACCGGCTGGCCGGCTCGGCCCGGCTGAGCGCGGTCGCGGACGCGGCACTGGCGGAGTTCGCGCTCGACCTGGCCGAGTTCCGGATCGGCCGGGTGCTGGTCGACGGCCGGGCCGCCCGGTACACCCACCGCGGCGGCAAGCTGCGGATCCGCCCCGCCAAGGCGCTCGCGCCGGGCGCGGCGTTCACCGTCGAGGTGCACTACACCGGCAACCCGCGCCCGGTGCGCAGCCCGTGGGGCGGCCTGGGCTGGGAGGAGCTGACCGAGGGCGCGCTGGTGGCGAGCCAGCCGGTCGGCGCGCCGTCCTGGTTCCCGTGCAACGACCGGCCCGCCGACAAGGCGACGTACCAGATCGCGATCACCACGGCGTCCCCGTTCACCGTGGTGGCGAGCGGCCGGCTGCTGACCCGCACCACCAAGGCGTCCAGCACCACCTGGGTGTACGAGCAGAGCGCGCCCACCCCGACGTACCTGGTGACGGTGTCGATCGGGCACTACCGGCCGGTGCCGCTGGCGGTGCGCCCGGCGGTGCCGCAGACCGGCTACGTGCCGGAGCGGCTGGCCGCCGCCTTCGCCCGGGACTTCGCCCGGCAGCCGGAGATGGCGGCCTACTTCGGCGAGGTCTTCGGCCCGTACCCGTTCGGCGAGTACGCGGTGGTCGTCGCCGACGAGGAGCTGGAGGTCCCGGTGGAGGCGCAGGGCGTCGCCACCTTCGGCACCAACCACCTCGGCGGCGGCTGGGAGCGCGAGCGGCTGATCGCCCACGAGCTGGCCCACCAGTGGTTCGGCAACAGCGTCACCGTCGCCGACTGGCGGCACATCTGGCTCAACGAGGGCTTCGCCAAGTACGCGGAGTGGCTCTGGTCCGAGCACGCCGGCGGCCCGGGCGCGGCCGTGCACGCCGCCGCCGCGCACCGGCTGCTGGCCGGGCTGCCGCAGGATCTCCGGCTCGGCGACCCGAGCCGGAAGCTGATGTTCGACGACCGGCTGTACCAGCGCGGCGGACTGGTGGTGCACGCGCTGCGGCGGGTGCTCGGCGACGACGCGTTCTTCGCGATGCTGCGGGACTGGACGAGCGCCAACCGGCACGGCGTGGTCTCCACCGACGACCTGCGCGCCCACGCCGCCCGGTACACCACCGCCCCGCTCGGCCCGCTCTTCGAGGCCTGGCTGGAGCGGCCGGAACTGCCGCCGCTGCCGGACTGACCGTTCCGGCCGATCGGGTCGGTGGGGCGGTCGATCGGGGCGGGTGGCTCGGGAGGGGGCTCGGGAGGGGGCTCGGGGCGGGTGGCTCAAGGCGGGTGGAACGGGCCGGAGCCGGGCATGCCGGGGTAATCCGCTCGGCCCCGCGTCCGGGCTGGACTACTGTCCGTACACATGTCGATGAGTCCAGAAGCCCACATGACCGACCTGCCCCCCGAGCTGCTGCCCGCCACCCGCCGCGCGCTGCTGCACCGGCTCGCCGTCGCCCAGGCCGAGGGACGCACACCCTCGATGGTCGCCGGGGTGCTGCGCGACGGACGGCCGGTGTGGAGCGGCGCCCGCAGCATGGTCGACGGACACGCGCCGACCCCCGACGTCCAGTACCGGATCGGCTCGCTCACCAAGACCTTCGTCGCCGTGCTGGTGCTCCGGCTGCGCGACGAGGGCCTGCTCGACCTCGCCGACCCGCTCTCCCGCCACCTGCCCGGCTCCCCCGCCGACGACGCGACCATCGCCCAACTGCTCTCGCACTCCTCGGGCCTGACCGCGGAGACCCCGGGCCCCTGGTGGGAGCGGACCGACGGTGCCCTGCGGCCCGGCCTCGACGACATCCTGGAGGCCGAGCGGCCGCTGAAGCACCCGGCCGGGCGGGTCTACCACTACTCCAACCCCGGCTACGCGCTGCTCGGCGCGCTGGTGGCGAAGCTCCGCGGCGAGCCCTGGGGCGAGGTGCTGCGCCGCGAGGTGCTCGCCCCGCTCGGGATGGAGCGCACCACACTGCTGCCCGAGCACCCGCATGCCGGGGGCTTCGCCGTCCACCCCTGGGCCGACGTCCTGCTGCCCGAGCCGCTCACCGACACCGGACTGATGGGCCCGGCCGGCCAGCTCTGGTCCACCATCGCCGACCTGGCCCGCTGGGCGGCCTTCCTGTCGGCCGGCGACGACAAGGTGCTGTCCGCCGACACCGTCGCCGAGATGCGCCGCCCGGCCGTCGCCCCGGACGACGCCGAGTGGACCGGCGGCTACGGCCTCGGTCTGCAACTGCGCCGCCACGATGGCCGGTTGCTGTACGGGCACACCGGCTCGATGCCCGGCTTCACGGCGGGCCTGTGGATCAGCGAGTCCGACGGCCTGGCCGCGTACGCCCTCTCCAACGTGACCAGCGGTGCCAGCGCCGCGGCGCTGGCCGCCCAGCTGATCGCGCTCACGGCCGAACTCGAACCCCGGCTGCCCCAGCCGTGGCGCCCCCTGGCCGAGGTGGACACGGAGCTGCTGGAGCTCACCGGCCCCTGGTACTGGGGCGCCATGCCGGCCGCCCTGCGACTGCGGCCCGGCCGGGTCCTGGAGCTCACCCCGCTCACCGGCGCCGGCCGGGGCTCGCGCTTCCGGCCCGAGGCGGACGGCACCTGGACGGGTGTCGAGAACTACTACGCGGGCGAGACCCTGCGGGTGGTCCGCCACCCCGACGGCACCGTCAGCCACCTCGACGTCGGCTCCTTCGTCTACACCCGCGAGCCGTACGGCCCGGCCGGCACCGTCCCGGGCGGGGTCGACCCGGAGGGCTGGCGGGTGTTCTGAGCCGAGCGTCGCGACCGTGACGGCGGGGGCGTACGGTGCGGTCGTACGCCCCCGCGGCAGGTGCTGTCCACCCCCGGCAGGCGAGCGCCCGATGCCGGTCAAGTGACCACCGGGCCACGGGTGTTCCCATTCAACAGGTGCACATCTGCGCTCCGCCGGGCCGCAACATAAATGCCAACCGATTCGGAGAGACATACGGGGACCGGTTCGCGTCCATGCCCAACCGCCTGCGGACCGGGACGGTGCCCTGGCGATCCACGGCACCGCCGATCGTGCTGCCCTGGAGGGTCCGCCATGACCACCGTCCCCACGTACGCTCCGTCCGCAGTCGCCACCACCCACGACGCCCCGGCGGTCCCCGCGCCTCGCCCCCAGCCCGCCGCCCCGGCCACGTACACCGTCTCCCTCGCCCGCGACGAGGACGACGTGCGCGCCGCCCAGCGGCTGCGCCACCAGGTCTTCGGCGCCGAGCTCGGCGCCGTGCTGCACAGCCCGGTCGCCGGCCTGGACGTCGACCCGTTCGACGAGTACTGCGACCACCTGCTGGTCCGCGAGGGCGAGCAGGGCGCCGTCATCGGCACCTACCGGCTGCTGCGGCCCGAGGCCGCCCGCCGGGCCGGCCGGCTGTACTCCGACGGCGAGTTCGACCTCTCCGCGCTCGCGCCGGTCCGCCCGGGCCTGGTCGAGCTCGGGCGTTCCTGCATCCACCCGGACCACCGGGGCAACGGCGCCGTCATCAACCTGATGTGGGGCGGCATCGCGCGCTACCTGGCCGACACCGGCAACACCTGGGTCGGCGGCTGCTGCTCGATCGAGCTGGCGGACGGCGGCGCCACCGCGGCCCGCGTCTGGGACACCGTCAGCGCCAAGTACCTGGCGCCCGAGGAGTACCGGGTCACCCCGCACCGGCGCTGGGACGCCACCGGGGTGGCGCGCGCCGAGCGGGGCGCACTGCCGGCCCTGCTCCGCGGCTACCTGCGGCTGGGCGCCTGGGTCTGCGGCGAGCCCGCGTACGACCCGGACTTCGACTGCGCCGACCTGTACGTGCTGCTGTCGCTGGAGCGCACCGACCCGCGCTACCTGCGGCACTTCCTGTCCGGCATACCCGCCTCGGGCGCCTCGTCATGAGCGCCTGGCTGCCCACCGCGACCTGCCGGCCCGAGACCTGCCTGGCCGACGCCTCGCCGGAGGTGTCCCACCCCCGGCGGGCGCTGCGGCTGGCGGCCTGTCTGGCGGCACTGCTGGCGGGGATCGTGCTCATCCCGCCGGCCCGGCTGGTCCCGTACGGCACCCGGATCCGGCTGGTCCGGTTCTGGGCGCGGGTCGTGCTGCGCAGCCTCGGGGTGACCGTCCACCTGGCCGGGCCCGGCGGACCGGGTTCCGGCGGGCCCGGCTCCGGTGGGCCCGGCTCCGGCGGGCCTGGTCTCGGCGGGCCCGGCTCCGGCGGGTCGGCTCCCGGCTCGGGCGGCGGGGTGCTCGTGGTGGCCAACCACGTGTCCTGGCTGGACATACCGTTGCTCGCCGCCGGGCAGCCGGGCCGGTCGCTGGCCAAGACCGAGGTCCGGCAGTGGCCAGTGCTCGGCCCGCTGACCGCCCGCTGCGGCACCGTCTTCCTGGACCGCGACCGGCTGCGGACGCTGCCGGACACCGTGGCGGCGGTGGCCGGGGTGCTGCGCTCCGGGCAGCCGGTGATCGTCTTCCCGGAGGGGTCGACGTGGTGCGGGCGGGAGAGCGGCCGGTTCCGGCCCGCACTGTTCCAGGCGGCGGTGGAGGCGGGGGCCGACGTCCAGCCGGTGACGATCCGCTACCGGCTGGCGGACGGGCGGCCGACCAGTGTGCCCGCGTTCATCGGGGACGACGGGCTGCTCACCTCGCTCGCCCGGGTGGTAGCCGCCCGCGGACTGGTCGCCGACGTGACCTTCCTGCCGCCGATACCGCCTCCCGGCCCGCAGCCCAACCGGGCGGGCGCCCGGCGCGAGCTGGCCCGCAGGGCACAGGCGGCGATCGAAGGCATCCGCTGACGGGACGCCGGTGAGACCGCCGGTCGTGGTCGGCCGGTTCCGGTCGCCGGTCGCGGCGGCGAGGCGTGGCGGCAGGTCGCGGCGGCAGTGTGCGCGGCAGGTCAGGCGGAGCGGGCCCCGGCCGGCTCCGCCGGTCGCGGACGGGCGGCTTCCGACGGCGCGATCGGACGGGCCCGGCCGAGCAGGACGGCGACCAGGACGGCTGTGGCCAGGAGCGCGAGCGCCCCGCAGCGCGCGGCGAGGTGGATGCCTTCGACGAAGGCGCCGTCCACCGCCTCCTGGAGCGGCCCCGGCAGGGCCGCCGCCGCGCCGCCACCGCCGTGCACCGCACCGGTGGGGGCGTTCGCGACCGGGCCGACGGCCTCCGGTGGGACGCCGAGCCGGTGCAGCGCGCCCGTCAGGGAGTCGGTCAGCCGGTTGGTCAGGACGGCGCCCAGCACCGCGATCCCCAGCACGCCGCCGAGTTCGCGCAGGGTGTTGATGGTCGCCGAGGCCATCCCGGTCTGCGCCGGGGCGACCCGCTGCATCACCCCGATCGACACCGGGGTGAAGGTGAGCCCCATCCCGAGGCCCATCGCGAACAGCGTCCACAGGTACTCGGGGTAGCGGGCGTGGTCGCCGTACAGCGACAGTCCGCCGAGGCCGGCCGCGCAGAGGACGAGGCCGAGCACCAGCGGCGGCCGCGGCCCGTGGCGGGCGGTCAGCCGGCCGGAGAGCGGCGCGGCGACCACCAGCATCGCGGTCATCGGCAGCCCGGCGTAGCCCGCGGCGGCCGGGGACCAGCCGAGGGTGCCCTGCATCATCAGCGGCAGGAAGAACAGCGCGCCGAACATCCCGAAGCTGACCATGAACCCGCTGAGCAGCGCGCCGCCCAGCATCCCGTCACGGAACAGCCGCAGTTCCAGCATCGGTTCGACGAGGCGCAGTTCGAGCAGCAGGAAGGCGAGCAGCAGCGCGACGGCGGCCACGCCGCAGCCGAGCACCCGGGGATCGGTCCAGCCCCGGTTCGGGCCCTCGATCAGCGCGTAGACCAGCAGGCCCAGTCCGGCGGCGGACAGGGCGAGACCGCCGAGGTCGATCCGGCGGGCGCGCGGCGGGATGTCCGGGAGCACCCGGACGGCCAGCAGCAGTCCGGCGACGCCGATCGGCACGTTGATCCAGAACACGCTGGCCCAGCCGAGGTGTTCGACCATCGGGCCGCCGACCACCGGGCCGACCGAGAGGCCGAGCGCGGAGACCCCGGACCAGGTGGCGATGGCCTTGGCCCGCTCCTGCTCGCCGGTGAAGACGTGCCGCAGCAGGGCGAGGCTGCCGGGGGTGAGCAGCGCGGCGCCGACGCCCTGGAGCATCCGGGCGCCGACCAGCACGCCGATCGTCCCGGCGAGCGCGGCCCCGGCCGAACCGAGGGTGAAGAGGGCGAGGCCGAGCCGGAACACGCGGGTGCGACCGTACCGGTCGCCGAGCGCGCCGCCGGTCAGCACGAAGGCCGCGTAGACCAGGCTGTAGCCCTCCGCGACCCACTGCAGGCCGCTGATTCCGGCGTCCAGGTCCCGGCCGATGCGGGGCAGGGCGTTGTTGACGATGACGTTGTCCAGCATGGACATGAACATGGTGACGCAGAGCGTGAGCAGCGCGAGCCGTCGGCGGCGGGCACTCGACTCGTCCATGGATTCCCTCCCGGTCATGAATACCTAACAGTGTTAGGGGTCGACGTGGCAGCCACAGACTGCACCTAACGGTGTTAGATTGCAAACGAGAATCCACCGCGGGAATCCACCACACAGCCGGAGGCGTCCGCACAGCCATGCCGCAGAACCACACCGACACACCCGGAACCGACGGCACGACACCCGCCGTGACCAGGGAGGCCCTCGCCCAGGCCGCACTGCGGGTGCTGGAACGGGACGGCCTGACCGGACTGTCCATGCGCAAGGTCGCCGCCGAGGTCGGCGTCAAGGCCGCCTCGCTGTACTGGCACGTCCGCAACAAGCAGGAGCTGCTCGACCTGCTCACCGACGCGGTGATGGGCTGCGCCGAGCCCCCACCGCGCGAGGGCGGCTGGCGCGAACAGTTCCACGAGTACTGCCGGCGCTACCGCCGACTGCTGCTCGACACCCGGGACGCGGCCAAGGTCGTCGCCGGCCGGCTCGCCCCCGGGCCCAACCTGCTCGGGCTGATGGAGGACCAGCTGGAGCGGCTCCGCGCGGCCGGCTTCTCCGACGCCGACGCCGCCATGGCCAACTACCTGCTGGGCGCCTTCGTCCAGGGCTTCGTGCTCCAGGAGCAGTCCCCGATCTCGGCCTCCGAGGTCCTCGGCAGCAGCCGCCGGGACATCGCCGACGCCGCCGGAGACCTGTTCCGCGGCCTGCCCGCCGAGACCTTCCCCAACCTGGTCGACCTCGCCGACGACCTCACCGTCCCGAACATGGACGCCCGCTTCGAGTTCGGCGTCCAGCGGATCCTCGACGGCCTCGCGGCCCTGCTGCCGCCGGAGCGGCGCTGACCCGACGCCGGGGTAGGCTCGCCGGGCCCACCCGCACGACGACGGAGGAGTCACCCATGGCCGAGCCCTACCCCCTCTACGAGCCGTACGCGCAAGGCCTGTTGGACGTCGGCGACGGGCAGCGGATCCACTGGAACACCTCCGGGAACCCGGCGGGCAGGCCGGCCGTGGTGGTGCACGGCGGGCCCGGCTCCGGCCACAGCCCGGGCTCCCGGCGGTACTTCGACCCGGAGCGCTACCGCCTGGTCCAGTTCGACCAGCGCGGCTGCGGGCTCAGCCTCCCGTCCGCAGCCGACCCCTCGACCAGCCTGGAGCACAACACCACCGCGCACCTGATCGCCGACATGGAGCGGCTGCGCGAGTACCTCGGCATCGACAAGTGGCTGCTGTACGGCGGTTCGTGGGGCTCCACGCTGATCCTCGCGTACGCCCAGGCCCACCCGGAACGGGTCTCCGCGATCGTGATCTGCGGGGTCACCATGACCCGCCCCGAGGAGACCGACTGGCTCTACCGGGGCGTGGGCCGCTTCCTGCCCGGCCCCTGGGAGGCGTTTCGGGACTTCCTTCCGCCCGCCGACCGCGACGGGGACACCACCGAACTGCTCGCGGCCTACAGCCGGCTGCTCGACAGCACCGACGAGTCGGTCCGGCGGGCCGCCGCCAACGCCTGGGCCACCTGGGAGGACGCGGTCATCTCGCACGAGACGCTGGGCAAACCGAACGCGTACACCGACCGCCCCTCCGACGCGCTGATGGCCTTCACCCGGATCACCGCGCACTACTTCTCGCACCAGGCCTTCCTCGAGGACGGCCGACTGCTGCGCGACGCCGGGCGGCTGGCCGGAATCCCCGGCGAGCTGATCCACGGCAGGCTGGACCTCGGCGGCCCGCTCGACACCGCCTGGCAGCTGGCCAAGGCCTGGCCGGACGCCCGACTGACGGTCATCGACGAAGCCGGGCACACCGGAAGCCCGCGGATGGCGGAGGCGGTCCTGGCGGCGGTCGAGCGCTTCGCCTGAGCGGCCACGCGCCTCGGCTGAGCCGCCGCGAGCTTCTGCCGAGCCGCCGTGCGCCGCCCCGGACGGTTGGGCCGCTCGTGCGAATGGTCCAGACCGAGTAAGCCCTACCATACGACGCATGATCGCCTATGCCCCAGCCGCCCTGTTCTTCCTGTTGTTCGGAATCGGGGTACTACGCGACCGCCGCCGCTTCAGCAACGCCGTCCTGCTCGGCATCGCCGTCTCCCTGCTCTCCCTCGCCCTGCTCGCCGAACTCCGCAAGGCGCCCAGCATGGTGATCACGCTCGCGGCGGCGGTCATCGTCCTCCTCCCCGCCCTCGGCGCGGCGGCCCTGGTCTGGTTCCTGCTCGCCAACGGCCTGACCATGATCCGCAAGGAGGGCAGGCGGCCGGCCAACCTGCTGTCACTGCTCGCCGGGCTGGGAATCCTCGCGGTCATCGGACTGCTGGTCGCGGCCCTCGTCTTCCACTCCCGGCGGCTGGCCGCCCTGGCCGGCACCGCCGTCCTGGTGGTCGGCTACGTCTCCTTCCTGTTCACCTGCTTCGTCGGCTACGCCTTCCTGTACAGCCGCCACCGACCGCGCCGTGACGTGGACTTCGTGGTCGTGCTCGGCTCCGGGCTGATCGGCGGCGAGCGCGTCCCCCCGCTGCTGGCCAGCCGGCTGAACCGGGGCCGTGAGGTGTACGAGAAGCAGGCAGCCCGCGGCAACCCGCCGGTGCTGATCACCTCGGGCGGCCAGGGGCCGGACGAGAAGCTCCCGGAGGCCCACGCGATGGCCGACTACCTGGTCGAGCGCGGCTTCCCCGAGGAGCACATCGAGCGGGAGGACCGCTCGCGCACCACCGAGGAGAACCTGCTGTTCAGCAAGGCCATCATGGAGCAGGCCAAGCCCGGCTACCACTGTGTCGTCGTCACCAACAACTTCCACGCCTTCCGGGCCGCCCTGCTCGCCCGTCAGACCGGCGTCAACGGCCATGTCTTCGGCTCGCCCACCGCCCGGTACTACTGGCCGAGCGCGACCATCCGCGAGTTCGCCGCGATCTTCCTCTCGCACAAGCTGGTCAACTTCGGGATTTGCGGCTTCATCGCCCTCTGCGGGGTGCTCGCGGCCCTCTGAGCCACCAGGGGACCCCTGACTCGGCACGCCTGTGGAGTCCCGCTGGGTGGGCCCCGGTCGCCGCGGCGACCGGGGCCCACCCGTTCCGGGGACGAGGCCGCTCCGGGGACGAGGCCGCTCCGGTGGGGACGAGGCCTGACCCGGAGACAACGAGGCCCCCAGTCAAACGGTCGGACGAGGAGTCAGGATCGCGCAGGTGGTGGTGGCGTGGGCGTAGAGCTTGCCGTTCTCCGCGCCCACCACCCTGGCCTCGGCCGTGGCCATCGTCCGGCCCAGGTGCAGCACCACGCCCTCGCAGCGCAGCGGCCCCGAGTCGGCGAACAGCGGGCGCAGCATGTGGACGTTGAGCTGGGTGGTGGTGTAGCCCACCCCGGCCGGCAGCCTGCTCATCACCGCGCAGCCGAGCGCCGAGTCGAGCAGGGTGGCGAGGTAGCCGCCGTGCACGGTGTTCATCGGGTTGTAGAGGTGGTCTCCGGGCTCGCCCTGGAACACCGCCGTCCCAGGCTTCACCTCGGTCAGGTGGAAGTCCATGGTGCTGCAGATCGAGGGCTCCGGGATCCGTCCGGCGATCCACTCCAGCAGGATCTCCTCCCCGGTCAGGTGGGCGTACTCGGTGATCGGCAGGCCGGGCGTCCAAGTGTGCGTCCGGGTGCGCTGCTCCGGGCCGTTCGCGGGCTGCGGGCCTTCGGGGGCGGTCTGATCGGTGGTCATGGGATCAACCTGCCCGCTTCGACCGTTCGCTTCAAGTGCCGTCCGCCGTGGGGCCGGTACGGTCCCCGGGCGGCTACCGGGGCTCGCGCCGGACCGGTGGACAGCGGGACGGCGCGACGGCACGACGGCACGACGGCACGACGGCACGACCATGGCGGTCTGCCCCATGCCCGCGCGGCGGACCCCGGATGACCGTCACATGGCACCTGGGCACCGGGCACGCCACTCTGCACGGGACCGACCCCCACTCCTCCCCCGCCCAGGAGCCCCCATGCCACTGCGCCCCACCGCCGCGGCACTGCTCACCGCCGCCACCCTCGCCCTCGGCGCCGCCGCCCCCGGCGCGGCCGAGGCCTCCCCCGCCGCGGCCCCCGTGACGGCCTCCGCCGCGTCTCCCGCGCCCGCCGCCGCGAGCGGCAGCTTCCAGCAGGTCACCGGGTTCGGCACCAACCCGGGAAACCTCGCGATGTACACCTACACGCCCGCCGGACTGCCCAGCGGCGCGCCCCTGGTGGTCGCGCTGCACGGCTGCGTCCAGAGCGCCACCGACTACTACCGCAACTCCGGCTGGACCAAGTTCGCCGACCAGTACGGCTTCGCGGTGGTGTTCCCGCAGACCGGCAGTGCCAACAACAGCCTCTCCTGCTTCAGTTGGTTCGACGCGAGCAAAGCCGCCCGGGGCGTCGGCGAGGCCAGGTCGGTGGTCGAGATGGTCACCAAGGCCGAGTCCTTGTACGGCTCGGACGCCCACCGGGTGTTCGTCACCGGGCTCTCGGCCGGCGGCGGGATGGCCGCCGACCTGTTGGCCGACTACCCCGACGTGTTCGCCGGCGGCGCGATCGATTCCGGACTGCCCGCCCACTGCGCCACCAGCCAGGCCGCCGCCTCCGGCTGCCAGAACTCCGACCAGGGGCTCACCCCGGCCCAGTGGGGCGACAAGGCCCGGTCCGCGTACCCGGGTTACACCGGGCCGTGGCCCCGGGTGGCGATCTGGCAGGGCACCGCCGACACCGTGGTCAGGCCGGTGAACGCGACCGAGCTGCGGGACCAGTGGACGAACGTCCAGGGCATCGGCCGTCAGCCGAGCAGCACCCGGAGCCTCCCCGGCGGCACCACCCAGGAGCTCTACGCCGACGCGAGCGGAATGCCCGCCGTGGCCGTGTTCACGATCAGCGGGATGGGCCACGGCCTGGCCGTCCACCCGGGGGCCGGGGCCGACCAGTGCGGGGCGACCGGCGCCTACTTCCTCGACACGATCTGCTCCGCCTACCACACCGCGCGGTTCTGGGGGCTGGACGGCGGCTCCGGCCCCACCGACCCGGGACTGCCGGCCCCGAGCGGCCTGACGGCGACCGCAGGCACCGGGTCGGTCGCCCTCGGCTGGCAGGCCGTCAGCGGCGCGGCCTCGTACCAGGTCTTCCGCAACGGCACCCAGGTCGGCAGCGCGAGCGGCACGGCCTTCACCGACACCGGGCTCACGGCCGGCACCACGTACAGCTACACCGTGGCGGCGGTCGACGCGTCCGGCGCAGCGGGTCCCCGGTCGGCGGCGGTGACGGCGACCACCCCGGGCGGCGACACGCCCCAGTGCTTCACCGCCAGCAACTACGACCAGGTCCTGGCCGGCCGCGCCACCCAGAGCGGTGGGCTGACCTACGCGCTCGGCTCGGGCCAGAGCATGGGGCTCTGGAACACCTTCGTCACCCACACCCTGAAGCAGACCGGCCCGGGCTACTACGTGCTCGCCGACGGTCAGTGCTGAACGGGCGGCAGCCGTCGCGCCACCGAGCAACGCCGCGACGGCCCGCCTCGCCGCGCCCGCCATGAGGCTCATCCCGCCCCCGCTTCCGCCCCCACCCGGAGCCCGGCGAACAGGTCGCTCTCGATCCCGCCCGCCCGGGCCGCCCCGGCCGCCGCGCCGACCTCCGGCACCAGGCTCCGGGCCAGGTGGTAGTCCTCGGTCGGCCAGACCTCGCGCTCGATGTCCCGCGGGTGGGCCATGAAGGCCACGCCCGGCTGGACCTGGGTGGCGTGCGCCAGCAGCGCCGCGTCCCGTACGGCGAACTGCTCGGCGCACGCGATCCGGGTGGTGGTGGCCAGGGCCGGCGGGGTGTCGGGCCAGCCGGCGAGCAGCTCCCCCATCTCCGAGGGCACGCCCCGTTCCGTCATGCCCTCGTGCAGGGCCTGGAACCAGGCCCGGGAGAGCGCCAGGTGGTAGTAGAGCTTGGACACCTGCCAGGGCTCGCCCAGCTCGGGGTGGAGCTCCGGGCCGGCGGCGGCCTCGACGGCCGCCACGGTGACCCGGTGGGTCATCACGTGGTCCGGGTGCGGGTAGCCGCCGGTCTCGTCGTAGGTGATCACCACCTGTGGGCGGAACTCCCGGATCAGTGCGACCAGCGGTGCCGCCGCGAGCTCCACCGGCTCGGCCGCGAAGCAGCCCTCCGGGAGCGGTTCGTCCGGCCCGGGCATCCCGGAGTCGACGAACCCGAGGAACCGCTGGCGCACGCCGAGGATCTCCCGGGCGGCCGCCATCTCCTCGCGCCGGACGCGGGCGAGGTCGGCCCGGACCTCCGGCCGGTCCATGGCCGGGTTGAGCACCGAGCCGCGCTCGCCGCCGGTGCAGGTGGCGACCAGGACGTCCACCCCCTCGGCCGCGTACCGGGCCAGGGTGGCCGCGCCCTTGCTGGACTCGTCGTCGGGGTGCGCGTGCACGCTCAGCAGGCGCAGACCGTCGGGGTGACGGGTGAACACGGGTGCCTCCAGGGTCTCGGTGGCCGGGAAGCGGCCGGTGATCGGGACGCGGCCGACGGTCAGTCGGCCCGGCGGGTGTTCGGGTAGAGCAGCGCCGGGGCGATGGCGAGCGCGGAGAGGGCCAGCACCCACCAGAAGGTCTCGCCGAAGGCCGCACCCGGTTGGCCCGGGTGCCCGCCCTGCGCCTGCTGGAGCGCCAGCGTCAGCACGGCGGTGCCGAGCGCCCCGCCCACCCGGTTCAGCACGTTGACCGCACCCGCCGCCGCGGGCACCTGGTCCTTCTCGACGCTCCCGTACACCACCGCCAGGCCCGGGATCGCGATGATCCCCATGCCCGCGCCGCGCAGTGCCAGCGAGCCGGCTATCAGCCAGTCGGCCGGTTCGGAGCCGCTGCCCAGCTGGGTGAACGCGACCGTGCCGACCAGGGAGCAGGCGATGCCGATCATGATCAGTGGACGCGGCGCGAAGCGGTCGGTGATCCGGGCGGCGAGCATCGCCGTGACCGCCGTGCCGAGGGCCTGCGGCGCCAGCAGCAGGCCGGCCTCCACCGCGGTGGCGTGCTTCACCTGCTGGTAGTAGAGCGGTACCAGGAACATCGAGCTGTAGAGCGCGGCGCCCTGGAGGAAGCTGTTGGCCGTCGCCACGGCGAAGCCGCGCCGGGCGAACAGCCGCAGGTCGATCAGCGGCGTCCGGACACCGCCGCGCCCCACCCGCAGCGCGTGCCGGCCGTAGAGCGCCACCAGCGCCACGCCCGCCATCAGGGCGACCCTGCCGGCCGTCGCACCGTCACCGATCGTCGCGAGCCCGTAGACCAGCCCGGTCAGACCGGGCGAGAGCAGCACCAGACCGGTCACGTCCAGCTGTGGCTTCGGAGCGTCCGACGCCTCGTCAGCCGGCAGCCAGCGGGCGGCGAGCAGCAGTATCACCAGCCCGACCGGCACGTTCAGCAGGAACATCCACCGCCAGTCGAAGTGCTCCAGCACCAGCCCGCCGAGGATCGGCCCCAGGACCGGAGCCAGGCTGATCGGCAGCATCAGCGTGCCCATCACCCGCCCGACCCTGGAGGGCCCTGCCGCTTGTATGATGATCGCCTGGCCGAGCGGTTGAATCATCCCGCCGCCGATCCCCTGCAGCACCCGAAAGGCGATCAGACTGCCCGTCGACCAGGCCAGGCCGCACAGCGCCGATCCGAGCACGAACAGGACGACCGAGGCGAGCCACGCCCGTCGGCCACCGAAGCGACCGGCGGCCCAACCCGAGAGCGGCATGGTCAGCGAGATCGCCAGCAGGTACCCCGTCGCCACCCACTGCACCGCCGCGATCGAGCTGTGCAGATCGCGGCCGACGGAGTCGATGCCGACGTTGACGATCGTGCTGTCCAACAGCGCGAGCACCGGCCCCAGCGCGAGCACCCCGCCCATCTTCCACAGGCCCGGCGGAATCGGCTCCGGCGCCTCCCCCCGGACTCCTCCCGGCCGGCCCTTCGCGGTGACGGATGTGCTCATGCGCCCTCCCCTGGTCGCCCTCGAGCGAGCCGCCCCCGAACGCGGACGCCCACTCGGGCAGCCCTTCCGGCTGCCCGAGGAGAACTTAGGACGGACCCATCGACTGGGTCAAATCAAATTTCTGTGCCCGACCCAGTGAACTGCGCTACGCTCCCCCCATGACCGAATCCGGGACCACGCCGACCCTGCGCGAGCTCAACAAGCGCCGCACCCGCGAGGCGATCTCGCACGCCGCGACCAGACTCTTCATCGAGCGGGGGTTCGACCGCACGACCATCGCCGAGGTCGCGGCCGCCGCGGGCGTCGCCAAGATGACCGTCACCAACCACTTCCCGCGCAAGGAGGACCTCTTCTTCGACCTGCACGAGGAACTCGTCGCCCGGCTCGCCGGAACCGTCGCCGGGCGCGCGCCGGGCGAGTCCGCGCTCGCCGCGCTGCGCCGCGACTGCCTCGCCGGCCTCGACCGGCACGACGCCCGGCTCGGCTTCTCCGGCCCCGACTTCGCCCGCACCGTCTTCGACAGCCCGGCACTGGCCGCCCGACTGCGCGAGCTGCACGAGCAGGGCGAGACGGCACTCGCCGAGGCACTGGGCGAGGCGGTGCACGAGAGACCCGTCGGCTTCGAGTGCCGGGTCGCCGCCGCGCTGCTCGCCGCCGTCGACCGGGCGGTGTTCGCCGAGGTGTTCCGCCGCACCCTGGCAGGCGAGGAGCAGTCGGCGATCGCCGCCGCGGTGCGCCCCTCCGCTGTCCGGGCCTACGACCGGCTGGAGGGCGCCCTCGGGGCCTTCGCCGTGCGGGAGGCCTGAAGCCCGCCCCGGCGGGCCGCGACCGCCGCCGCCGGTCCGGTCCGGTCCGGTCAGCGGCAGTTGTCGTTCGAAGGGCTGCAGAGCCCGACATCCCCGACGCCCGGCAGGTCGGCGGTCCTCTGCCGGAGGAGGTCGAGTTCGGCGGCGGGAGTGCGGATGTCGAAGACGACGGTGAGGGTGCCGCCGGGTACTGCGCCGACCTCTCCCAGACTGACGGACGCGGCACCGTGGCCGAAGCCGTCAGCCGGCACCGACAGAATCCGGGCCGCCCGCGGCACCGGCCGACGCACGCTCGAAGCCTCCACGGCAACCTCACATTGAACACGTTCAAATAAATGGCGGCGCCACGGTCCCGGACGCACCCCCACGCCAACCGCCCCAGGTCGGCGCACCCTTGACGAAAGGTTGACCTGCTCACGGCAGAAGGTTGACGATCGCCGCCTCTATCGTCGGCCCATGCCCTCACAGCCCATCAGGCCCACCGCCCTGCCGGTCCTGCCCTACCGCAAGCCCACCCGGGGCCGGGACTACTGGGTCCTGGACAACGTGCTGTCCGACCCGGACGCCGTCCGCGAGCGCTGCCTGGCCCGCGGGGACTGGACGGAGGGCTACCCCCACCGCCCCGAGACCTGGCCCGGACTGCGCACCATGCCGGGCCTGGAGCCCGAGGAGCTGGCCCGGGTCGAGTCGCTGGTCCGCAAGGCCACCGGCGCCTCCCGACTCTGGGTGCAGAGCACCCCGGGCGGCGGCACGCTCAACCACAACTGCGTCCAGGTCGTCGGCGCCGGCGAGTCCGAGTCCCGCCCGCACACCGACTCCCGCGCGCTCTGCCGCTACGCCGCCGTCCTCTACCTCAGCCCCGGCGCCCCCAAGGACGCCGGCACCAGCTTCTACCGCCAGCAGTTCCCCGGCGGGCGCCTCGGCGGCAACCTGGTCGACGCCCCCCACAACAACCTGGTCGAGGCGCTCGGCACCCGCCGGGTGCCGGCCGACCACTTCACCGAGGACGTCCGCGTCCCCAATCGCTACAACCAACTGCTCCTCTACCACGCCAACCTGATCCACAGTGCCACCGGCTACTACGGCACCGAGCTGGCCGAGCGGCGGATGACGGCGGTCTTCTTCTGGATGGCCTGACCCCGCACGCCGCCTCCGGGCGGGCTGCCGACACCCCGGGACGACCCGCCCCGAGACGACCGACCCACCCATCAGCCGCCCCTCCCCGGCCCCGACGTACACCGGGCTCGCCCTGGTCAGCGCCGCCGCCAGCCGGGCCGGCTCCCCCGGCCCGATCCGGGGGAACTCCCGGAGCAGCTCGCCGATCCGCTCCGACTCGCCTCCGGCCTCCTCCCGCAGCCGCCGCAGGTCACCGTCCCGGCGGTCGAGCAACAGCTCGACCCCCTGGCCGGGCGCGGTGGCGGTGCTCTCGTCGTAGCGCACGTGCTGGGCCCGGCCCAGGGCCGCGATGAGCGTCCCGCGCCTGGCGTCGGCCGCCTCGCACCCGGAGAGGCTCGCCGCATGAGCGGGCGAAGCACGGGGGTGCACCCGGCCGGAGGCTGGGGAAGAACATCGGCATGAGCCGTGACGCCGTACCCGCGACCGAGACCGTCCGCCCCGACTGGGCCGCGATCGACCAGCTGCCCACGGTCGAGCTGCTCCGCCTGATGAACGCCGAGGACCGCACGGTGCCCGTCACCGTCGCCGGGCAGCTGGAGCGGATCGCCGCCGTGGTCGACGCCGTGGCCGCCGGGATGGCACGTGGCGGTCGGCTGGTCTATGCCGGCGCGGGGACGGCCGGGCGGCTCGGCGTGTTGGACGCCGTCGAGTGTCCGCCGACCTTCGGCACCGATCCGGCACTGGTCGTCGGTCTGATCGCGGGCGGGAGTTCGGCGGTCACGGCGGCCGCCGAGGGCGCCGAGGACCGCACGGACCTCGCCGAGGCCGACGTGGCCGCGCTCGCCCTCTCCCCCGCCGACACCCTGGTCGGCATCTCCGCCTCGGGCCGTACGCCCTACCCGCTGGCCGCCGTCCGGGCGGCGCGGGCGGCCGGGGCGCTGACCGTCGGGCTGGCGTGCAACCGGGGGTCGGCGCTCGCGGCGGCGGCCGAGTTGGGCGTCGAAGTGGAGGTCGGCCCCGAGGTGTTGGCCGGATCGACCCGGCTCAAGGCGGGCACGGCGCAGAAGCTGGTGCTCAACCTGCTGTCCACGGCCGTGATGGTCCGACTCGGCCGGACGTACGGAAATCTGATGGTCGACCTCCGCGCCACCAACGACAAGCTGCGCGACCGCGCCCGACGGATCGTCGCCGAGGCGACCGGTGCCGACGAGGTTGCGATCGACCGCGCCCTGACCGCGACCGACGGCCGGGCCAAGGACGCGATCCTGTCCCTGCTCGCGGACGTGGACGCCCCCACCGCCGCCCGCCTGCTCAAGGCCTCGGACGGACGGCTGCGCGAAGCCCTCCGCCACGCCCGGCCGTAGCAGCGCCCCTCCCGCCACGCCCGGCCGCGGCGGCCCCCTCCGCAAACGCCCGGCCGCGACCTCACGCTGACCTCACGTCCGCCGACTCACCCCACCCGCACGTCCGCCGCCGCGACGACCTCGCCGAGGCGGGGAAAGTCCAGCTCCACCGACGCCCGGTGCTCCTCCGCCGTGAGCGCGGCCATCGCGTCCTCGACGAACACCAGCCGGTACCCGTGGTCGCCGGCCGCGCGGGCGCTCGACTCCACACCGAGGTTGGTGGCGATCCCGGTGAACACCAGGGTCTCCACACCCCTCGCCCGGAGCAGCTCGTCCAGGCCGGTGCCCTGGAAGGCCCCGATGGTCCGCTTCACCACGACCTCGCCGGCCGCCGCCGCGACCTCCGCGACCAGCCCGCTCCCGGGCGGCTGCTCGGTGACGTTCGGCCGCTCGACCCGCACCGCGACCACGAGCGCGCCCGACCGCCCGGAACCGCCGGGCCAGCTCCAGTGAGGCCTCCACCACCTCCGAACCGGTGCGCGGCGCGAGCGGGTTGGCGACGATCCGGTCCATCAGGTCGATCAGGACCAGGGCCGTGCTGCGAGGATCTACGGTGGTCATGGGCGTCACGCCAGCCCATCGGACGTCAGGCTCCCGCCTCCCGTGCGATCTCCGCCCGGAACCCCTCGATCAGCACCCGCAGCCCGTACTCGAAGTCGGCGTCGTGGTCGGTCATCCGCAGCACGTCGACCGCCTCACGCAGCAACGGGAGTTCGCGCAACGCCTCGTCGGGGAACGGCGGCCGCTCACGGTCCGCGGCGTCCTGCCGCCAGGCCTGCTCCTCCGTGACCCAGCCCATGATGTACCGGTCGACGGTCAGCAGCAGCCGCAGCGCCGTGCGCGGGCGCAGCCCGGCTCCGCACAGGGCACCCAACTGGGCCTCAACCGCCGGAAGTTCATCCTCGGTTGGCAGGGTGCCGGCGTGCACCCGGGCGCCGTCGCGGTAGGCGAGCAGGGCGTTCCGCTTGGCGCGGGCGTCGGCGGCGATCCACTCGGGCCAGTGCGCCGGGTCGGGTTCGCGGTCGGGCGGGAGGGCCTCGGCGAGCATCGCCTCCGCCATCAGGTCGAGCAGTTCCCGCTTGCTCTTGAAGTGCCAGTACAACGCCGGTGACTGGACGCCGAGTTCGCGGGCGAGCCGGCGGGTGGTCAGCCCGTCGATGCCCTCCTCGTTCAGCAGGCGCAGCGCCGTGCGCACCACCTCGTCGCGTTGCAGCGCCATCCGATCGACCTCCCGGGTTATCCGCTTGCCAGGCCACCTTATCGCCGATAAGTTCCCGAGCTGGAATTTATCAGCGATAAGGATGACCGTCGCGACGCCGACAGCCGTTGAAGGGATCCCACCCCTCATGACCTCCGCACCGACCCCGACCCCAGGAACGGACCCGACCCCCGGACCGAACCCGACCCCAGGAACGGACCGCTTCTGGTCCCGACTGCTGCCGAACACCGCACCCTGGCGATCCTCCAAGGACTTCCGGCTGACCTGGACCTCCGGCACGGTCACCCTGCTCGGCTCGATCTTCACCATGACGGCGATCCCGCTCCAGATCGCCGACCTCACCGGCTCACCCCTGGCCGTGGGCGCGGTCGGCGCGGTCGAGCTCGTGCCCACCGTCCTGTTCGGCCTCTACGGCGGCGTCCTCGCCGACCGTGCCGACCGCCGC
This sequence comes from Kitasatospora sp. NPDC001095, assembly GCF_053598615.1. Classification (NCBI taxonomy): domain Bacteria; kingdom Bacillati; phylum Actinomycetota; class Actinomycetes; order Kitasatosporales; family Streptomycetaceae; genus Kitasatospora; species Kitasatospora sp. NPDC001095. The sequence continues at coordinate 57,471 of NZ_JBSFKQ010000015.1, read as the reverse complement.
ACCGTCGCACTGGTCACCGAGGTCGCACTGGCCGCGCTCAGCGCCCTGCTACTGGTCAACGCGCTGCTCGGCGCTCCCGCCGTCTGGCCGCTCTACGTCGCCGCCGGACTGGCGGCGGCACTCCAGGGCGTCCAGCAGCCCTCGGTCGAGGCGATGGTCCCCCGGCTGGTGCCCCAGGACCAGCTGGTGGCGGCCGGGGCCCTGCTCTCGCTGCGCTGGAGCATCGGCGGCGTGGCCGCCCCGGCGGCGGCCGGCCTGCTGATCGCCACCGCCGGCGTCCCCGCGGCCTACCTGGTCGACCTCGGCACCTTCCTGCTCTCGATCGCCCTGCTGGCCCAGGTCCGGCCGGTTCCCTCGGCGCGGGACGCCGAGGCGCCGCGGCTCGCCGAGTTCCTCGACGGCGCCCGGTACGCGGCCCGACGGCCCGATCTGATCGGCACCTACCTGGCCGATCTCGTCGCCACCGTGTTCGCCCTGCCCACCGCGCTCTTCCCGTTCCTGGCCGCGGAGCTGGACGCCACCTGGGCGCTCGGGCTGCTCTACTCGGCCGGCGCGGTCGGCGCCCTGATCGCGGCCGCGACCGGCGGGTGGGCGGAGCGGGTGCACCGGCACGGCCGGCTGGTGCTGCTCTCCGCCGCCCTGGTCGGAGCGGCAACGGCCGCGGCGGCGTTCACCCCTGGCCTGTGGGCCGTCCTGCTCTGCCTGACCGTCGCGGGCGGCGCGCACTGGATCGGCGACACCTTCCGCAGCGCCATCTGGAACCAGTCCATTCCGGACGAACTCCGGGGCCGTGCAGCCGGGTTGGAGATGCTGATCGGCTCCGCCGGGCCGGCCCTGGGCGACCTGCGGGCCGGCGGGCTCGCCGCCCGGCAGGGCATCCGGGCGGCCCTGCGCACCGGCGGGCTGCTCTGCCTCGGCAGCTCGGCCGCGCTGTCCGCCGCGCTCCCGGCCCTCTGGCGCTACGACCGGCGAGCGCACCGCACCGAACCCGCCCTGCCGGAGCCGACCCCGTGACAAGCCCGTACACGCCACCCGACGAACAGCCGCTCGTCCACGACGAGCTCGGTCCAGGACGAACTCAGTCCGGGACGAGCGCCTCGGCATGCCGGCCGATCAGCTGCCCCAACACCCGGACGTCCTCGACCCCGCGCTTGGGCAGCACGGTCACCACCCCGGGCTCCTCCGCACCGGCCAGCAGCAGGAACAGCTCGCGCGTCTCCAGGAAGTACCGCTGCTCCGGCCAGCCGAGCAGGGTGTCCGAAGCCTCGTGGCTCACGACCACCCCGCACTCGTCCAGCAGGACCCGGAACTCGCCCTTGTCCGCCACCCTCCGCACCACCCGGCGCGCGTGCCTCCGGCTCGGTGCGAACAGCACCCACAGTGCGCACACCAGCAGCAGCGCGGCCGGCAAGAGTGCCGCCCCGCCGACCAGGGCGAGCAGCCCGGCACCCGCCGCCGCGCCGGCGGACACCGTGCGCCTGGCGTTCCGCGACCGGCGCCCGGGCGCCGTGTGCCGGGACAGCACGGCGAAGGCCTCCCGGAAGTCGGCGGCCGTCGGGGTGTAACGGACCTCGACCGACGTCACCGCCCACTCGCGCTCACTCACGCCCACGTCTTCCGACCCCCGTACGCCCGACTCCTGACACCGACGTCGCCGGATCGTAGCAAAGGCCGTACGTACCCGACTCACCCGTCCGCGCTCTTCCGACGGTCGCACACCCGCCCGCTGACCGACCGCCGCGCCCTGCGGCCGGCTCACCTCGAGCCGGTCGCCGGGGAGTTCGGCCTCCACCGCCTGCCGCTCCCTGCCCGCGCCCACGGACCCATCACCGGCACCTCAGCGCACGACCACCCCGCCGGGGCCGCCGCCCGCCTCACGCCGTGAGCGCCCGCGCCGAGGCCCGGATCGGCGCCGGCAACTCCGTCCACCCCCGCAGGTACCGGTCCACCGCCGCCGCCACCGCCCGCCCCTCGGCGATCGCCCAGACGATCAGCGACTGGCCGCGCCCGGCGTCCCCCGCGACGAACACGCCCTCCGCCTCCGTCGCGAAGCCGTCGTCCCTGACCAGGGTGGACTCCGGACCGGTGGCGAGGCCGAGTTGGGCGAACAGCCGCCCGTCCGGCTCCGGCCCGGTGAAGCCCAGCGCGAGCAGCACCAACTGGGCCGGGAGCCTGCGCTCGGTGCCCGCCCGCGGGCTGCGGTCGGCGGGTTCGGCCTCGGCGATGCGGACGGCGGCCAGCCGACCGTCCGGGCCGGGCTCGAAGGCCACGGTGACCGCCGCGAACACCCGGGGCCCGGCCGCCGCGGCGCCGGACTCCTCGTGCGAGGTGGTCTCCCGGTACACCTTGGGGTGCACCGGCCAGGGCTGCCCGGAGGCCCGGCCCTGCGGCGGCCGCGGGTTGATGTCCAGTTGGGTGACCGAGGCGGCCCGCTGGCGCAGCGCCGTCCCCAGGCAGTCGGCCGCCGTGTCCCCACCGCCGACGATCACCACGTGCCGCCCCTCGGCGGACAGCGGCGAGACCGGGCAGTCGCCCTCGTCCACCCGGTTCGCCCAGGTCAGGTACTCGATGGCCTGGTGCACCCCGGGCAGGTCCCGCCCGGGCACCGGCAGGTCCCGGCAGGCCGTCGCGCCCACCGCGACCACCACCGCGTCGTACTCGGCCCGCAGCTCCTCGCCCGGGACGTCCCGGCCGACCCACACCCCGGTGCGGAAGGCCGTGCCCTCGGCCCGCAGCTGGTCCAGCCGGCGCTCCAACCGGTGCTTCTCCAGCCGGAACGACGGAATGCCGTACCGCAGCAGTCCGCCCGCGCGGTCGGCCCGTTCGTACACCGTGGTGGCGTGCCCGGCCCTGGTGAGCTGCTGGGCGGCGGCCAGCCCGGCCGGGCCGGAGCCGATCACCGCGACCCGCCGCCCACCGGCCCGCTCGGGCAGCCGGGGCGCGTCCCAACCCGCCTCCCAGGCCCGGTCGGCGATCGCCAGCTCCACGTTCTTGATCGTCACCGCGGCGCCGTCGATCGCCAGGACGCAGGCGCTCTCGCAGGGCGCGGGGCAGAGCCGGCCGGTGAACTCCGGGAAGTTGTTGGTCGCCAGCAGCCGCGCCGCGGCCGCCCGCCAGTCGGCTCCCGCCGCCCCCGCCCCTGCTTCCTCACCCGCCCCCGACTCCGCCACCAGCCGGTTCCACTCCGGCACCAGGTTCCCCAGCGGACAGGCGCTGTGGCAGAACGGCAGCCCGCAGTCCATGCACCGCCCCGCCTGTCCGCCCACCACCGGCAGCAGAGCCCCCGGCCGGTACACCTCGTGCCAGTCCCCCAGTCGCTCCCGAGCGTCCCGCCGCGCCCGCTCCGCGCGCGGGGTGGTGAAGGGGGCCATCCGGTCTGCCATCGCGGCCTCCGGCAGGGCGTGCCGACTCGGACCCGGCGACCCACCCGGCGGTGCGCCACCGTACGGCCACCGTACGCCCGCGAAGCACCACGCAAAAGCGGCGGCCGTCGCGGACCGGCCAGGAGCGGGCCCGGACACCCCGACCCCGCCGCGAACCGTCGTGGACACGCCAGGGAGAATCTCCGCCATGACGCACACCGTGCTGATCGCCGAGGACGACCGGGCCATCCGCGACTCGCTCGCCCGGGCCCTGATGCTGGAGGGCTACCGGGTGCGGGTCGCCGCCGACGGCACCCAGACCCTGGCCGTCCTCGCCGAGCAGCGCCCGGACGTCCTGGTGCTCGACGTGATGATGCCCGAGCCGGACGGCCTGGAGGTCTGCAGACGGCTGCGCGCGGCCGGCGACCGCACCCCCGTGCTGATGCTCACCGCCCGGGTCGAGGTGCCGGACCGGATCGCCGGCCTCGACGCCGGCGCCGACGACTACCTGGTCAAACCCTTCGACGTGGACGAGCTGTTCGCCCGCCTGCGCGCCCTGCTGCGCCGCCACCCGCCCGCGCCCACCGGCGAGGTGCTGACCGTCGCCGACCTGCGGATCGAGCCGCCCGCCCGGCGCGCCTGGCGCGCCGCCCAGGAGCTCGAACTCTCCCGCACCGAGTTCGACCTGCTGGAACTGCTCGCCAGGCACGCCGGCGCCGTCCTCGACCAGGCCACCCTCTACGAGCGGATCTGGGGCTACGACTTCGGCCCCGGTTCGAAGAACCTCGCGGTGTTCATCGGCTACCTGCGCCGCAAGCTCGACCGCCCCGGCCTGGCGCCGCTGATCCACACCGTCCGCGGCGTCGGCTACACGCTGCGCGAGCCGTGACCGGCCCGGCCCGCCGCCTCCCCGGCCAACCACGCCTGCCGCGCCTGCCACGCCCCGGCCTGCGCACCACCCTCGCACTGGCCTTCGCCGCGATCGCCGCGCTGGTCGCGGTGCTGATCGGCGCGCTCGGCTACCACGCCGCCGCCCGGCTGATCCGGGACGACGAGACCGCCGACTTCGGCGCCGCCGTCGACTCCGTCGGCCGGCAGGTCCAGCGCGAGGCCCTCTTCCCCGGCGACTTCGCCGGACCGAGCGGCCTGAGCGCCGACCTGGTCCGCCCGATCCGGGTCACCACCCAGTCGCTCGACCCCGACGGCGCGGTGCTTCCCGGCACCGCCCGGCTCGACCTGCCACCGAGCCCGTCCGACCAGGAACTCGCCCACGCCGACCAGCCGGGCCGCACCTCGATCGGGCTGCGTCACCAGCACGACGAGGGCTACCGGGTCGGTGTGGTCTCGCTCGGCGGCCGGCGCGGCGCGGTCCAGATCATCCAGCAGGTCGGGCCCACCGAGGAGCTGCTGGCCACCCTGCGGACCCGCACGGTGGCCCTGGTGGCGGTCGTCGCGGTGCTCGCCGGCGGGGCCGGCCGGCTGCTGGCGCGGCGGATCACCGGTCGGCTGGTCCGGCTCACCGACGCGGCCGAACTGGTCGCCGCCAGCGGGAGGTTGGACGTCCCGGTGCCCGCCGCCGGAACGGACGAGGTGGGCCGCCTCGGCCGGGCCTTCGACCGGATGCTGGGCCGGCTGGCCACCGCCAGGGAGAACCAGCGCCGACTGGCCCAGGACGCCGGACACGAGCTGCGCACCCCCCTGACCAGCCTGCGCACCAACCTCTCGGTGCTGCCCAGCCTGGACCGGCTGCCGCCCGCCGAACGCGCCGCCCTGATGGCCGATCTGGCCGAGGAGGCACGGGAGTTGACCCAGCTGGTGGAGGAACTGGTGGCGCTCGCGGCGGACAGCAGGGCGGACGAGCAGCCGACCGAGGTGATGCTCGCCGACCTGGTCCGGGAGGCCGCCGCCCAGGCCCGGCGGCGCAGCGGCCGCGAGGTCCTGGTGGACGCGGACGGAACCGTCGTCACGGCCCGGCCGGACGCCCTGGCCCGCGCGGTGGGCAACCTGCTGGACAACGCCGCCAAGTTCGACCCGGCCGGGACCGGCCCGATCGAGGTGGTGGTGCGCGGCCCGCGGGTGGAGGTGCGCGACCGCGGCCCGGGCATCGACGCGGCCGACCTCGACCGGGTCTTCGACCGCTTCTACCGGGCCACCGCCGCCCGCAGTCTGCCCGGTTCCGGGCTGGGCCTGGCCATCGTGGACGAGGTGGCCCGCTCGCACGGCGGGACGGCCTTCGCCGCCAACCGGGACGGCGGCGGCGCGGTGATCGGCTTCACCCTCGACGGCTGAGCGCGCGTACGGGCCCGGCGCCCGAAGCACCGGGCCCGGTACGCGCATCACCGGGCCCGGCGCGTACGACACCGGGCCCGCCGCCGCTCACCCCCACCACTGCTCCGGCACGGGCTCCGGCTCGGACGACTCCGGGACCGTCACCGGTTCGGCGTAGCGCACCAGCAGATCGCCCGCCTCCGTCCCGGCGACGAGATAGCCGCACTCGCGCAGCACGACCGCGGCCGCGCCGCTCAGCGCCGCCAACGCCTCCCGGGAGGGCGGCCCGCCCGGCTCCGCGCCCGGAGTCCAGCCGACCACCACGCCCTCGGGGTGACGGTCGATCCACAGCGGTGAGGGACCCGGTCCGAGGTCGAACCCGGCGCGGGCCAGGGCCTCGGTGACGTCCTCGAAGAGTTCACGGTGATCCACCATTGGCGCAGCGTAGGCCCCGGACGGTGCGACCCCCGGGCGCGGCGCGCGCCGAAACGCTTCAGTGGCACTCGACCGCAGCATCGGCACCCGTTGGGCCGAGCGGCGGCCAGCCGATCGGGCGTCAGGGCCCCCCGTCCGGCCCGACACGCGCGGCCGGACGGGCCGATGGACGTGCACAGTCGGCCCCCTGCCGACAGCATGACAGAGTAAGCGCTCCATCACCCTGAGCAACGAGTCCAGCGGAACACCTGGTCCGCGCGCCGGTCCGGCCGGCGGGCCCGTATCGAGAGGTCCCATGATCACAACACTTCGCCGGCCGGGGTTCGCGCCGGCGGGTCTCCAGCACGGCAGGCCGAGGACGCCGGGGAGCCCGTCGTGAGAACCGACCAGCAGTCGCAGCCGGGACCGGTGACCACCACGCGCGCCAACCCCGCCAACGGGGCCGAGGCGCTGGCCGACTGGACCGACGGCCGGCTCGGCATCTACTCCCTGGCCAAGTCCAATCTGCGCAAGATCTTTCCCGACCACTGGTCCTTCATGCTGGGCGAGATCGCGCTCTACACCTTCGTCATCATCATCCTCACCGGCGTCTGGCTGACCATGTTCTTCACGCCGAGCATGGGCGAGGTCGTCTACGACGGGACGTACGTCCCGCTCCGGGGCATCCCGATGTCCGAGGCCTACTCCTCGACCCTGAGGATCAGCTTCGACGTGCGCGGCGGCCTGCTGATGCGCCAGATCCACCACTGGGCGGCGATCGTCTTCGTCGCCTCGATGCTGACCCACATGATGCGCGTCTTCTTCACGGGCGCGTTCCGCAAGCCGCGCGAGATCAACTGGATCTTCGGCGCGCTGCTGCTGATCCTCGGCATGTTCGACGGCTTCATGGGCTACTCGCTGCCGGACGACCTGCTCTCCGGGACGGGCATCCGCTTCATGGAGGGCGCCATCCTGGCCATCCCGATCGTCGGGTCGTACCTGCAGTTCTTCATCTTCGGCGGCGAGTTCCCGGGCACCGACATCATCCCCCGGCTGTTCACCGTCCACGTGCTGCTGATCCCCGGGATCATGGTGGGCCTGCTCGCGGCGCACCTGATCCTGGTCTTCTACCACAAGCACACCCAGTTCGCCGGGCCCGGCCGGACCAACCAGAACGTGGTGGGCATGCCGCTGATGCCGGTCTACATGGCCAAGGCAGGCGGTTTCTTCTTCCTGGTCTTCGGCGTGGTCGCGGTGATGTCGGCGATCGCCACGGTCAACCCGATCTGGGCCTACGGCCCGTACCGCCCGGACCAGGTCTCCACCGACGCCCAGCCGGACTGGTACATGGGCTTCTCCGAGGGCCTGATCCGCGTGATGCCCGGCTGGGAGATCAGCGTCTGGGGCGGCCACACCCTCAACCTCGGGGTGTTCATCCCGCTGATGGTCTTCCCGCTCGTGCTGCTGGTCATCTGGTGCTACCCGTTCCTGGAGGCCTGGATCACCGGGGACCGGGGCGAGCACCACATCGCCGACCGGCCGCGCAACGCCCCGGTCCGCACCGCCTTCGGCGCCGCCTGGATCGGCCTCTACCTGCTCCTGCTGGCCGGCGGCGGCAACGACCTGCTGGCCACCCACTTCCACCTCTCGATCAACGCGATCACCTACGCGGTGCGGATCGGCTTCTTCACCGTGCCGGTGGTCGTCTTCGTGATCACCAAGCGGTGGTGCCTGGGCCTGCAGCGGCGGGACAAGGAGAAGGTGCTGCACGGCCGGGAGACCGGCGTCATCAACCGGCTCCAGCACGGCGAGTTCATCGAGGTGCACGCCCCGCTGCCGCCCGGCCGGCTCTACACCCTCACCTCGCACGACCAGCCGCAGCCGTCCGAGCTGCCGCCCGAGGTGGACGAGAACGGGGTGCCCCGCAAGGCCGGGCTGTGGACCCGCACCCGGGTCAAGCTCTCCCGCGGCTTCTACGGCAAGCACAGCCAGATCACCAAGCCCACCGTCGAGGAACGCGAGGAGATCACCAGCGGCCACGGCCACCACTGACCCCTCCCCCGGACACCGGAAAGGGCCCGCTGTGCCGTTGCCGGCGCAGCGGGCCCTTTCCGGTGTCCGCCCCGGCCCGTGGGCCGAGGGCCCGCTCAGCCCCGCAACACGGCCGGGACCACGGCGAACAGCGCCGCCGCCACGGTGACGGAGAGGCAGAGCGCCGCCCAGCGGGCGCAGATCCGGCGGCACTCGACGCGGTACCGGGCGGCCAACCGGCGGCAGCGCTCGACCGCGCGGTCGACGACCTCCTCGGCGTAGCGCAACCGGTCGGCGGTGTAAGCCTGTTCGAGGCTCTCCCGCTCCGCCGCCGGCAGCCAGGGGAACTGCGCGGCGAACGCGCGGGCGTCCCGCTCGGCCGCCGCGACCTCCGCCTCCCACGCCAGGAACCCCTCGATGCGGGCGAACGCCGCCCGGGAGTTCACCCGGGCACCGGCCCCGGCGGGCCTGCCCTGACGAGGGGTCCGCGCTCTCGGCGGACGCTGTCTGCCACCCATGACCGCTCCTCCAGTCCTGTCGAGTCGTCCCACCGGAAAGCCTGCGGGGTCGGGCTCCCGACGGGGATCGCTCCGCGACCACGCAACTACTACCAGCGACAAACCGCAGGTGGCGGGCGGCTCGCCACAGGCCGTACGGTCGGGAAGAACTTGCGTGCCGCGCACTGTTGCGCAGCGCGCACCTTCTGCGGAACGGTGGCGCCCGTGACGAACGGGCAGCCCGGGCTACGGGAACGGAAGAAGGCCGCGACGCGGGAGGCACTCGGCCGGGCGGCCCTGCGCCTGGCGGTGGAGCGGGGGCTGGAGAACGTCCGGGTGGAGGACATCGCGGCGGCGGCCGGGGTGTCCCCGCGCACCTACAACAACTACTTCTCCAGCAAGGCCGAGGCGATCGTCTCCCGGTACCGCGACCGGATCCTGCGGGCCGCCGAGGCGCTGCGGGGCCGCCCGGCGGAGGAAGCGCTGTGGGAGGCGCTGACCCACTCTCTCGTCGCACCGTACGTCGGCGCGCCGGAGGGGCCCGACCCGCGGTGGGCCGCCGCCGTACGGCTCCTTCTGCGCGAGCCCGCGCTCCAGGCCGAACTGATCCGCGGCGGCGCGGCCGTCCGGACCGAGCTGGCCGCGGCGGTGGCCGCCCGGACCGGGACCGACGCCGACCGGGACCTCTACCCGAAGCTGGTCGCCTCGGCCGCGCTCTCAGCACTGCAGGTCGCCAACGAGCACCACCTGACCGCCGACCCGGCGGTGCCGTTCCAGCCGCTGCTCACCGAGGCGCTGCGGCAACTGACGGCCGGACTGCCGGACCCGTCACAGGCGTGAACCCACCGCCTCCGGGGGGACCTCGACATGACCGACGACGTCGTCGTCGGCGGTGGCGCGGGACCGCTCGGGCGAGCAGAAGACCAACAGCCTGGTCGGCCCGGTGCTCCGGCTCTTCGGCGAACTGCCGGCACACCCCGACAACCTCGGCCGGATCGCCGCGCTGTGGCCGGCAGCGACATCCGCTATGACCGCTGCGCACGTGGTTCGGCCCCGCCGACTCCTGAGCACGGGCTCCTGGCCGCCGAGCGCGGACGGGCCTGGTCCTCGGCGCGCCGAGGACCAGGCCCGTTGCCGTCGTGCACGGGGCGGCCGGGGGAGCCGCCCGACGCGTGGGGGACAATGGGCGGCATGTCCCGACGTCGTTCCGCGCCCCGCACCGCCGCGCCCCGGCTGCTGCCCTCCTCCCCCTGCCCGTGCGGCCTGCCCGCCACCTACGGCGACTGCTGCGGCCGACTGCACCGGGGCCAGACGGCGGCCACCACCGCCGAGTCCCTGATGCGCTCCCGGTTCAGCGCCTTCGCCGCACAGGACGAGGCGTACCTGCTGCGCACCTGGCACCCGGACACCCGGCCCGCCGAGGTCGACTTCGACCCGGGGCTGCGCTGGACCGGGCTGGAGGTGGTCGCGACCACCGAGGGCGGCGCGTTCCACGCGGAGGGCACGGTCGCCTTCCGGGCGCACTGGACCGAGGGCGGGGAGCAGGGCGTGCTCACCGAGAACAGCCGCTTCGTGCGGCACGAGGGCGCCTGGGTGTACCTCGACGCCCTCTCGCTCGGCTGAGCCGCCCGCGACCGGCGCCGCTAGAGGTAGTCGTCCAGCCGCGCCAGCGCGAACCCCTGCGCGGTGGCGTCGTCGACGACCTTGCGCAGCAGGTCCGGCATGGAGGCGTTCCAGATGTCGACGCCCCGGAAGTGGGTCAGGATGATGTCGCCCGGGTGCAGCTTCTGGTCGTCGTAGCGCCACTCCATGTGGTCCGGGAAGGCCTCCTCGTTCCACAGCGGCACCGCCTGAACCCCGCAGGAGGCCGCCGCGCGCAGGGTGTCGTCGTTGTACTCGCCGTACGGCGGCCGGAACAGCCGGGGGCGGACGCCGATCTGCTGCTCCAGCTGGTCCTGCTGGTTGCAGATCTCCTCGTGCTGGGTCTCGTAGTCCAGGACCTTCAGGTTGCGGTGGTTGATCGTGTGGTTGTTGATCTCCACGCCCTGGGCGTGCAGGTCGCGGAAGTAGCCGTAGTTCTCGCGGACGAGGTAGTCGGAGACGTAGGTGCTGAGCGGGATGCCCAGCTCCCGGGCCATCCGGGAGAACTCGGGGTCCTTCTCGTCCCCGTCGTCGACGGTCAGGAAGACCACCTTGTCATTGGTCGGGACCCGGTAGACGACGGGCGGGCGGCCGTCCGCGAGCTTGACGCCCTGCCCCTGGGTGAGCTCGACCCTGGTCGTCGGGCGGGGCGGGGCCTTCAGCGGCGGGCGCTCCAGGCCCCAGCGCCGGGCGGCCTCCTGCTCGGCCTGGGCGGCCGTCTCCTGACGGGCCATGGCATCGCCGCTGTTCTCCTCCTCCTTGCCGGCCGTGCCGGGCAGCCGGGGCGGCGCCACGGGCGGGGCGCCCGCGTGGTCGGGGCCCTGGCCGGCGATCTCGGCGACGGGCGCGGCGTTCGCGTTCCCGTCGACGGCCGGGGCCGGCTTCGGCCCGGCCGGAGCGGCGCAGCCGGCGAGGACGGCGGAGAGGCAGACGGCGGCCAGCAGTCCGGTCCGTGCGCCGGTCCGCCGCCGCCGACTTCCCCTCAGATCCCCTCTAATCCGACAAACTGATGGTCTGTTCATGGCTGCACTGCTCCCCCGCCGCGCACCACCGCCAACCCCCTCGTCACTCGCACGGGGCAACGACGCACCGGAGGCCTTGCCGTTCCTTTGCCCGGGCGGCGGGCGATCGGGTGGCGGGCGGCAGGGCGCGCGGACGGGGCGGACGAACGGATGAGGCCGCCGGGAAAACCGATTGCGACGACGGCGCCGTGAAGTGGACCATGCGCGCATGACGAACAGCGCGCAGCACCGCCCAGGCTCCTGGACCGTCGCCACGGCCGACGTGACCACTCCCGAGGCCCTGGACCTGCTGCGCGAGTACTACTACGACGTGGCCAACCGCTACTACCGCCTGCACTTCGACCGGGAGGGCACTCCCGAGGAGCTGGAGTCCGGCCTCGCCGGCTCCCCCAGCGACGACCTCGCCGCCCCGAGCGGCCTCTTCCTGATCGGCCGCCACGACGGCGTCGCCCACTCCTGCGCCGGCCTGCGGCGACTCGACGCCACCACCGCCGAACTCACCCGGGTCTTCGTCCGCCCCGGCCTGCGCGGCACCGGCGGCGGCACCGCACTGCTGACCGCCGTCGACCGGGCCGCCCGCTCCCTGGGCGCGGACCGGATCGTCCTCGACACCCGCCTCGACCTGGTCGAGGCCCGCGCGCTCTACCTGCGGAACGGGTACCGGGAGATCCCCGCCTACAGCAGCGGCCCGTACGCCCAGGTCTGGTACGGGAAGGAGCTCACCGCCCTCGCCCAGCGGGGAGGTTGAGACATGCCCTTAGTCGACACCCGCCTCGGAGCGGGGCTGTGGCCCGGCCGTCAGCGCCGCCGCGAGTTCGGCCGCCGAGGGCGGGTTGGCGCCCGGGCGGGCGACGGTCAGCGCGGCCGCCGTCACCGCGTGGGTGAGACAGGTCGCCAGGTCTGCGCCGACCGCGCGGGCGTGCAGGAAGGCGGCCATGAAGGAGTCGCCGGCACCGACGGTGTCCGCGACCGGCACCGGGCGGGCCGCGGCCTCGGCGCGGCCCCCGTCGGCGGTGCGGGCGAACGCGCCCTCGGCGCCCAGGGTCACCGCGACGGTGGCGGGGCCGAGCGCCAGCCAGCGCTCGGCGACCGCCTCGGGCCGCTCACCCGGGTAGAGCCAGGCCAGGTCCTCGTCGCCGGCCTTGACCAGGTCGCTCAGCGCCACCCAGCGCTCGACCCGGCGGACGGCCTCGGCCCGGTCGCCCATCAGCGCCGGGCGCACGTTCGGGTCGTAACTGATCTGCGCCCGCCCGCGCCAGCGCTCCACCAGCGCCCGCACCGAAGCGGCGCCGGGCTCGGTGACGGCCGCGATCGAGCCGAGGTGGATCGCGGCGGGCGGCTCGGCGGGTTCGGTGGGCGGGAGCGTCCAGCGGATGTCGAAGGTGTAGTGGGCCCGCCCCTGCCCGTCCAGTTCCACCACCGCCGAGGGCGTCCGGTCGACCTCGGCCGCCAGCACCCGCACGCCCGCCGACTCCAGGTGCCGCCGGATCAGCCGGCCGTTGGCGTCCGGCCCCAGCTCGGTGAGCAGCGTGGCCGGGCGGCCGAGCCGGGCCAGGCCGTAGGCGACGTTCGCGGGGCTGCCGCCGGGGTGCACCCGGTCCGGGGCCGCACCCGATCGGACGATGTCGGCGACGCACTCGCCGATCACCAGAACGGGCGAAGCGGGGCTGGTCACGGCGGCTCCTGACATCCGGTGCGCGGGCATCCTCGGACAGCCAGCCTACGGGCTGGGTCAGGGCGAAGGGCGTCAGGGCAGAGAAGTACGGCCGCCGGACCTGGCCAGGTTTTCCGACGGCCGTGGCTCGTCCGTCAGGGGACGATGCACTACTGACCTTAGACCGCGGACCGGGGGCGCCGCCATCACCGTACGCCGTCCGGGGGGACCACGGTGTGTCGCCGGCACCGCCCCGATCACGCCCGGGGCTCCACTAGCATCCGTGGCCAGGCTCTCCCGTCCCGGCGGCTCCCCGCCTCCGCTCCCGGCCGTGAAGCGCGGTGATCACCCTTGTCCAAGGTCCGCCTGCCCAGGCTCCGCTCGCTCAAGTCCCGCCTGTTCGGGCCCGGTTCGTTCAGGGCCCGTTCGTTCGGAACCCGCTCGCGCGGACCCCGCTCGTGCGGAACCCGCGCCAGTCTCGCGCTGTCGCTCGCGCTCGGCGCGGTGCTGCCGTCCGCGAGCGCGCCGACGGCCGGCGCCACCGGCGGGCTGGGCGATCCGGTCTTCCCCTCGCTCGGGAACACCGGGTACCGGGCGCTCCGGTACGACCTGGCCTTCGACTACCGCGCCGACACCCGGACGGTGGACGGCACGGCCGTGCTCACCGTACGGCCGGGCCGCGTCCTCGCCCGGCTGGAGCTGGACGCGCTCGGACTGACCGTGCGCGCCGTCCGGGTCGACGGGCGGGCGGCGCGCTTCGCGACCCACGACGAGAAGCTGACGGTCACCCCGGCCAGGCCGTTCCTCCCGGGCGCCGTCACCCGGCTGACCGTCGAGTACACCGCCGACCCGCGGGCCCGGCTGCCGCACACCGGCTGGGTCCCCACCCCGGACGGCTTCGCGGTGGCCGGCCAGCCGAAGAGCGCGCACACCGTCTTCCCCTGTGACGACCACCCGAGCGACAAGGCCCGGTTCACCATCGCGGTGACCGCCCCCGATGCCCTCCTGGGCGTCGCCAACGGGGAGTTGACGGCCACCGAGCGACTCGGCGACGGCCGCACCACCCGCCGGTACGTCTCCCGCGAACCGATGGCCACCGAGCTGGTCCAGGTCTCCGTGGGCGACTACACGGTGCGCGAGCGCACCGGCCCGCACGGCCTGCCGCTGCGCGACGTCGTGCCGACCGCCCGCGCCGCCGAGCTGGAACCCGCGCTCGCCCTCACGCCCGGCCAACTCGCCTGGGCGGAGGCCCACCTGGGGCCGTTCCCGTTCGAGACGTACGGGCTCCTGCCGGCCAACTCGGACGATCCGGCCGCGTTCGCCTTCACCGGGCTGGAGACCCAGACGCTCACCCTCTACAAGCCGAACTTCCTGCGGCAGGCGGAGCCGGCGATCGGCTCGCACATGATGCACGAGGTGGTCCACTCCTGGTTCGGCAACAGCGTCTCCCCCGCCCGCTGGTCCGACCTCTGGCTGAGCGAGGGCCACGCCGAGTTCTACGAACTGGTGTACCGCTACGAGCACGGGTGGCCGGAGGCCGACGGCAGCACCACGCTGACCGACCGGATGCGCCTGCTCTACGGGCTGGGCGACCAATGGCGGCACGACTCCGGGCCGGTCGCCTCCCCCACCGCCGCCGACCTCTTCGGCGGCCAGCGGTACAAGGGCGGCGCGCTGGTGCTGTTCGCGCTGCGGGAGAAGGTCGGGGCGGCGGCCTTCGAGCGGATCGAGCGCGTCTTCCTGGACACCCACCGGTACGGCAACGCGACCACCGGGGACTACGTGCGGACTGCCTCGGTGGTCTCCGGGCAGGACCTGCGGGGCTTCCTCGACGACTGGCTGTACGGGCTGCGGACGCCGCCGATGCCCGGGCATCCGGACTGGGTGGTGAGCCCGGTGGGTCCGGCGGGGCAGGCGGGGCAGGCGGGGGCGGCTCCGGGGGGCCAGGTGCCCGCGGCGCCCGTCCCCGGGGCGCCGGCTCCGGAGGGTGGGGCCGCAGGGGCGGGCGGGCCCGTGGGGGCGCGGGGCTCCGGAACGCTCTGACGGCGCGGCTGGGGCCGCTGGTGCACGCCCGGCGCGCCGCCGTGCGTCCGGTCGCGCGTCGCGCGCCCCTGACCGGCAGGGGCGGGTGGGGCCATGGTGGTTCCCACGGCCCGCCCGCCGCCCGGCAGAGTCCCGGTCGGCTCGCGGGCCGTCCAGACGTTCCCGTGTGCGCCCGCCTGTGAGCGGGCGCGCACGGACCGGCCGTAACCCTTCCGGCGCAGCCTCGTTGGACCGGCCATGAAGAAGCGCAGCATGCTTGCCGTGGCCTCGATCGCCGTGGGTGTCGTCGCCTCCCTCACCGCGCCGAGTGCGCACGCCAGTGCCCTGGGCGGGCAGGAAGGGCTGCCCCGCCCGCTGAGCAGTGCCCCGGACGTGGTGCCCGGGCAGGTCGGCGACGCGGGTGGTGTCCTCGGGGAGGCCACGGGCTACGCGACCGGGTCGGCGGACGGCCTGGTGGCGGTCGCGCCCCACGCGTAGCCCCCACCCGTAGCCCCGCGTGGGGCTCAGGGCATCGGGGCTCCGAGGTCCTGGGTCCAGTAGGGCGTGCCGGCGGAGTTCGTGGCGAAGCCGACGCCGACGTCCTTGAATCCGCAGTCGAGCATGTTGGACTGGTGGATTCCACCGTCCATCCAGCGGGCGAGGACGGCGGCCGGGGTGGTCGGACCCCGGTCGAGGTTCTCCCCCCACTGCGACCAGCGGTACCCGGCGGCGGTGATCCGGGTCTCGGTCCGGACGCCGTCCGGGGCGACGTGGTCGAAGTAGCCCCGGGCGGCCATGTCGTCCGCGTGCTTCTGGGCCGAGCCGTGCAGTCTGGGATCGATCCGCAGCGGGGCGCAACCGGCCTTCACGCGTTCGGCGTTGACCAGGTCCACCAGTTGGCGCTCCGGGTTGGGCAGCGGTGTCGCGGAGGCGGTACGGGTCGCGGTCGGCGTCGGTGTGGGCGTCGCCGTCGGTGACGGGCTCTCCGCGGGTACCGGGGTCGGCACCGGCGTGGCGGCGGCGGGTGCGGCCGCGGCCGTCGGGGCGTCCTGGGCCGCGGCCGGGGCGGTGGGCTCCGGTGGCGTCGGCCGCGGCGGCTCACCGGCCTGCGGCCACACCAGGGCGAGGGTGGTCACGGCGACGGCCGCGGCCGCACCGCTCACCAGCACGGCCTTGCGGGCCGCGGTGCCGGCCCAACCGCCGTGGCCTCCCGCTCCGGCGTGCGCTCCGGCGCCCGTGCCCGCTCCCGCGCCGGAGCCCGCACCGGCGGCGGCCGTCGCGGAGGCGACGGAGGCGGCGGTGTGCTGGAAGTGCAGCAGCACGGGCGCGTCGAGCGGGATCGGCACCAGGGCGAGGCCGGCCAGCAGCCCTTCGGCCGGGAACAGGTCCCGCCCGAGCCCGCCGCAGTCGGCGCAGTCCCGGATGTGGCGGGCGATGCGCTTGCGCCAGACCGAGTTCGGGGTGCCGTCGAACCCCGCGGTGAGCTCGGTCAGCCCGGGGCAGCGGGGGTAGGCGCAGAGCGCGCGGACGACGATGCGGCCCGCTTCGAGCTGCTTCTTCATCCGCTGCACCCGCACCGCGGTGTGCTGCGGGCTCAGGTCGAGGGCCTCGGCGAGTTCGGCGCGGGTCAGTTCGCCGGCGGCCTCCAGCCACCAGAGGGCGAGCAGTTCGCGGTCGTCCGGGTCCAGCCAGCGGGTGGCCTCGGCCACTTCGCGGCGCTGGCCGGAGAGGCCGAGGCGCAGGATGGTCAGGTCGGTGAAGTCGGCCCGGGGGTCGGCGACCTCCCAGGTCTCGTCCAGGCCGCCGACGGTCGGCTGCTGCTGGCCGGCGGTGTGCCGACGGCGCACCTGGTTCATGGTGATGGCGACCAGCCAGGAGCGGAAGGCCTCCGGGTCGCGGAGCCCGTCCAGGCCGTCCAGGGCCCGGATCATGGTCTCCTGCGCGACGTCGTCCACGTCGGCGTGGCCGCCGAGGGCGCGGCCGGCCACGTTGTAGACGAGCGGCAGCCAGGCGGCGACCAACGCCTCCCGGGCCTGCCGGTCGCCTGCCTGCGCCGCGAGCACCAGGGTGGTCCCGCTCCTGTTCTGCACATCAGCGTTCATTGTCCGCACTCCGTCTTGCCGTCTATCCGTCCGCCGCTGCCTCCTCGGAGACCCCTGGGGAGTGATCAGATAACAACAATGTGCACGGAATCGGAAAATCGGACCGACCGGACCAGGCGGACCGGGGGCGTACGGACCGAATCGTTCGGCCCGGTCCGATGGTCAGACCGGGCCGAACGAGAGCCGGTTCACGCCGGGGCGGCGAACACCTGGGTCCACCACGGACCGTTGGCACCGGTCCGCACCCCCACGCCGAGCTGCTTGAACGAGCAGTTGAGGATGTTGGCCCGGTGGCCGGGGCTGTTCATCCAGGACTCCATCACCGCGGCCGGATCCTTCTGGCCTCGGGCGATGTTCTCGCCCCAGGTGCTCCAGCTGTAGCCGGCCGCCTCGATCCGGTGGTCGGCGTGGTTGCCCTCGGGGCTGGCGTGGTCGAAGTAGCTGCGGTCGGCCATGTCGTCGCTGTGCGACTGGGCCGCGCTCGCCAGCCTGGGCTCGTTGCCGACCGGCCCGCAGCCGGCCTTGCCCCGCTCGACGTTGACCAGGTCCACGACCTGCTGGGCGTACGACGGGGACGCGCCCCCGCCCGCCGGCCGGGCCGCGGCGGCCCGGGCGGCGGCGGTCTGACCGGCGGCTGCGGTGCGGGTCGCGCTCGGGGTCGCCTTGACCGCGGCGGCCGAGGGAGTGGGGACGGCGCTCGGCGTGGCGGCGGCCGAAGCCGTCGGCGAGGCCGGAGCGGTCGCGGCCGTGGACGTGGCCGCGGCGCTCGGGGTGGCCGCCGGGTCGGCGGCGGTGGCGGTGGGGGTGGCGGGCGACGGGACGTCCGGGTTCGTCCCCCCGGTGCCGGGCACCTGGATGCCCTCACGGGTGCCCAGCTCCGCGGAGATCAGCGCGTCGGCGGTCAGCGACTGGCCCGCCAGGTCGCGGTCGGCCTGCTTGCCGCCGTACGCGGCGTAGCCTGCCCCGGCCAGGGCGGCGAACAGCCCGGTGCCGGCCACGGCGGCGACGACCGCCGTGACCGGCACGATCCCGCCGCGCCGCCGCGCCCGGCGTCCCCGGCCGGCGTGCCGCTCGGCAGCGCGCCGCGCCGCCCGGCCGCCGGAGCGGCCACGGGCAGCACTCCCGCTGTCGCTGCCCGCGCCTCCCCCGCTCGCCGGGAGGATGGTCGTCCTGTCGTCGCTGTTCACGATGGCCACGCTTTCTGTTCCGGGTCGACTGGTCGGGTGCCGACACTTGGGAGACCGCCCCGCGGGACGTCGATAACAGAAATTCCGAACGGATGTCCGGCGGCCGGGCCGCGGCCTCAGCCGGCCGGCTCCTCCGGAGCCATGTCGTAGGTGACGAACCTGGTCCGGGTGGCGACCTGGTCGTACTTGCCACGGGCCCGGTAATTGTCCTCGGAGGTGATCCAGCGGACGGTGACCCACCCGCGTTCCGCCGCGATTTCCCGCAGCCGGCCCAACAGCGCGTCCACCGCCCCGCCGCCCCGGACCTCCGGCGCCACGAACAGATCGTCCAGGAAGCACCCGACGGCCCCGTGCAGCGGCCGCGAGAACGGGCGGTAGTGCGCGAGCCCGACCGGCCGGCCCTCCCCGTCCCGCGCCAGCAGCCCGGTCAGCTCGTGCGCCGGATCCATCAGCCAGGACCAGACCAGCTCGGCCTTCTCCTCCGGGATCGGCACCCGGTAGAACTCGCAGTACCCACGGAAGAGCTCGCGCCAGGCGGCGTAGTCACCGGCCTCGGGCGCACCGACGCTCCAACGGGTCGTGGGGGTGTCGCTCATCTCGGTCTCCATCACTCAGGGGGTGGCGGGAGCTCCCAGCATGACGCCCCGCCGCCCGGCCGGTGATCACCGTCCCGGCCAAGACCGTGCCCCCCGCGCGCCACTGCGGAGCCTTGCGGCCGGGGGGCGGGAAAGGTCCGGGCCGGGAAGAGCCCGGGCCGAACCGGGGCGCCCGCCGGGGCCGTCGTGCGGGGGTGGGAGTGTGGGCGGATGCTGAAGGACGTGGAGGTGGTGCCGGCGTGACGGGATTGATGCGGTTGGCTTCGGTGTCGCGGGAGGTGGCGGCGGAGCCGGGGCGGCGGACGAAGACGGGATTGCTGGCCGCCTATCTGCGGGAGTCGGGGCCGCTGGAGGGGGCGGTGGCGGTGGCACTGCTGTCCGGGGAGTCGCAGCGGCTGCGGACCGGGATCGGTCCGGCGGCGCTGCGGGGGCTGCCGGAGCCGGCCCTGGAGGCCTCGCTCGAGGTGCCGGAGGTGGAGCGGGAGCTGGAACGGATCGCCGGGGTGCACGGCGCGGGGGCACAGGCGGAGCGGCGACGGCTGCTGCACGGCTTGTTCGCACGCGCGACCGCCGTGGAGCAGGGGTTCCTGCGGGCGGTGCTGGTCGGGGACCTGCGGCAGGGGGCGCTGGACGCGGTGGTCGGGGACGCCGTGGCACAGGCCGCCGGGGTGCCGGCGGCGGCGGTGCGGCGGGCGTTGATGTTCCGGGGGTCGGCCCGCGCGGTGGCGCAGGCGGCGCTGACCGGTGGGGAGGCGGCGCTGGCGGCCTTCCGGCTGGAGGTGGGGCGGGCGGTGCGGCCGATGCTCGCCGCCTCCGCGCCGGACGTGGCCACGGCGCTGGAGCGCACCGGTCCGGCCGCGGTGGAGTGGAAGCTGGACGGCGTCCGGGTGCAGGTGCACCGGGAGGGCGGGGAGGTCGCGGTGTTCACCCGCGGCCTGGAGGACGTCACCGCCCGCGTCCCCGAGGTGGTCGAGGCCGCGCTGGCCCTGCCGGTGCGCTCGGCCGTGCTGGACGGCGAGGCGATCACGCTCGGTCCGGACGGTCGGCCGCGCCCGTTCCAGGAGACCGCCGCTCGCATCGCCTCCCGGCAGGACCCGGCCCGGTTGCGCGCCGGGGCTCCGCTCGACGCCTACTTCTTCGACCTGCTGCACCGGGACGGCGAGGACCTGGTGGACCGTCCCGGGCGGGAGCGCTGGGCGGCACTGGCCGGGGCGGTGCCGGACGTCCTGCGGCCGGCCCGGGTCGAGACCGGGGACCGCGAACGGGCGCTGGCCTTCTTCCGCGAGACGCTGGCGCTCGGCCACGAGGGCGTGCTGGTGAAGGACCCGGCGGCCCCGTACGCGGCCGGGCGGCGCGGCGCGGGCTGGATCAAGGTGAAGCCCCGGCACACCCTGGACCTGGTGGTGCTGGCCGCCGAGTGGGGCAGCGGGCGGCGCCACGGCTTCCTCAGCAACCTGCACCTGGGCGCCCGGGCGGCGGGCGAACCGGGGCTGGGCCCGTGGGTGATGCTCGGCAAGACCTTCAAGGGCCTGACCGACGAGACGCTCGCCTGGCAGACCGCCGAGCTGCTGGCCCGGGAGACCGGGCGGGACGCGTGGACGGTGCGGGTCCGGCCGGAACTGGTCGTCGAGATCGCCTTCGACGGGGTGCAGCGCAGCCCCCGCTATCCGGCCGGCCTCGCCCTGCGGTTCGCCCGGGTGGTGCGCTACCGGCCGGACAAGGCCGCCGCCGAGGCCGACACCGTCGCGACCGTACGGGAGATCGCCGCCGCGGAGGGACTGTGAACTCCCGGAAGTGCCGGCCGGAGCCCGGGCTGTGGCACCAACTCTTGTCAGGGGAACGTCAGTTCAAACCTGCCTCGCCGTCCGACGGCTCCGGCGTGAACCTAATCGGCCATTCTCGACGATCCCGCCGCCGCACCCGCCGTGGACGGATCAACGGCGGTTAGGTTGGCAATGACAACGAGAGGCGGCCGCCGGGCAGCCGGCGGCGCACTGGCGAGAGGTGCCCGACCATGCGGGTGAGTGTCGACCGGGACCGCTGCTGCAGCTCCGGAATGTGCGTCCTGAACGTTCCCGAGGTCTTCGACCAGGACGAAGACGACAGCCTGGTGAGGCTCCGTCAGACCTCCTTCCGGCCCGACCAGTTCGATGACCTCAGACTGGCCTCCCAGCTCTGCCCGGGCGGCGCGATCACCGTGGTCGAGGACGAGCCGGCGCAGACCTAGGCGATCCTCGGCCGGAAGCGGGCAACCGCCCCCGGCCGCAACGTGACCGACCCGTCCTCGCGACCAAGTCCCCACCGGAGAACCATCGCGACGCAAGGAGACCCCGCCTTGACGAGCTCGTCCACCGCCCCCGCCATCTCCCTCCCGGCCAAGCACTCGGCCGGCTGCCCGTTCGGCCCGCCGCCCGCGTACGTCGAGGCCGCCGCCACCGCCCGGCTGACCCGGGCCACCATGCCCGGGGGCGAGCCCTGTTGGCTCGCCACCGGCTACACCGAGGTCCGCGCCATCCTGTCCGACCGCCGGTTCAGCTCGGACATCCGCCACCCGTCCTTCCCGCTGCTGGTCGCCGGCAGCCGGGAGCGGATCACCGAACACCCGAGCTTCCTGAACCTCGACGACCCCGAGCACGCCCGGCTGCGCCGCATGGTCACCGGGGACTTCCTGGTCAAGCGGATCCAGGCGATGCGCCCTGACATCCAGCGGATCACGGACGAGGCGCTGGACACGATGACCGGCGGCCGCACCGAGGCCGACCTGGTCGCCGACTTCGCGCTGCCCATCCCGTCGCTGGTGATCTGCCTGCTGCTCGGCGTCCCGTACGAGGACCACGAGTTCTTCCAGCGCGTCAGCCGGGCGCTGCTCACCCAGAGCAGCTCGCCGCAGCAGCTCCTGGACGCCCGGGACGAGATGCTGGAGTACCTGACGGAGCTGACGGCCCGCAAGCGGGCGCAGCCGCAGGACGACATCCTCAGCCGGCTCGCCGTCCGGGACGACCTCACCACGCGCCAGATCGCCACCACCGGCTTCCTGCTGCTGGTCGGCGGGCACGAGACGACCGCGAACATGATCTCGCTCTCCACCGCCCTGCTGCTGGAGCAGCCGGAGCAGATCGACAGGCTGGCCGACCCGGCCGCACTGCCCGGAGCGGTGGAGGAGCTGCTGCGCCACCTCACGATCATCCACACCGGGGTGGCCCGGGTGGCGTTGGAGGACGTGGAGCTGGGCGGCACGACGATCAGGGCCGGTGAGGGCGTGATGGCGATGCTCTCCACCGCCAACCGGGACGAGGAACTGTTCGGCGGCACCGACCGGCGGCCGGTGGAGGAGCTGGACCTGGACCGGGACGCCCGGCGCCACCTGGCCTTCGGCTTCGGCGTGCACCAGTGCCTCGGCCAGCCGCTGGCCCGCGCCGAGCTGCAGATCGCGCTGGCCACGCTGTTCCGGCGACTGCCCGGACTGCGGCTGGCCGTCCCGCGCGAGGAGCTGTCGTTCCGCACCGACTCGTTCATCTACGGCATGCACTCGCTGCCCGTCGCATGGTGACGGCCCGGTGACTGCCTGCTGACGGCCGGGCGAGGTCCGCGAGGTTCCGCAGACGTCCGCGGGGGCCGGCCGGGCACCCGGCTGGCCCCGGCGCCGGGGCGGAGGCAGGCTGGAAGGGCGAAGAGACACCACTGGCCCCACCCCGCGCGCGACCCCGCGCGCCGGGACCGGCCGAGGAGACGGAGCCCGCGATGACCGACATGAGCGACCGGTCCACGGTGAGCACCGAGGAAGACGAGGACGTCCGCGCCGCGGACCCCGAGGAGGGCATCCCCTCGATGCAGAACCTGCACGCGCAGGACACCTCCCAGGCGGAGGGCGCCCCCATGCTGGACGGACCCGGCCAGTCCGGCTGACCGTCCGCCGTGCCGACTCGACCGCCCGGTGGGACCGGGCGGTCGCCGCGACCGCGGGTGTCGCCGCTCCGGCGGCGAGCCACCCGCGGGGGAGGAGAGGCGCATGACCGAACACGACCAAGGCAACCGCCAGGCCCGACCGCCCGCGGACCCGCGCACGTCGTGGGCGACCTGGACCACTCAATCGATCATCAGCGGCCCCGGTGGGGTGACCACCACCGAGGTCGGTCCGATCTCCGGCGACCTCACCGTGCACACCACCTGGGTCGACGGCGAGGCGAGACTGACCGTCCAGTACACCGGCGCGCTGGACTGGTACACCGTCGTCGGGAGCCCGGTGCCGGCGGCCGACGAGACCACCGCACGCGCGATCCACCAGGCGATGGTGAACGGCGTCAAGGCCGGCCGGGGCGCGGGCGCACCGGCTCCGCCGAAGGCCTAGGAACCTCCGGGAGGGAGCAGCGGCGCGCCGTGCCGCTGCTCCCCCGCCCTACGGGGCCGTCCCGTCCGCCTCCACGCTCCCGTCCGCCTCCACCGCCCCGCCGCGCGCCACCGTCTCGCCCTTCAGGGCGGGCGCGGCCACGGTCCAGTAGCTACGGTCCGACGGGCGGCGCCCGCGCAGGTCCCTGCGCACCTCGTCGGCCAGCCGGCGGGTGTCGCGGCGGTTCATGGTGGCGCCGATGCCGGCGCCGACCAGCAGCGGGATCACCGCCGGCAGGTGCCGCAGCGAGCTGCGGGTCAACCGGCGGCGGACCTTCTGGCGCACCTCCGAGCCGATCGCCAGCGCGGCGAAGCCGGCGGGCCGCACCAGCAGGCTCGCGTCGATCCCGCGGCGGTTCGCCCAGGCACCGAGGTAGGCGCCGGCTCGCTGTGTGGCGGTGCCCTGCGCCGGGGTGCCGTAGACCTCGTGCAGCTCGGCGATCAGCTTGATCTCCACGGCCGCCACCGCGAGCGTCTCGGCCGCGATCTCCACCGGCATCGCGGGTGGCACCGGCAGCATCGCCGCCGCGCCGACGCCCGCGCCGAGCGTGCCGGAGGCCCGGACGGCGCCGGTGACCAGCAGGTCGGCCAGCTGCTCCGGGAAGGCCGCCCCCGGGTGCTGCGCCCGCAGGGTGGCGAGGTCGCGCACCGGGATCCGCGGCGCGGTGTGCACCAGCTGCTCGGTCAGCGCCCTGCCCCCGTACGCGGCGCCCTTGGCCGCTCCCCGGGCGGCGGCCCGGCCACCGCGACCCAGCAGCCGGACGGTCTGCAGCACCAGCGCCCGGCCGCGGCCGCGCTGCTTCGCCGTGTACTCGGCGACCGGGCCCTCGCCGACGGGCTGCTCGGACTCCTCGACCAGTTCGGCGAGGTGCTCGGTCAGTTCGGCCTCGGCCCGGTCGGGCCCGGCGGGCGGCCGGGGGCGGCCCGGCCTGGGGAAGCGGACCGGTCTGCGGAAGACTGCCATGGGAATCCGGTACCCCTTTCGCGGCGGCGACGGCACGGCCGGCCCGGGCCGGCTACTCGACGATCTCCACCCCTTTCCAGAAGGCCACCCGGTCGCGCACGTGCTCGGCCTCGGGCTTCGGATCGGCGTAGAACCAGGCGGCGTCCGGGTTGGTCCGCCCGTCCACCTCCAGGGTGTAGTAGCCGGCGGTGCCCTTCCAGCCGCACACCGTGGTGGTGTCCGAGGGGCGCAGGTACTCGGTGCGCACCGCCGCGGCCGGGAAGTAGTGGTTGCCCTCGACGACGACGGTGTCGTCACTCTCGGCGATGACGACGCCCTGCCAACTCGCTGTGGTCATACCGTGATTGTGCCTGACGGGCGGGCGTCGCGCCCAGGGTTCCCCGCACCACCCGGGCGGCCGGGGCGGTCAGGACAGCGGGTGGGCGTGCACCGGCACGTGCGGGCTCTGGTGGCCGCCGCTGGCGAGCATCCGGACCTCGCCCGCGTCGCTGATCTCGGCCCGGACGATCCCGCTCTCGTCCTCGTACACCGGGTGACCGCCCGGGCCTGTCGCGTCGGTGCGGGCGACCACCACGACGTCCTGCGGGGCCTGGGTCCCCGGGGTGCCGGGGAAGGTGAGTGCGTAGCGCTCGGCGGGGTTCATCACGGCTGCTCCTGCCTACCCGGCGGCCTCGGCCGGCACGGCGGCCCGAATGTGCGGGCCTCGGACCTCCAGTTCCGCCAGCAGCCGGGCGGTGGCCTCGGCGACCGCCTCCACGGCCCGGTCGAAGGCCTCCCGGTTGTGCGCCGCAGGGGCGCGGAACCCGGAGACCTTGCGGACGTACTGGAGAGCCGCCGCGTGGAAGTCCGCCTCGTCGGCGTCGGGCGTGACGGGGGGTCGCAGGGTCTTGATGTTGCGGCACATGCTCCCAGTCTCGCGCGCGGGGGCCGCGGCGGCGACCCCCTTTCGTCACACGCACCTCACGGCGCCGTCATCCGGCCTGATTAGGATGCCGGACGAACGAATTCATCCCACCTCCGCCCCTCCCTCGTCCCGCCGCGCGCTCTCCCGGTCCGTCGGCATCACCCCGGAGTCACTCCCTTGCCTCTCGCGCTGCTCGCGCTGGCCGTCACCGCGTTCGCCATCGGAACCACCGAATTCGCCGCCATGGGGCTGCTCCCCCAGGTCGCCGACAGCCTCCACGTCTCCATCCCGCAGGCGGGCTGGCTGATCTCGGCGTACGCGCTGGGGGTGGTGGTCGGTGCGCCGCTGCTGACCGCGCTCGCCGCCGGGCGGCCGCGCAAGGCGGTGCTGGTGGCGCTGGCCGGGCTGTTCGCGACCGGCAACCTGCTCTGCGCGGTGGCCCCGGACTTCTGGACACTGGCCGCCGCCCGGCTGGTCACCGGGCTGCCGCACGGCGCGTTCTTCGGCGCCGGCGCGGTGGCGGCGGCCGAACTGGTCGCACCGGACCGGCGGGCCCGGGCGGTGGCCGTGATGTTCTCCGGGCTGACCGTCGCCAACATCGTCGGCGTCCCGGCCGCGACCCTGCTCGGCCAGCACCTGGGCTGGCGGGCGACCATGCTGGTGGTCGTGCTGATCGCGGCGGCCGGTACGCTCGCCATCGCCCGGCTGGTGCCCGCGCTGCCCTCCCCCGGCCAGTCCGGGCTCCGGCACGAGCTGCGGGCCTTCCGCAGCGGGCAGCTCTGGCTGGCGCTGGCCACCGTGGTGTTCGGCTGCGGCGGCTTCTTCGCCTGCTACAGCTACATCACGCCGCTGCTCACCGAGGTCTCCGGGTACGCCGCCGGCTCGGTCACGCTGGTGCTGGCACTGTTCGGGGTCGGCATGACGATCGGCAACGTACTGGGCGGGTTCGCCGCCGACCGGGCGCTGCGCCCGACCGTCTGCGCGGCCTTCGTGCTGCTCTCGGCCACCCTGGCGCTGTTCGCGGTGACCGCGCACGCCCGCTGGTCGGCGGCCGTCACGGTGGTGCTGATCGGGCTGTTCGGCTTCGCGATCGTGCCGGCCGTGCAGACCCTGGTGCTGCAGAAGGCGCGCAGCGCGCCGACCCTGGCCTCGGCGACGGTGCAGGGCGCCTTCAACCTGGCCAACGCCCAGGGCGCGTACTTCGGCGGGCTCGCCTTGGACGCCGGGCTCGGCTGGACCGCGCCGACGCTGGTCGGCGCGGTCCTGGCCGCCTCGGGAACGCTGGTCGCGGTGCTCGCCTGGGCGGTCGACCGGCGCCGGCCGGCGCCCGTTCCGACGGAACCGGCGGCGGCCGCGATGACCACGGTCTAGAGATGACCACGGTCTAGATCGGTCTAGATCTCCCGGTGGGCCTCGGCGAGGAGCCGGTAGCCGGCGCCGTTGTCCCTGATGCCCGACTTCTCGTCCTCGGTCAGCTCGCGGCGGACCTTGGCCGGGACGCCGGCGACCAGCGAGCCGGGCGGGACGACCATGCCCTGCGGCACCACCGCGCCGGCCGCGACCAGCGAGCCGGTGCCGATCCGGGCGCCGTTGAGCACGGTGGCGCTCATGCCCACCAGCACGTCGTCCTCGACCGTGCAGCCGTGCAGCACGGCGTTGTGGCCGACCGAGATCCGCTCGCCGACCACCAGCGGGAAGCCGGGGTCGGCGTGCAGGGTGCAGTTGTCCTGGATGTTGCTGCCAGCGCCGACGGTGATCGACTCGGCGTCGCCGCGCAGCACCGCGCCGTACCAGACGCTCGCGCCGGCGGCGACGGTCACGTCCCCGACCACGACGGCGTTCGGGGCCACGAAGGCGCCCGGGTCGACGGCGGGCTCCCTGCCCCCGACTGCGGCGATCAGCGGCTCTGCCATGGCGCGTCCTCCTGGTGACGGTGTGGGCCGTTGGGTCGCCGGTCAGCGTAGGGGCTCGGTCACGGTGCCATGCGGGCGAGGTCGGGTACGGCGGCGGTGGGCCGGGCGCCGCAGAGGGCGGTCGTGGTCACCCTGTGCCAGGCCGCGTTGGCGGCGTCCGGGTCCGGGATGTCGTAGACGGTGGTGTTCGCGGCGAACGCGCGCCGTCCGTCCGGGGAGGCGAGCATCATCGTGCTGTAGCCGGGGATGCCGCCGGCGTGGCCCCAGAAGGGGCCGCAGGGGGTGTCCAGGCGCTGGAGCCCGAGGCCGTACGTCCGGCCCTCCCCGTGGGCGGTGGTCTCCTTCATCGCGGCGAGTTCGGCCGGCCGCAGCAGGCGGCCGCCGAGCAGGGCGTCGAGGAAGGCGGTCAGGTCGGCGGTGGTGGAGATGCCGCCGCCGGCGGAGCCGGCCATGGAGGGGTTGAGCACGGTGACGTCGACCGGGCCGGTGGCCGCCTTGACGTAGCCGTGGGCGTGCGGGCCCGGGATGAACGGGAGGTCGCCGGGCATCCAGGTGTCGACGAGGCCGAGCGGGCGGATGATCCGGCGGGTGACCTCGTCGTTCCAGCTGTGGCCGGTGAGCTTCTCGATGATCATCCCGACCAGGATGTAGTTGGTGTTGGAGTACTGCCAGTCCTGGCCGGGGGCGAAGGCCGGCGGGTACCTGTTGGCGAGGTCCACCAGGTCCCGCAGCCGGTAGGACGTGTAGCGGCGGTCGCTCAGCCAGTCCGGGTCGTCGAACCGGAAGGCCGGGTCCTGGGTGTAGTCGGCGACGCCGCTGGTGTGGTCGAGCAGTTGCCGCACGGTGATCGCGGTGCTGTTCGGGACGACGTCCGGCAGCAGGCACTCCAGGCGGTCGTCGAGGTCCAGCCGGTGCTCGCCGACGAGTTGGAGCAGGGTGGTGGCGACGAAGGTCTTGGTGGCGCTGCCGATCCGGAACGCGCCCTCGGGGTCGGCGGGCTCGCCGGTGGCGAGTTCGGCGACGCCGGTGGCGTTCCGCCAGACCAGCCGGCCCCGTTCGCGGACGGCGGCGAGGGCGGAGGTCGAGTAGCCGGGGTCGGTCATCCCGGCGAGGGCGGCGTCGGCGGCCGTCCAGTCGCCCCGGCGCTCGGCGGCGGCGCGCTCGGCGGTGATGCCCCCGGTGGGGGTGCCCTCGGTGGGGGTGCCCTCGGTGGGGGTGCCCTCCGCGCCGGGGACGGCGAGGTGCACGGCGCCGTGGCAGCCGGGGGTCGGCAGGAAGTCGACGGGTCCGGCGACGGCGGCCGGGGCGAGGACGGTGAGCAGGCCGACGCCCACGGCGGCAGCGAGGGCGGCGCGCAGGGCCTTCCGGCGGCGACCTGGGGCGGGGGCGGTCGGGTCGGCGGTCATGCCGTCCTCCCTGGTCCGGGGTCGGAGGAGTGGTCAACTCCGAATGGTGGGTGCTCACTTGACACCATGCCGGGCCGACCGGGAGCGGGTCGTCCACCTGGGGACGGGCTCCGACCCCGAGGAACCCCGGAGCCGGACCCCGACGCATCTCGGGGTCCGGCTCCGGCGGTGCGGCTCCGGCTCCGGCGGTCCGGCTCCGGTGAGCGGCGGTGCGGGTCAGGCGCCGGTGGTACGGGTCAGCCGAGCGGCGCCTTGGTGCGCAGGACCTCGATGAAGGCGCGCAGCCACGCCGGGTGGTCGGGCCAGGCGCGGGCCGAGACGACCACGCCGTCCACCACCGCCTCGCCGTCCACGAACTCGGCGCCCGACGCCTTCACGTCCGGGGCCAGCGCCGGGTAGGCCGAGGTGCGGCGGCCGTCCAGCAGGCCGGCGGCGGCGGTGATCAGCGGGCCGTGGCAGATCTGGGCGACGGGCTTGTCCTCGTCGAAGAAGTGCCGGGCGATCCGCTGCACCTCCGGGTCGTTGCGCAGGTACTCGGGGGCGCGGCCGCCGGGGATGACCAGGGCCACGTAGTCGGCCGGCTCGACGTCGGCGAAGGCCAGGTCGGCGGGCCAGGTGTAGCCGGGCTTCTCGGTGTAGGTGTCGAACCCCTCGACGAAGTCGTGCACCACGAACTGGAGGCGCTTCTTCGTCGGGGCCGCGATGTCGACCTGGTAGCCCTCCTCGCGCAGCCGCTGGTAGGGGTAGAACACCTCCAGTGACTCGGCGGCGTCCCCGGTGATGAGCAGGATCTTCGATGTCATCGCCGACATCCCTCCACGTGGTCGAGCCTCAGGTCGGGTACGGGCGCCGGGCCGTGGCGGCCGGCCCGGGCCCGGTCCAACCTCCCGTACCGGCGGCACCGTTGGCAACGGGGCGCACCGGGCGTACGACGGCGCAGAACGGAGGTGCGCGCGCCTGTCGCCGGGGGTGCGCGCCGGGTCGGCCGCCCGGATGCGGGGGCCTGACGCCCGCGGCCTAGACTCCTGCTGCCCACGACCGTCCTTCTCCGGAGGAGCCCATGCCGGACCGCACCACCCACCTCGTCCTTCCCGGCTACCAGAATTCCGGCCCCGAGCACTGGCAGACCCGCTGGGAGGCGGCCGAGCCGGAGTCCTTCCGCCGGGTCGAGCAGGCGGACTGGGACCACCCGAAGCGGACGGACTGGGTGGCCCGGGTGGACGCGGCGGTGGCCGCGGCCGCCGCCGAGGGCCCGGTGGTGCTGGTCGCCCACAGCCTGGGCTGCGTCACGGCGGCCCACTGGGCGGCCACCGCCTCCGCCGAGCGGACCGCCGCCGTCCGGGGCGCGCTGCTGGTCGCCCCGGCGGACGTCGACACCGCCGAGGTCCCGGAGCTGGTGAACTTCCGCCCGGTGGCGCTGGAACGGTTCCCGTTCCCGACCATCGTGGTCGCCTCCACCGACGACCCGTGGGTCTCCGCGGAGCGGGCCCGCGCGTTCGCGGCCGCCTGGGGAGCCCGCTACGTCGAGCCGGGCGCGTACGGGCACCTCAACTCCGAATCCGGGCTGGGCGACTGGCCTCAGGGCCGCGAGCTGCTCGCCGAGCTGTGACCGCCGCGACGGCGGACGGGGGAAACGGGGGAACGGTGGACCGACGGACGACGGACCGACGGACGTCCCGGGCCAGGCGCGTGCTGGTCCGGATGCTGGTGCTCGGCGGGCTGGCCGCCGTGCTGCTCTACACCGAGGGGCAGTGGGAGAGCCGGTCGGGCGGGCGGATGGCGGTGGCCGACCTGCTCAACCGGCCGGGGCTGCTGCTCGGCGGGGCGCTGGCGGCGCTGATCGCCGCCGCCTGGCTGAGCGACCTGCGCACCGCCGTGCGGACGGCCACCCGGGCGGTCACGGTGACCGCCGGGGTGGTGTTCCTGCTCGGCGTATTGGCCGTGCACAAGGTGTCGGCGGCCGAGACCCGCAGCCGGGAGGACGCCCCGGCCGGGGCCGAGAACGCCCTGGTGGTGGTGCACCGCTCGTACGCCGCCGGGCCGGAGGCTGACGAGCACTGGCAGGTGCTGCTGGAGAGCGGTGAGGGCTGGTCGGCCCGGCGCTGGTCGCTGGCGGACGTCGGCCGGGGCCGGGGCGACGCCCGGCTGGTGGAGGCCCGCTGGACCGGGCGCTCGCAGATCACCGTGGTGACGGACTCCTACCGGCGGGTGTTCAACCTCGACCAGGACAGCGGCGAGCCCGTCGAGGCGCGGTAGCCGGCGATCGAGGCGTCGGAGGCCGGCGGGTGGGGCGCGGTAGCCGGCGATCGAGACGCGGCAGGCCGACGGGCCCGCCCTCTCGACCGGCGCGGATCGGGCCGCGGCCCCGCGCGAGCACCCGTAGTCGCGCGGGGCCGGCGGTTCACTGGTCCTCGGGGTCGGTGGCGCCGGGCGGGACGGGCGACCCGGTACGGCCGGGGGCCGGGTTGACGCCGCGCGGCCGGCCGCCGTTCGTCGGGCTCCCGGTGGCGGGGGCGCCGGTGCAGGTGACCGAGCCCGGCGAGCCGCTGGAGGTGGTGCAGTTGGGGTCCCGTCGCACCGGGTCGGGGATGTAGACGGTGGTGAAGTCCTTCTCCGGCATGTTCCGCACCGCGTCGCTCATCGCCTTCTGCCAGATCGGCCCGGGGCCGGTGGCGCCGAAGACCTCCGCCTGGTAGGTGCCGCCGATCCGGATGTTGCGCATGGGCACCTTGGTACCCGGGCTGCCCAGCCAGACCGAGCCGGCCAGGTTGCCCGTGTAGCCGGTGAACCAGGCCGACTTCTTCTCGTCCGTGGTCCCGGTCTTGCCGGCGATCTGGCGGCGGTCGTCCAGGCCGAGGTCCCGTGCGGTGCCGCCCTTCTCCGTCACCCCGAGCAGCACGCTGTTGATCACGTCCGCGGTGTCCTCGGACATCGCCGGGGTGCACCGGGCCGGGGGCACCGGGACGTCGGTGCCGCCCACCGTGGTGATCCGGTTGATCGCCAGCGGCGCGCAGTAGGTGCCCCGGGCGGCGAAGGTCGCGTACACGTTCGCCATGGTCAGCGGGGTGACCTCCTCGGTGCCGAGGCCGAGCCCGGGCACCTCCGACAGCGGCGAGCCGTCGGCCTTTCCGGCCACGCCCAGCTTGTTGGCCATCTGCTTGACCGCGCAGAGGCCGATCTCCTGCTCCATCTGCACGAAGTAGGTGTTCACGGAGAGCGCCATGGCCTGCTTGAGCTCGTACGGGCCCACCTCGGAGGCGCTCTCGTTGGGGATGGTCCCCTCCTTCTTGCCCTTGCTGAGGTTCTTCCAGGTGCCGTCGCAGGTCCGCATCGTCGGCCAGTCCATCCGGTTGGGCGAGTCGTACCGCTGGGTGGGCGGCAGACCGGCCTCCAGGGCGGCGGCGGCCACGATCGGCTTGAAGTTGGAGCCGGGCTGGAAGCCGATGCCGCCGCCCATCGCCGCGTCGACGTTGTAGTTGACGACGGTCTCGTTCTTCTCCTTGGCCAGGCCGTACGGGCGGGTCTGGGCCATCGCCAGGATCTTGCCGCTGCCGGGCTCGACCATCGTCATCGCGGCCGAGACCGGGTCGGTGACGTACACCTTGGTGGAGACGGCCTTCTGGGCGGCGGCCTGCTTCTCCGGGTCCAGGGTGGTGTAGATGTTCAGGCCGCCGGTGTCCCAGAGCCGCTTGCGCTCGGCCGCGCTCTTGCCGAAGGCCGGGTCCTGCTTGACGACGTGGCGGACGTAGTCGCAGAAGAAGCCCATGCCGGCCTGCGCGGTGATGCAGCCGTTGCGCGGGTCCTGGTAGTTGAGGCCGAGCGGGGCCGCCTTCGCCTCCCTGGCCTGGTCGGCGGTGATGTGCTTGTTCTCCACCATCTTGTCGATCACGGTGTCGCGGCGCTTCTGGGCGGCCACCGGGTGCAGCTTCGGGTCGTACTGGGACGGGTTCTGCACCAGCCCGGCGAGCATGGCCGCCTCGGGCAGGTCGAGGTCCTTGGCGTCCTTGCCGAAGTAGCGCTGGGAGGCGGCCTGGATGCCGTACGCCTGGTGGCCGTAGAAGGTGATGTTGAGGTAGTTGGTGAGGATCTGCTCCTTGGTCAGGTCCTCCTCCAGCTTGATGGCGTACCGGAGTTCCTGGATCTTGCGGCCGAGGGTCTTGCGCTGCGCCTCGCGCACGGCGTCCGCGTCGTCGCCGGCCTTCTCCACGTTGACGTTCTTCACGTACTGCTGGGTGAGCGTGGAGGCGCCCTGGACGGCGGCTCCGCTCTCCGCGTTCTTGGTGATCGCGCGCAGGACGCCCTTGAGGTCGACGGCGCCGTGCTCGTAGAAGCGGGCGTCCTCGATGTCCACCTGCGCCGTGCGGATCAGCGGGGACATCTGGTCGGCGGATATGACGGTGCGGTCGCGCTCGTAGACCTTGGCGATCAGGCCGCCGCCGGCGTCGAAGATCTGCGTGGCCTGGCTCAGCGGCGGGGTCTTGAAGTCGTCGGGGATGCTCTCGAAGCCCTCGGCGCCGTTCTTCGCGCCGAGTCCGACCGCCCCGGCCGCCGGGAGGATCAGGCCCGCCACCAGGATGCCGCCCAGCACGCTGGCGCCGAGGAAGGTGGCCGCGTGGCCCAGGATGCCGAGCGGGGTCTCGCGGCGCCTCGGGCGGGGCACCCAGGTGTCGCCCGGGTCCGAGGCGGCGGGTATGCGGCTCTTCGGTGACATAGATCGAACACTACGGCCGTGAACAGGCGCTGGGGGACGGGTGTTGGCGAAGGATTGTCACAAAATCGCGACGGATTCGACTCATTCCCGAGCGTCGAACGGGCACGCGCGCCGGTGCAAGGGCCGTTCGTCCACGGCCCGTTGCCCCCCTCGTGCCGCTCCCCGCTCCCCTACCGGTCGCTCAGCTTGCCCGGCAGAGGACGTCCCCGGCCGGGCGGCGGCCGGTGGTCAGGCAGTCCGTCACCACCCCGTCGGCACAGGCGTTGTCCAAGAGCCCGCCTCGGCAGGGAGCTTGGGCCCATCCGGGCAGCGGGCCGGCCGGGGGTGGGGAAAGCGCCCGGGAACGGGTGGAGACCGCTACAGGGGCGGTCTCCGGCCGCGGAGGATGATGGGGGCGGAACCGGGTGTCGGGTCAGAGGCCGAGCAGGCCCGGGTCGGCGGCCAGGGCGCGCAGCGGCTCGCGCGGGTCGGCGACCAGCCTGCGCTCCTTCAGGTCGAGGATGCCGCCGACGCCGGTGATCTCGGCGGCCAGCACGCCGTCCTCGCGGACCAGCCGCTGCACCACCTGGAAGGTCTTGCCGTCCCGCCAGGTGAACGAGCAGCCGACCTCCACCGAGTCGCCCGCGCGCAGCTCCCGCAGGTATTTGACCGTGGTCTCCAGGACCACCGGGCCGACGCCCTCGGCCACCAGGTCCGTCTGGCGGATCCCGGCCGCCCGGAGGTACTCCCAGCGGGCGTGCTCGGCGTACTGGAGGTAGACCGCCTGGTTGAGGTGACCCTGCGAGTCGGTCTCGTAGCCGCGGACGGTGATGCGTGTGCTGAAGGCCTGATCACTCATGCCCCGCACGGTACTCCGGGCCACCGGGGCACCACCGCGTGTCCTCCGTCACCCCGGCCGGACGGCCTCCGGGGCCACCCGGACAGGGTGGTCGACGGCGGTGCCCGGTCGGATCAGGGCAGGGTGAGGACGCGCGGGCCGTCCTCGGTGACGGCGACGGTGTGCTCGATGTGGGCGGCCCGGCGGCCGTCGACGGTGCGCAGGGTCCAGCCGTCCGGATCGGTGCGGTGGTCGTCGCGGCCGCCGGCCAGCAGCATCGGCTCGATCGCCAGCACCAGACCGGGGCGCAACGGGTAACCCCGGCCCGGGCGGCCCTCGTTGGGCACGTGCGGGTCCTCGTGCATCCGGCGGCCGATGCCGTGGCCGCCGTAGCCGTCCAGCAGGCCGTACCGGCCGGCGCGGGCGACGGTGCCGATGGCGTGGGCGATGTCCCCGGTCCGGTTGCCGACCACGGCGGCGGCGATGCCCGCCTCCAGGGCGCGCCGGGTGGTCTCGATCAGGGCGGTGTCCTCGGGGCGGGCGGTTCCGACGGTGAAGCTGACCGCCGAGTCCCCGGCCCAGCCGTCCAGGACGGCGCCGCAGTCGATGCTCACCAGGTCGCCGTCGCGCAGCCGGTAGCCGTCCGGGATGCCGTGCACCACGGCGTCGTTCACCGAGGCGCAGATGACGGCCGGGAACGGGACGGGCGCGAAGGCGGGGCGGTAGCCGAGGAACGGCGAGGAGGCTCCGGCAGCCTTGAGCACCCCGCGCGCCACCTCGTCCAGCTCCAGCAGGCTCACGCCGACCGCGGCCTGCTCCCGGACGGCCGCCAGCGCGTCCGCCACCACCCGTCCGGCCTCGCGCATCGCGGCCAGCCCGGCGTCCGACTTGAGTTCGACCATGGCGCATCCCTCCTGGATCCAATTCTTATACCGGTATTTGTATCACGGCCGATGGGTGGGACGGCACCGCCTGACGGTGCCGCAGGACCGTCCCGGGAAGGATCCGGGAGACAGGCCCTAGACTCGTCGGCATGGTGAGGACTCCGCTGACCCCGTGGGAGCGCGAGCGCGGCGAGCGCTTCGGGGCGCTGCTGCGCGAGGCGCGCGGCGAGCGCAGCATGGTCGAGGTGGCGGCGGTGGCGGGCGTCTCGGCGGAGACGCTGCGGAAGATCGAGACGGGCCGGGCACCGACACCGTCCTTCTTCACCATCGCCGCGCTGGCCTTCGCGCTCGACCTCTCGCTGGACGAACTGGCGGCCGCCTGCGCGCCCCCGGAGGACGGCGAGGCGCTCTCCGCCTGAACGGCGGCGGCCCGCCCCGCGCGCGGTGCGCGGGGCGGGCCGTCGTCGTGGCGGCGCCCGGTGGCGGCGCTGAGCCGTGGCGGGTTCAGCCGTGGCGGGTTCAGCCGACCGAGCTGTTGTAGCTCTCGATCGCCGGCTGCAGCTCCTTCGCGGCGTCGGCCAGAGCCTGCTGGGCCGGCTTGGTGCCCGCGATGGTCTGCTCGATCGCGGTCTCCACGCCCTTGCGGGCCTGCGGCATCACGCCGAGCAGGCAGCCGGCCGTGGCAGGGGTCGGCTTGGTGGCCTTCAGCTGGTCGATCGCGGTCTGGAACTGCGGGTACTTGGCCACCCACTCCTTGTCCTTGGGGTCGTCCAGGGACTTGGTGTTGACCGGGAAGTAGCCGGTGCCGGTGTGCCAGACGGCCTGCTGCTCGGGGGCGGAGACGAACTTCTCGAACTCCCAGGCGGCGCGCTTCTCGGCGTCCGAGTGGCCGGGGCCGCTGATCCACAGCGAGGCGCCGCCGATCACCGGGCCGCCCTGGTCGGCGGCGGTGACCTTCGGGAAGGCCGCGGTGCCTACGCCGAACTTCGCGGCCTCGGTGTAGCCGCGCAGCACGCCGGTGGACTCCAGGTGCATCGCGACCGTGCCGGCCTTGAACGCGGCCTGGGCGTCGTCGGTGGTGCGGCCGGTGTTGGCGGCGTAGCCGCCCTTGACCAGGTCGGCCCACCACTGGACGATCCGGGCGCCCTGGGCGGAGTCGAAGACGACCTTGCCGGCCTTGTTGCCGCGGCCGTTGTCGTTGTCGCAGTACATGGCGCCGGACTCGGCGAGCAGCTGCTCGACGAACCAGCCGTAGATGGCGGCGCCGAAGCCGTACCGGACGGTCTTGCCGTCGGCGTCCTTCTTGGTGAGCTTCTTGGCCAGCTCGCCCAGCCCGTCGAGGTCCTTGGGAGCCTGGGCCGGGTCGAGGCCGGCCTCCTTGAAGGCGTCGGTGTTCAGGTAGAGCAGCGGCATCGAGGAGTTGAACGGCATCGACTGGAGCTTGCCGCCGACCGAGTAGTAGTTGCGGATGTTGGCGTCCAGGTCGTCCAGCGCGTAGCCGTCCTTGTCGGCGAAGGCCTGGGCCGGGACGGTCTGCCTGGAGTCGATCATGAACCGGGTGCCGATGTCGTAGACCTGCGCCAGGGCGGGGGTGCCCTTCTGCTGCACCGCGGCCTTGTACTTGGTGACCAGCTCGTCGTACTTGCCCTGGAACTCCGCCTTGACCTCGATCTTGCCCTGGTGGGCGGCGTTGAACTGGCTGACCAGGCCGTTCAGCACGTCGGCGTTCTTGCCGGTCATCGAGTGCCAGAACTCGACGGTGGTGACACCGGAGGCCTGGTCGAGGGCCTGGGCGCCGGGCGCGCCGGCGTCGGAGGAGCCGCCGGCGCCGGAACCGGAGCCGCCGGAGCTGCAGGCGGTCAGGGACAGGCCGGCCACCAGCAGGGCCGCGAGCGCGCGCGCACTCTTCTTCACGAGGGTTCTCTCTCTATCCGGGGAAGCGGGTCGTGGACGGGAAGCGGGTCAGCGGACGGCGCCCGCGGTCAGGCCGCGGACGATGAAGCGCTGGCCGAAGACCACCAGGGCGAGGGTGGGCAGCAGGGAGAGCACGACGCCGGCCAGGATCAGCCCGGGGTCGGCCATCTCGGAGTCGCGCAGCGAGGTCAGACCGATCTGGAGGGTCTGCATGTTCGCCGTGCGGGTGATGATCAGCGGCCAGAAGTACTGGTTCCAGGCCGACAGGAAGACGTAGATCGACAGCGCCGCGAGGGCCGGCTTGTTGAGCGGGACGACGATCCGCCACAGGAAGCGCCAGTGGCCGGCCCCGTCGATCCGGGCCGCGTCCCGCAGCTCGCCGGGCAGCTGCCGGAAGGCCTGGCGCAGCATGAAGGTGCCGAAGCCGGAGGCCAGGAAGGGCAGCACCAGGCCGAAGTAGGTGTTGCCGAGCCCCCAGCCGGACAGCGTCAGGTAGTTGGGGATGATGATGGCCTCCCAGGGGACCATCAGCGTGGCCAGGAACACCCCGAACACCACGGCCCGCGCCTTCATCGGCAGGAAGACGAAGGCGTACGCGGCGAGGATCGAGGTGAACAGCTGGGCGAGGGTGATGACCGTCGCCACGATCGCCGAGTTGGCGTACTGGCGGGCCAGCGGGATGGCCTCCACGGCGCCGGAGAAGTTCCGGCCGGTGACCGAGTGCGGCACCAGGGCCGGCGGGTAGGAGGAGAGTTCGGACGGGCCCATGAAGGCGCCGGCGATCGCGTAGTAGACCGGGAAGGCCACGGTGACGACGGCGACGGCGAGCAGCAGGTAGACGGCGGCACGGCCGAGCAGGTCGCGCGGGGAGCGCCCGGCGAGGGCGCGGGCGCGCGGGCGGGGCGCCTCGGCCGCCGTCTTCTCGGCCTCGGTGGTCAGGGTGGTCACGCGTAGTGCACCTTCCGCTCCAGGACGCCGAACTGGACGGCCGTGCAGGCGAGGACGACCACGAGCAGCACCAAGGCCTGGGCACTCGCGGTGCCGAAGTCGCTGGAGCCGTAGGCGAAGGCCTTCTCGTACACGGAGTAGACGAGGGTCCGGGTGGAGCCGTCCGGCCCGCCCTTGGTGAGGATGTGGATCTGGCCGAAGCTCTGGAGCGCGTGGACGGTGGAGACCACGGTCAGGAAGAACAGGTTCGGACCGAGCATCGGGATGGTGATCGAACGGGCCAGCCGCAGACCGGAGGCGCCGTCGATGCGGGCCGCCTCGACGACCTCGCCCGGGATCGACCCGATGCCCGCGGAGAGCACCAGCACGTTGTAGCCGAGGTTCATCCACACCGTGGTGACGGCCACCGAGAACAGCGCGTAGCGGGAGTCGGTCAGCCAGCCGACCGGGCCGAGGCCGACGTGCGAGAGCAGGCCGTTGAGCACCCCGCTGGCGGGATTGAAGAACACCGCGAACACCACCGAGGCACTGGCCACCGAGAACGCGAAGGGCAGTGCGAAGGCCGAGCGCAGCAGCCGCACGCCGCGGATCCGGTTCTCCAGGAGCAGGACCAGCGCCAGCGCGCCGAGCACCCCGGGAACCACGGTGATCAGCGTGAACAGCGCCGTGGTCGTCAGGGTGCGGCCGAAGTCGGCCGAGGCGAACAGGTCGGTGTAGTGCTTCGTCCCCACGTAGCGCGAGGGCGCGCCGAAGAGGTCGTTGGCGTGCCCGCTGAGGTAGACGGTCCGCCCCAGCGGGTAGCCGATGAAGAGGACGAAGACCACCAGGGACGGCAGCAGGAAGGCCCAGGCGAGCCCGTGTTCGCCCCAGCGTCCTCCCCGGTGCGCTCGTGGGCGGCGGCCCGGGAGGGCCGCGGTGTGCGGTGCGGTCGGCATCTTTCGCGCGTCCGCCTTTCGTGATGTCGGTTCAGGCCGAAACCGTGTCTTGCCCGAACGACGGTCCGGAAACCTCGTGGTGATCAACGGGTGTCACCGGGATTACGCGTTCGCGTCAGATCCGGCCGGTCGTGCGCGGACGGGCGGCGGACGGGCGGCAGACGGGCGGCGGAGCGCCAGTTGGGCGGGCGGTCCGGCGGTTCACCGCGCTGTCGGAGGGGTGGCGTACGGTGCGCGGGTGGACGAAACGGAATTCGACATCCCGGCTGCAATGGCCGAAAGTGTGCGCTCCCGCGCGGGTGCCTGGGAACTCGTCAAGGGCTTCGCCGCGTACTGGGGCGAGCCGCTGGGCCCGGACGACGGCTTCACGGACGCGGAGTTGGACGCCGCCGAGCTGCGCCTCGGCCTGCGGCTGCCGGCGGCGCTGCGCGAGGCGTACCGGTTGTTCGGCCGCCGGGCGGACCTGACCAGCAGCCAGGACGTGCTGCTGACCCCGACGGAGCTGTACGTGCTGGACGGCGCGCTGGTGTACCGGGCGGAGAACCAGGGCTGCGCGTACTGGGGCGTGCTGCTGGACGACCTCGACCGGGAGGACCCACCGACGGTGGGCCGGCTCGACCTGGCGGACAAGTCGCAGGAGCGGTGGGAGCCCTGGGAGGAGCGCTTCTCGACGGCGGCCGCGGCGATGGCGCTGACGGAGAAGCTGCTGGAGGACCACGAGCTGACCGACGTCCTCGACCTGGAGGACGAACTGCCGGTCGGTATGCGGGAGTTGCCCGCGCTTGGCCGCAACTTCCGCTGGTACCAGGGGCCGGAGGCGCTGATCGGGGTGGCCGAGGGGGCCTGGGCGGCGGCCCGGGCACGCACCCCGCAGGCGCTGGAGGCGCTCTACGAGGCGGTGCCCGGGAAGTGGCTGGGCGAGTGAGCCCTGCGGCGATCGCGGCGGCGATCGCCGCGGAGCAACCCGGTCAGGCGGAGGAGCCGCCGTCCAGCACCAGGTCGCTGCCGACGGTGTAACCCGCCTCCGGCGAGGCCAGGTACAGCACTGCGGCGGCCACCTCCTCGGTCGCGCCGGCCCGGCCGACCGGGACCTCGGCCCTCATCCGCTCGGCCTTGGCCCCGGCGCCCTCGCCCGGCCGGGAGGACATCGGGGTGTCCACCGCGCCGGGGCTGACGGTGTTGATCCGCACGCCCTCGGCGATGTGGTCGAGGGCCGCGGCCCTGGTCAGCACGGTGACCGCGGCCTTGCTGGCGGCGTAGGCGCCGACGCCCGCGAGCCGCCGGTGAATACCCAGGTTGGACGAGACGTTGACGATCGCGCCGCCGCCGTGGGCCCGCATGTGGGCGATCTGCGCCTGCATGGCGAGCAGGGTGCCGGTGACATTGGTGCCGATCACCCGCTGCCACTCGGCCTCGTCGATCTCGGCGACCGGGCCGGCCGCACCGAACACTCCGGCGTTGTTGACGGCGACGTCCAGGCCGCCGAACAGCTCGACGGTCTCCCGTACCAGCCGGGCGGCGTCCTGGGAGTCGGTCACGTCGCCCGTGAGCGCGACCGCCTTGCCGCCGGCCCGCTCGATCAGCTCGACGGTCTCGGTGAGCGGCCCGGCGGTGCGGCCTGCGACCGCCACCCGGGCGCCCTCGCCCGCGAAGGCGAGCGCGATGGCCCGGCCGATGCCGCTGCCGGCGCCGGTGACCAGGACGGACTTGTCGGCGAAACGCGTGGTCATGGGGTGAACTCCTCGATGTGGTTGGCGCGTTCGGTTGTGCTGGGGATGGTGGTCGGATCGGGGACTGTGGTCCCGTTGGGCATGGTGGTCCGGTCGGGGACGGCGCTGCGGGGCAGGGCGGCGACCGCGACGGCGGTGAGCGCCAGCCCCGCCGCGGCCGCCGCGAAGGCCGCGGCGTAGCCGCCGACGACGCTCGGGCGGGTGGCGGCGAGCGCCATCAGGGCGGCCAACCCCGCGGTGGGGCCGAGTTCCATGGCCGTGTTGAACACCCCTGCGGCCAGCCCGGTGCGCTCGGGCGGCACCCCGCCGGTGGCGAGCACGGCCGCACCGGCGAAGGCCGCGGCGGCGCCGGCGGGCAGCAGGAGCAGTCCGGGCAGCAGGCCGGGGGCGTATCCGCTGTCGGGGGCGAGCCCGGCGAGCAGGCCGAGTCCGGCGGCCGCCACGGCGAGGCCGCCGGCGGTGACCGCCACCGGCCCGTACCGGACGGTCAGCGGGCCCGCCAGCCGGCCGGAGAGCAGCAGGACCGCCGCGTACGGCAGGAAGGCGGCGGAGGTGGCCGCGGCGCTCCAGCCGCGCAGCTGCTGGAGGTAGAGCGAGAGCAGGACGAAGGTGAGCGCGGTGCCGGCGGCGGTGGCCATGACGGCGGCGAGTGCGGTGGCGCGGCGCCGGTCGGCGAGGAAGCCGGGCGGCAGCAGCGGATCGGCGGTGCGGCGCTCGGCGGCGGCGAAGGCGATCAGCAGGGCGAGCCCGGCGGCCAGCGGGCCGTACGTCCCGGGGCTGTGCCAGCCGTGCTCGGTGGAGCCGACCAGGGCGTGACTCGCCGCGCAGACACCGGCGGTGGCGAGGACCGCCCCGCGCAGGTCCAGTGCGGGGCGGGTGCCGGCGGGCGCGGGGGCGGGCAGGGCGGCGGAGCGGGCGAGGCCGACCACGGCGACGAGTACGGGCACCGCGAACAGCCAGCGCCAGGAGACGGCGGCGGCGACCGCGCCCGAGACCACGCTGCCGGCGGTGGCGCCGAGCACCGACAGGCCTCCCCAGGTGGCCATCGCCCGGCGGTAGGCGGCCGGTTCGGGATGCAGCACCCGGACCACCGCGACGGCGGCCGGGGCGGCCAGGGCGGCGCCCGCGCCCTGCACGAAGCGGCTCGCCAGCAGAACTGGGTAGCCGGGCGCGAGGGCGCAGGCGATCGAGGCGGCGGCGAGCAGCGCCAGGCCCGCGCGGAGCACCGGGCGCCCGCCGTGCCGGTCCGCCAGTCTTCCGCCGAGCAACAACAGGGAGCTGAAGGAGAGCCCGTAGGCGGCGCTGAGCAGCAGCACTCCGGACGAACCGAGCCCGAACTCCCGTGCCACCAGCGGCAGTGGCACGGTCAGGATCGTGATGGTGAAAATCAGCACCGCCTGGACGACGCCGAGCAACGCGAAGCCGTACCGGCCGGTAGTGATGGCGGCCATGTAAAACCCTCCCCCCTATATAGACCATTCGGTTCAGAATGAGCACAGCAGAAGACGCCGGTCCACGTCGGCCGGCCGTCAGTCCAGCAGTGCCAGCGCCTGCTCGGCGGCGGCCCGCGCCCGGGCCCCGCCGTCGGCGGTCTTGCCCACCACCCGGATGCCCTGGAGCAGCACCACCAGCATCCGGGCGAGCGCCCGGGGCTCCCGCCCGGCGGGCAGTTCGCCCTGCGCCTCGGCCCGCACCAGGGCCGCGGCGAGCAGCGTCTCCAGGCGGTCCAGGCTCGCCTCCACCCGGCGGGACGCGTCCGGGTCGTGCGGGGCCAGCTCGACCGCCGTGTTGGTGACGAAGCAGCCGCGCCGCCTCTCCCCCTCGCCCACCTCGGCGTACTGGCGGACCAGCGCCCTGACCGCGGGCAGTGCCGGGCCGGGCTGGGAGAGTTCGAGCATCCGCGCCGAGTCGCTCTGCTCGCAGTAGCGCTCCAGCGCCCGCAGGTACAGCTCTCGCTTGCTGCCGAAGGTCGCGTAGACGCTGGCCCGGGCGATGCCGAGCCGTTCGACCAGATCGGCCATCGAGGTCGCCTCGTAGCCGCGCTGCCAGAACAGCTCCAGAGCCGCCTGCAGCGCCGCGTCCGGGTCGAATTCCTTCGTTCGCGCCATGCCGGGAACGGTAGTCCTTTCCGGATCGATCGGTCAAGAAAGGCCAACTATTGGTCCAGACCTGATCTCTGACGGAGCATTGCCAAGTGGACTAGACCATAGCTACCCTACCGATCCCATCCACCTCCTACCCCCACAGGAGGCGCTTCGCATGCCCGCACACCGTCCCACCCACACCCGGCAGGCCGTCGACGCCGCCGGACCCGCCGTGCTGACGGCGTTCCGGATCGTCGTCGGCCTGTTGTTCATCTGCCGCGGCGCGTCCTCGCTGTTCGGCGTGTTCGGCGGCGCCAAGGGCGGCGGCGGCACCGTCCCGCTCGGCCAGTGGCCCGGCTGGTGGGCCGCGCTGATCCAGCTGGTCGGCGGCGCCCTGGTGCTGCTCGGCGCCGGCACCAGGGTGGCCGCCCTGCTCTGCTCCGGCTCGATGGCGTACGCCTACTTCACCGTCCACCAGGAGCACGCCCTGGTGCCCCTGCAGAACGGGGGCGAACTCGCGGTGATGTTCTGCTGGGCCTTCCTGGCCATCGCGGTGCTCGGCTCCGGCCCGTACGCCCTGGACCGCCTGCTCACCCGCCGACCCCGAGCCGCGTCGGCCGAACCGGCGGCCCGGCCGACGTCGACGGTCTGACCCACGTCAACGGCCCGGCCGACGTCAACGGTCAGACCGACCCGCCGGGCTGACCGGCTCCGACGTCACCGACCCGAGGGGTCGCCCGCGGCCAGGTGGCGCTCCACCGAGGCGACCTTGGCGGTGAGGCCGTCGGTGACCCCGGCCCGGTCGTCGATCTTGATGACCGTGCTGACCCGGTTGCTGTGGGTCTTCACCGCCTCGATCGCCGCCTTGATCACCGGCATCACCTCGTCCCACTCCCCCTCGATGCTGGTGAACATCGCGTCCGTGCGGTTCGGGAGTCCGCTCTCCCGGACCACCCGGACGGCGGCGGCCACCGCCTCCCCCACGTCCTCGCCGATCCCCAGCGGGGTCACCGAAAAGGCTACGATCACGGCTCTGCGCTCCTTGCGTGTCGACGGCACTGGTCGCCGGTTCGGGTCCGCCCGAACCAGCGACCAGGCTAGAACCAGCGACCAGGCCAGACGTCAGGCCACGGATGGCAGCGGCGGTTCGACCGCCAGCGGCGCGCTGGAGCGGGCGCGGTGCTGGGCCGCCCAGGAGACCAGGGCCACCGTGCAGGCGTGGTCCAGATGGCGCAGCCCGGACCAGTCCAGTTCCACCGGCCGGTCCCCCGGAAGCCGTTCCAGGGTGTCCAGCAGCCGGGGCAGCCGCAGGAAGGTGGCGTTGCCGCTCAGCCGCACCCGGTGCACCGGCGCTCCGCTCTCCCCCTCCTGCTCCTCCACCGTGATCTGCAGGTGCGAGGTCTGCCAGGCGGACTTGGCCACTGCCAGGCCGACGCCGATCAGCACCCCGTCGAACAGGTCGGTGGCGATGATCGCCGCCGCCGTCACCACCAGCACCAGCGCCTCGCCCAG
The DNA here is from genome assembly GCF_053598615.1 of Kitasatospora sp. NPDC001095. Taxonomy (NCBI): domain Bacteria; kingdom Bacillati; phylum Actinomycetota; class Actinomycetes; order Kitasatosporales; family Streptomycetaceae; genus Kitasatospora; species Kitasatospora sp. NPDC001095. The sequence continues at coordinate 13,567 of NZ_JBSFKQ010000015.1, read as the reverse complement.
GTGGCCGCGGCAGAGCGCGACGATCCGGCGCAGCGGCACCAGCTTGGCGCCGGCGTGCACCAGGACGGCGGCCAGCGCGGTGAGCGGGACGAGCCCGAGCGCGCCGGGCAGCAGCGCGGTGAACAGCAGCAGCCAGCCGCCGTGCAGCACCCGGGAGGCCTTGCTCCGGGCGCCGGCCTGGACGTTGGTCGCGCTGCGCACGATCACCGCGGTCATCGGCAGCGCGCCGAGCAGCCCGCAGACGGTGTTGCCGACGCCCTGGGCGGTGAGTTCGCGGTCGTAGTCGGTGCGCGGGCCGTGGTGCATCCGGTCGACGGCGGCGGCGCTGAACAGCGTCTCGGCGGAGGCGATCAGGGTGAGGGCGACGATCGTGCCGAGCCCGGCGGTGCCCGCCAGGGCGGTCAGCGCGTCGCGGTCGGGCAGGTGCACCACGTCGAGCAGTCCGGCCACCCGGACCCGGGCCACCGGCAGGTCGGCGGCCGCGGTGACGGCGGCGGCCAGCCCGACGGCGGCCAGCGGGGCGGGCACGGCGCGGGCGGCGCGTTCCGGCAGGTACTTCCACCCGACCAGGACCAGCAGGGTGCCGAGGCCCAGGGCGACGGCGCAGGGGTTGGCCGTGGCGGTCAGCACGTCGCCCAGCAGCGCGGGCAGTCCGGCGATCTTCTCCGGCCCGGTGGCGGGGGCGCGGCGGTCGGCGAGCGCGTACAGCTGGCCGAACACCAGGGTCAGTCCGATGCCGGCCAGCATGCCGTGCACCACCGAGGCGGACATCGCGCGGAACCAGCGGCCGAGCCGCAGGGCGCCCATCGCCAGTTGGAGCAGGCCGGTGCCGAGGACCAGGAGGCCGAGCGCGCCGGTGCCGAAGCGCTGGACGGCGTCGGCGACCAGGACGGTCAGCCCGGCCGCGGGCCCGCTGACCTGGAGGCTGCTGCCGGGCAGCAGGCCGGCCACCAGGCCGCCGACGATCCCGGTGACCAGCCCGAGTTCGGCCGGGACGCCGGAGGCGACGGCCACGCCGACGCAGAGCGGGAGGGCGACCAGGAACACCACCAGCGAGGCGGGCAGGTCATGGCGCCAGGGGACGGCGCGCAGCAGGGCGGCCGGGGTGCGGGGCCGGCCCGGCGGGCCGTGCTTGCGGAGGCGGCCCGGCGGGCTGTCGCTCCGGTGGGGCGGCGGGTTCACCCGGTCACCGCCAGGGACCGGGCAGGGGTGCAGCAGCACATGGGGTGTTCCTTCCGCGCACCCGACGCAGCGGGCGCGCCGTTGCAAGGGCGGGGAGCAGGATGGCGGGGAAGGGCGGCGAGAGCGGTACGGCCGCGGGTTCGGGCGGGACCGGAGCGCGGCGGCGGGTGTCGGGTCGGTGCGGCCAGGGGGTGCGTCCCTCGCTCGGGTGCGGCGGACCGGGCACGCTGGTCCTGGACGGGGCCGCCGGCGGAGTTCCCCCGCTCCGCGGCGCTCCCGAACCCCCTTGCCGCGGCCTCAGTTGGACGTCACGGGCCCGGCGTGCCACCGACGGTACCCAGCACGGCGGGGCGGGCCCACCGACGCCACCGCCTCTTCACCACCACTGCACACCGGCTGCGCTTTCCGGCGCGGAGCGTCCGGTTCCCCGGGTACACCTGCGCGACCACCGTGCTGGCGTACGAATCCCCGCCCTCGGAACAGCCGTCCGGGCTGCCACATCCTGTTGAAGTCCCCTTGAGGCCGCACCTTCGTCCACGTCGACGTCGAGCCCACCCAGCTCGGCCGGATCTTCGCCCCCGACCTCGGGATCGCCGTCGCCGAGGGCCTGGGCTGCAGGGCGATCCGGGTCACCGAGCCGGAGGGCCTGCTGCCCGCCTTCCTGGAGGCCGGGAGACTGGCCGCCGAGTTCCGCGTCCCGGTCGTGGTCGAGGCGATCCTGGAGCGGGTCACCGACATCCCGATGGCCGCCGCCGACATCGACGAGGTCCACGAGTCCGAGGAGCCGGCCACCCTCCCGGAGCACGCCCCGACGGCGATCAGGCCCCTGGCGCGCTGAGCCCCCCCGAACGCGTGCGCTCCGAGCGGTCGCGCGCCCGGCGTGCGGGGGCGTGCGGAGCGGCTCGTCCGCCTCCACGCCCCCGCACGCCCGGAACACCGGCACGCCGACCGCGGTTGATCAGGTCGCGGGCCGCTACCGTGGCCCCGGAAGAGGCCCGGCCCGACGACCCTCCGAAAGGACCACCCCCGTGAGCCTGTACGACATCCCGCTGCGCACCCTCGACGGCGCGGCCACCTCGCTGGCCGACCACAAGGGCAAGGCGCTGCTGATCGTCAACGTCGCCTCCCAGTGCGGCCTGACGCCGCAGTACACCGGCCTGGAGAACCTCCAGAAGCGCTACGCCGGGCGCGGGTTCACCGTGCTGGGCTTCCCGTGCAACCAGTTCGCCGGGCAGGAGCCGGGAAGCGCCGAGGAGATCCAGGCCTTCTGCTCCACCACCTACGGCGTGACCTTCCCGCTGTTCGAGAAGATCGACGTCAACGGGGAGGAGCGGCACCCGCTCTACGCCGAGCTGACCACGGTCGCCGACGCCCAGGGCCAGGCCGGGGACGTCTCCTGGAACTTCGAGAAGTTCCTGATCTCCCCGGACGGCACCGTGGTGGCGCGGCTGCGCCCGCCCGTGGAGCCGGAGTCGGCGGAGCTGACCGCCGCGATCGAGGCCGTGCTGCCGGCCTGAGGCCGCTCCTGACGGAGGCCCGCACCCCGGGCCTCCGTCACAGCAACAGCCTTGTGCCCGGCGGCAGTTCGCCGTCCCTGGCGGCGTCCCGCAGATGCGCCAGGAAGGTCTCCCGCAGCGCCTCGGCCGCGCGGGTCGGCGGCACCTCGTGGCCGTGCGCCACGGCGATGGTGCGGCCCAGGCCCGGCCCGGCGAACGCCGTCACCGCGAGGCCCGAGCGGGCGGCCACCATTCCCGGGACGACGGCGGGCCCGATCCCGGCCCGGACGAAGCCCAGCACCGCGTCCATCTCGCCGCCCTCCACCGCGAACTCCGGCTCGAACCCGGCCGCCCGGCAGGCCGCCAGGGTCGCCTCGCGGACGTCGTAGCCCTCCCGGAACATCACCAGCGGCCGGCCCCTCAGCTCCGCCACCCGGACCTTCCCGCGGGCCCGCCGCTCGGCCGCGACCAGCACCAGCTCCTCGTGCAGCAGTTCGGTGACCGCCAGTGCGGGCTCCTGCTCCCCGCTCGGCCGGGTGATGATCAGCGCGAGGTCCAGCTCCCCCGCCGCCAGCCAGCCGACCAGGTCCCGCGAGCCGCCCTCGCGCACCACCAGCGTCACCCCCGGGTAGCGGTCCCGGAAGAGCCTCAGCACGTCCGGCACCAGGCTGGTGCACAGACTCGGCGGCGCGCCCAGCCGGACCCGGCCCCGGCGCAGCTGCACCGTCTCCTGCACGGCCAGCCGGGCGCTCTCGGTGTCCGCGAGGATGCGCCTGGCCAGCGGCAGCAGGGCGTCCCCGGCGTCCGTCAGCGCGATGTTGCCCCGGGTGCGGTGGAACAGCTCGGCCCCCAACTCCCGCTCCAGGGAACGGATCTGTTGCGAGAGTGACGGCTGGGCGACATGCGCCGCCTCGGCGGCCCGGGTGAAGTGCCGGGTCTCGGCGACGGCCAGGAAGTAGCGGAGTTGCTGGAGCTGCACAGGGCCAGGATAGGCCGCATCGATAGTCCATGCCTATCGTCACGAGCCGCATCATGTCTTGGACGCACCGAAGCGCCGTCCCTACCGTTGCAGCCATGACAACCGCGACTCGGACGGCCCGGCATCCGTCCACCCTGGCGATCCTGTGGCGGTCGACCGTCGGCAAGAAGGCGGTCATGGCCGTCACCGGCCTGGCGATGCTGCTGTACCTGGTCGCGCACATGCTGGGGAACCTCAAGGTGTTCTTCGGCCCGGACGACATCAACGGCTACGCGGCCTGGCTGCGCACCATCGGGCAGCCCTTCCTCGGCCACGAGTGGTTCCTGTGGCTGGCCCGGGCGGGCCTGCTCGCCGCCGTGGTGCTGCACGGCGTCTCCGCGTACCAGCTCAGCCGCCGCGACCTCGCGGCCCGCCCGAGCAAGTACGTGCACCAGCGCCGCCGGGCGAGCTACGCCACCAGGACCATGCGCTGGGGCGGGGTGATCCTGGCGCTGTTCGTCGTCTGGCACATCCTCGACCTCACCACGCTGACCGTGAACCCGGCCGCCGAGCACGGCCACCCGTACCAGAACATCGTGGCCTCCTTCGGCCGCTGGTACGTGGACGTGTTCTACGTCGTCGCGATGCTGGCCGTCGGCCTGCACATCCGGCACGGGTTCTGGAGCGCCGCGCAGACCCTCGGTGCCAACAACGCCCGCCGCGACCGGGCGCTCAAGCTGATCGCGAACGGCCTGGCGCTGGTGCTGACGGCCGGCTTCCTGTCCGTTCCCGTGGCCGTGATGACCGGAGTCGTGAAGTGAGCAGTGGTGACGTGAGCTACCTGGACTACACCCTCGGCGAGCCGGTCGCCGACACCAAGGCCCCCGCCGGGCCGATCGAACAGCGCTGGGACCAGCGGCGGTTCGACGCCAAGCTGGTCAACCCGGCCAACCGGCGCAAGCACACCGTGATCGTGGTCGGCACCGGCCTGGCCGGCGGCGCGGCCGGCGCCACCCTGGCCGAACAGGGCTACCACGTCGTGCAGTTCTGCTTCCAGGACTCCCCCAGGCGGGCCCACTCGATCGCCGCCCAGGGCGGCATCAACGCGGCCAAGAACTACCGCAACGACGGCGACTCGATCCGCCGGCTGTTCTACGACACCGTCAAGGGTGGCGACTTCCGCGCCCGCGAGTCCAACGTGCACCGGCTGGCCCAGGTGTCGGTGGAGATCATCGACCAGTGCGTGGCCCAGGGCGTGCCCTTCGCCCGCGAGTACGGCGGCCTGCTGGACACCCGCTCCTTCGGCGGCGTCCAGGTCTCCCGCACCTTCTACGCCCGCGGCCAGACCGGCCAGCAGCTGCTGCTCGGCGCCTACCAGGCGCTCTCCCGGCAGATCGCCGCCGGAAACGTGGAGCTGCACCCGCGCACCGAGATGCTCGACCTCCTGGTGGTCGACGGCCGGGCCCGCGGCATCGTCGCCCGCGACCTCGTCACCGGCGAGATCCGCTCCCACACCGCGGACGCCGTGGTGCTCGCCAGCGGCGGCTACGGCAACGTCTTCTACCTCTCCACCAACGCCAAGAACTCCAACGCCACCGCGATCTGGCGGGCGCACCGGCGCGGCGCGTACTTCGCCAACCCGTGCTTCACCCAGATCCACCCGACCTGCATCCCGCGCTCGGGCGACCACCAGTCCAAGCTCACCCTGATGAGCGAGTCGCTGCGCAACGACGGCCGGATCTGGGTGCCCAAGGCGAAGGGCGACAACCGGCCGCCCGGGCAGATCCCGGAGGAGGAGAGGGACTACTACCTGGAGCGGATCTACCCCTCCTTCGGCAACCTGGTGCCGCGCGACATCGCCTCCCGGGCCGCCAAGAACGTCTGCGACGAGGGCCGCGGCGTGGGCCCCGGCGGCCAGGGCGTCTACCTGGACTTCGCCGACGCGATCCGCCGGATGGGCCGGGAGGCCGTCGAGGCCAGGTACGGCAACCTCTTCGAGATGTACGAGCGGATCACCGCCGAGGACCCGTACCGGGTGCCGATGCGGATCTACCCGGCGATCCACTACACGATGGGCGGCCTCTGGGTCGACTACGACCTGCAGACCACCGTGCCGGGCCTGTTCGCCATCGGGGAGGCCAACTTCTCCGACCACGGCGCCAACCGGCTCGGGGCCAGCGCCCTGATGCAGGGCCTGGCCGACGGCTACTTCGTGCTGCCGCCCACCATCAACGACTACCTGGCCCGCCACCCGCTGCCGGCCGTGCCCTCCGACCACCCGGTGCTCACCGAGGTGGAGGCCGAGGTCGAGGACCGGCTCAACCTGATCCTCGCGGTGGACGGCGACCGCACCCCGGACTCCTTCCACCGCGAACTCGGCGAACTGCTCTGGGACGAGTGCGGGATGGCCCGCGACGAGGCCGGGCTGCGGCGGGCGCTGGAGCGGATCCCGCGGCTGCGCGAGGAGTTCTGGCGCCGGATCAAGGTGCCCGGCACCGGGCAGGAGCTCAACCAGTCGCTGGAGAAGGCCAACCGGCTGGTCGACTACTTCGAGCTGGCCGAGCTGATGTGCCTGGACGCGCTGCACCGCGCCGAGTCCTGCGGCGGCCACTTCCGCATCGAGAGCCAGACCCCCGACGGCGAGGCCGCCCGCCGCGACGAGGAGTTCTCCTACGCCGCCGCCTGGGAGTTCACCGGCACCGGCGAGCCACCCGTCCTCCACCGCGAGGACCTCGAGTTCGAGCACGTCCACCCCACCCAGCGGAGCTACGCATGAACCTCACCCTGCGCATCTGGCGCCAGGCGGGCCCGGACGCACCCGGCTCGATGACCACCTACCAGGTCAGCGGGATCAGCCCGGACATGTCCTTCCTGGAGATGCTGGACACCCTCAACGAGGAGCTGATCACCCGCGGCGACCAGCCCGTCGCCTTCGACCACGACTGCCGCGAGGGCATCTGCGGCGCCTGCGGCATGGTCATCAACGGCCAGGCGCACGGCCCCGAGCGCACCACCACCTGCCAGCTGCACATGCGGCACTTCCAGGACGGCGACACCATCGACGTCGAGCCCTGGCGGGCGGCGGCCTTCCCGGTGGTCAAGGACCTGGTGGTGGACCGCTCGGCCTTCGACCGGATCATCGGCTCCGGCGGGTACATCACCGCCCCCACCGGCAGCGCGCCCGAGGCGCACGCCACGCCCGTCCCCAAGGAGGTCGCCGACACGGCCTTCGAGCACGCCGAGTGCATCGGCTGCGGCGCCTGCGTGGCGGCCTGCCCGAACGGCTCGGCGATGCTCTTCACCTCCGCCAAGGTGGTGCACCTCAACGTGCTGCCGCAGGGCGCCCCGGAGCGGGCCGCCCGGGTGCGGAACATGGTCTCGGCCATGGACGCCGAGGGCTTCGGCGGCTGCACCAACACCGGTGAGTGCGCCACCGCCTGCCCCAAGGGCATCCCGCTGCCCAGCATCGCGGCGATGAACCGGGAGTTCCTGCGGGCCGCCCGCGGCTGACGGCTCCCCCAGTACGGTCGGCCCCTCGCGTTCGGTGCTCGTCGCGGGGGGCCGGCGCCTGCCCCCGCGGCCCGTCCCGCCGGGCCCGGCGTTACCCGTACGGGTGGCGGACCGTTCGGACCGTGCTTCCCGGCGGGGAATCGCGCTACGGTAGTCCTCCGCCAAGGAAGGACGGCATATGCCCGAGGTTCAGTCCTGTTCCGGTTGCGGCGGGTCCGGGGGGACCCAGAAGACCGAGGCAACGGTCGAACTGGACGAGGAAGGAAGCATGGTGCCCAGCGTCCACACCTTCTGGTCGCCCTGCGGTCGGTGCCACGGATCCGGGACGGTGATCGTCGGATGAGGTTCATCTTCGAGTGCGTCGAGTGCGGTGGGCACTACCTGCCGCCCGAGGAGATGGTGTACCCGGACGGGCCGGCCTCTCCGGTCTGGTGCGCCGACTGCCAGAGCGCCAAGCGCGCGGCCGGCGTCCGGGAGGACCCGCTGCTCGCACGGGTCGCGCTGGCGGCCGCACGGGCCGCCCTCGCCGGGCGGGCCGCCGAGCCGGCCGAGCAGCCGGCCCGCTTCGACGTCCGCCCGTCCCGGCCGCCGCTGTCCCGCCGGGCCCGGTCCGGCCCCGGCGTGGTGCGCGGCAAGCTGGGCTGACCGACGGCTTCCGGCAGGCCGGGCGCATTCGCCGACGGTCCGTCATGTGCCGCTTGTGACAAATGACTTGTGCCGCCACCGAGCGTGCTGGTTAATGGTCGTCCCGCACATGGCGAGCCTTGGGGGAAACGTCCATGCAGCCGACCGATCCACCCGATCCGAGCCAAGTCGGCCAGACCGGCTTCACCCCGCTCGGCCCACTGCCGCCGTCGGCACCTCCGCCGCCGGTCGCGCCCACCGTACCGCCGCCGGTCTCCACCCCGAAGTCCGTCACCCGGGTGGCCGTGACCAGGCGCATCCTCTGGGTCGGCGCCGCGGCGTACCCGCTCGCGATGATCGCCCGGGTCACCACCACCGTCCTGGTGCCGGAGAAGGCGGGCGCGGTCATGCGGCTCCTGCGGGTGATCGGGATCATGACCGTGGCCACGCTGATCGTCAGCCTGCTCGCCTCCCTGGACAACAACAACCGCTCGTACGGCGGGTCCAGCGGCTTCGCCGCGGGCCCGTTCGTGGTGGTGGCGGTGATCATCGTGGTGGTGTACTTCTTCACCGTCACCCTGCCCCGGCTGGTCCAGCCGCGCCTGTACGCGCTGTCCGTGGACACGGCGGGGACGCCGACCGCGCTGCTGGCCTGGGAGTCACCCGGGCCCGCGCAGCAGCTGCAGGCCACCATCACGCAGGCGATCGAGAACCCGCAGATCGAGTTCCAGCAGTTCGTCCACACCGTCAACATCGACCGGCGGCACTACCAGTCCGGCGACCACGTCAACATCTACGGCGGCCACGGCATCACGGGAGTCAGCAAGTGAGCGACAACGGCAACGGCTCGCACGTCCACGGGGACCAGGTCAACATCCACGGCGGGACCAACGTCGTCGGCATCCAGCACAACAACGGGCCGGTCGGCGACCAGGCGCTGCCGCCGGCGGTCGCGGCGCTGTTCTCCCGGCTCGCCGACGCCGTCGCCGAGCTGGCCCGCGACGGCCGGCTCCACGAGGCGGACCGGCAGAGCCTCGCCGAGGCCCTGCCGGTGCTGAACAGCCCCGCCGCCGAGGAGCCGGGCCACCGGCGCAACACCCTCCTGCTGCTGGCCGGCGTGGCCCAGCGCCTCGGCGAGGCCGCCGCGCCGGCCCTGGGCCTGGCGAACCAGCTCCTCGCCCTGATCAGCGGCTGACCGCCCGTCCGGCGCCCGGCGGTCCCGAGCGCCGGACCGACCGCCCTCGCGGGGGTGGCGGAGGCCTCAGAAGAGCGCCTCCTGGGTGTCCGGCTCCGGTGGGCGCAGGCGCTCGTGGAGGATCAGGCCGGCGGAGCCGCGGCCGGTGACGGGGCTGAGCGTCCAGCCGGTGAGCAGCCGGGTGTCCAGCAGCAGCGGGCCGGAGCCGTCCGCCTGGTCGAGGAAGAGGTGCCGGCCCACCGGCGGCCGGAGCCGGCCCGCGACGACGGCGCCGTCGGCCAGGGCGGCGATCTCCCGGTACGCCTGCGGGGCGCCGCCGGCCAGGCCGTAGCGCTCGACGTGGTCGACCACCGGGCGGTCGGCGAGCAGCTCCAGGGCGTGGCCGTCCAGCAGCCGGTGGGCCCGGGCGCGGGCCTCGGTGAGCACCGTGCGGCGGTGCGGGGCGTCGCCGTGCGACCACCAGTGCTCGGTCTTGAGCCGGGACTTGAACCGTTCGCGGGCCAGGCCCGAGGCGGCGACGGTGAGTTCGGCGCGCCGGATCGACGGCAGGGCGCCGCGGGCGGTGAACGCGTAGGCCAGGGCGCCCTGTTCGAGCAGTCGGCTGTCGCCGCGCTGCTCGGCGGTCAGGCCGACCTTGAGCAGGCCCTCGCCGAACCAGGCGAGGTAGAGCAGGTAGGTGCGGCCGTCGTCGAGGATCTGGTCCCGAGCGAGAGCGAGGCCGCGGTCCACGCTCTGGCAGGCCGGGCACTGCGTGGCGCCGCCGTCGGGATCGATCAGCGCGTGGTGCGGGCAGGGCGTGCGCTCCGCCGCCCCGGCCAGCCAGGCCCCGACGCAGCGGCGCGGGCCGCCCAGCAGCCAACCCACCTCCGCCCCGGGTGCCACGGCGCGCTCGTGCACCCGGCCGCCGCGCGCGGCCCCGAGCACGGCACGGCCGTCCCGCCAGCTCAGGCCGGTGGAGACCCAGCCTTCGGGGCGGGCCCGGTGCTGCGGTGCGATCGTCACGGGTACCCCCTCCTTCTCGAAGCTGCGAGGGTACCCGTTGGCACCGACAGCGGAGGCCGGACCGCCCTCCGGACTCGTGCGTCAGGAGCACATCCGGGCGGCCACCTGGGCGTTCGAGCCGGCCTCGAGGCTCACCGCGGTGACCTTGACCACCCAGTAGCAGGCGGAGATCGAGGGCGGCGTGAAGGTGGCCCGGTAGCCATGGGCGTCCCCGTACCCCGGATAGGCGGCGCCGACGTCGGGCCGGGCCTGGTCGGCCGGGAAGGGCCCGAAGGTGTTTCCCTGGTAGGAGATGTACACCTGGGTGGAGGCCGCCGAGTCAGGGTCCAGCGCCCAGCCCGTCGCGGTGACGGAGCCGTCCTTCGTCGTGAACGTGTCCAGCTTGCCGATCGGGTCGTGACCCACCAAGAGCGAGGAGCAGCCCAGGAAGGCGTCGGCCCCGGAGCCGATGTTGAGCGCGGCCGCGCAGACCGTGCCCGTCGCGGTGGGGACGGGCACGACACCGGTGAACGCGTCGCTTCGCCCGTCCGGCCCTCCGGGCCTGTCGGCCGACAGGTAGCCGACGGGCACGCCGCCGACGCTGATCCGGACCGTGACCGACCCGCCGTCGACGTCTTGGGCCCAGCCGGAGACCGAGAGGCCCCCGGGCACCCGGGCCACCGAGAGCAGCGCCCCGGTCGGGTCGTTGCCCTCACCGACGACGTCGCACCGGCCCGACGGAGTCGGCCCGGTGCACACCGACTGCGCCTGCGCGGGCATCGCGGCGGGCACCACGGCCGCGGCCGCGAACGCCAGACCGGCGGCAAGACCGCGAAGAGTTCTGCCTGACTTCATGGTTGTCGTCCCCCTTGCTCGGTTGCTGTGCGAGCAGCTTCCCAAGCGTCGATAAGTGACGATTCAACAGTTGATAAATGAACTACATGCCAGTCGTGCAACGGGTGACGGGCAGTCAGGAGCCCGCGGAGTCCGCAGGTCACCGGCGCTTGGCCCGGCGGGGTGTTCACGTTCTATTGTGGCGGGCGCGGTCGGCGGCGGGGCCAGGAGGCGGTGCCGCGGCGGCCGCCCGATGGTCGGCGCGAGGCGAATGGGGTGGACGGACGGTGTCGGGGCGGCGGAGCAGCGGGGTGCTGGCGATCTGGGCGGAGGCGCAGCGACAGCAGCAGCGCCGGGAGGAGGCCCGGTGGCGCGCCGAGGCGGCGGAGCAGCGCCGCCGGGAGCGGGAGCAGCGCGAGACGCAGCGGGCGGCGGCCCGCGACGAGCGCGAGGCGCAACGCGCCTACCAGCAGTCGCGGGAGGCGGAGGCGGCCCGGCGGACGGCCGAACTGGACGCCCGGGTGCAGGAGTTGAGGGGGCTGCTGGCCGCCGGCCTGGCCGCGCCGGCGTTCGGCCCGCAGGCCCTGCTGGCGCCGCGGGCGGTGCCGGCCTTCGACCCGGGGCCGCTGGGCGATCCTGTGCCGATGCCGGACCAGTCCTCGCCCCGCTACTTCGTGCCGCCGCCGGACCCGGTCCAGGCCCGCAACCGTGGTGTGCGGCAGCAGTACGAGCAGTACCTGGCCCAGGGCCGGGCCAGGTTCGAGCAGGACTGGTACGCCGCGCAGGCCCGGGAGACCGACCGGCAGCACCGGCTGGCCGCGTACCACCGGGAGTACCTGGCCTGGGTCGAGCAGTCCCGCCGGCAGCAGGAGGAACTGGCCGCCCGGACCGAGGAGTTGCTGCGTCGGCTGCGGGCGGGTGAGCCGGAGGCGGTGCAGGAGTACTTCACGGCCGGCCTGTACGCCTCGGCGGCCTGGCCTGAGGGCTTCCCGCACCGGCTGGTGGCGGCGTTCGACGCCGGGGGCCGCCAGCTGGTGGTGGACTGGGAGCTTCCCGGGCCGGACGTGGTGCCGGCCGCCGGCCGGGTGCGGTACGTGAAGTCGGACGACCGCGAGGCCGAGGTGGCCCGCCCGGCGACGGAGCGCAAGGCGCTGTACCGGGAGGTGCTGGCGCAGTCGGCGCTGCGGGTGGCGGCGGAGCTGTTCCGGGCGGACCGGGACGGCCTGTTGGACTCGGTGGTGGTGAACGGTTTCGTCCTCGGCATCGACCCGGCCACCGGTCGGGAGGCGGAGCGCTTCCTCTCCACCCTGACCGCCACCCGGGCCGGCTTCGCGGGCCTGGCGCTGGACCGGGTGGCCCCGGTGGAGTGCTTCCAGGGCCTGGGCGGCCGGCTGTCGGCGCGCCCGGAGCGGCTGGACGAGGTCCGGCCGGACCGCCGGCCGGAGTCGGTCGGCGGGAGCCTGGCGGGGCACGGCGGCGAGGACGAGCCGGACCTGTTCGAGATGGATCCACTGGAGTTCGAGGACCTGATCGCCGAGTTGTTCCGGCTGCGCGGCTTCAAGGTGATGACCACGGCCCGCAGCGGCGACGTCGGGGTGGACGTGGTGGCCGAGGACCTGGACCCGGTGACCGGCGGCAAGATCGTGATCCAGGCCAAGCGCTACAAGAAGACCGTCCCGCCGACGGCGGTGCGCGACCTGGAGTCCACCGTCCGCCACCACGGCGCGAACAAGGGCATCCTGGTCACCACCGCGGGCTTCGGCCGCGGCTCGTACAGCTACATCGAGGGCAAGCCGCTGACCCTGGTGAGCGGCCCGGAGCTAGTGGTGCTGCTCGCCGAGCAGGGCCTGCGCGGCCGGCTCGGTGGCGGCGCCGCCACCGCCGACGCCACCGCCACCGCCACCGGCGACAAACCCGCGGAGGCCGGCGAGACCGCCCTCACGGTGAGCTGGCAGAGCCGGACGGCCGGCGGGGACGCGGTGGAGCTGGACGTCACCGCCTTCCTGTGCGCCGGGGGCCGGGTGCTGAGCGACGAGCACTTCGTGTTCTTCAACAGCCCGCAGGACCCGGACGGCGCCGTCCGGCTGCATCCGACCCACTCGGTGCCGGGCGAGCCGACCCGGGCGGCCCGGCTGGCGCTGGACCTGCACCGGCTGCCGGCGGCCGTGGAGGAGGTGGTGGTCGCCGTGTCCACCGAGGAGGAGGAGCATCCCGCGCTGCCGCTCGGCTACGTGCACGGGCTGGCCCTCGCCGCCGCGTACGGGCCGGGCGCGGGCGGTCCGGACGCCTGGGCGGGGCCGACCGGCGGGGTGCCGGACAGCGCGATGCTGCTCGGGGCGTTCCGCCGGGGCGCCGGCGGCTGGGAGTTCAGCCCGTCCGGGCGGGCGGTGACGAACGGCCTGGCCGGGCTGGCGGCGGCCTTCGGGGTGGCGGTCGAGTAGGCGGGCCGCACCGGACCGGCCCCGCAGGGCCCTTGGTCCTCAGGGTCCGGGTCATACCTGAGGAGGACAAGGGCCCCCGCCACCCCGCCGGGTCGGCGGGGGCCGACCACCGCGCGGCATGACACATCGCGTTCGAACAGCTTGGGATGATGTTACGGAGTTAAACATTCCGTTCACCCGTTCCAGGAGTCCTCGTGACGTTCCCCGCAACCGCCGTCCACACCGGCCGGGCGGCCGCCCGCGCCGCCAGCCTGAACAAGGTCTACGGGGAGGGGGAGACCCGCGTCGTCGCCCTCGACAACGTCAGCGTCGTCTTCCCCCAGGGCGAGTTCACCGCGATCATGGG